>JAISPJ010000030.1 GCA_031274995.1 Azoarcus sp.
TGGATCGAGGCATTGCGTGCCTGTTGCAACTGGATGCGCTCCAGGATGAGTTGTTCGAGGATTTGCCGTTCGAGATCTTCCAGGGACGGCATCTGTTCCTGCAATCCCTGTTTTTGAAGGTTCTGACGGACACTTATCATACGGTCGCGCAGTTGGGACGAAGCGATGGACTCGGAGTTGACGATGGCAACGATGCGGTCAACTTCGGTCGGGGCAGCCTGTACCAGTGTGAGTGTGGAACAAGCCAAAACGGCACCGAAAAACGCTTTGAGGAAGAATTGATTCATGTCCATCCGAAAAAAGTTTTGGTATCTCGCCTTCGCCCTTCAACCCTTTGTCTGGCCATGAACCTCAATCCCTGAGCAGGCCGGCACTTGACTCGTTGATCCTGCCATAGCCGGGCACGCTGCGTTCGATGAGGTGAACCACGTTTCCGCCGGGGCCGATGCTGGTGAAGTCGTTGAGTTCGAGTTGCAGAAAATAGGCGTTGTTGGATTCATGCGCACGGGTCGTGTAGCGGTGCGCGCCCATGCGCAAAACCCAACAGCCTCCATTGTATTCAAGACCGGCGATAGTTTCCGTCATCTTGGAATCCATGAGCGAATAGGTCAGGCGGGTAACTCCATACCACCTGCCCCACAAAGGCCACTGACCGGAAATACCCATATCCCGCAGGATGTTGTTCGCGTAACGATAGCTGAGATTGACTGCGCGGGTATGGCCGGGGTTGTAGCGCAGGGTCGCAGTATAACGTTCAGTCTGGCCTTCGCTTGGATTGTATTGCCACAGGGAGTCGAACGAGGCATACCTGCCCATCCGCACGCTGAACCCGGCAAGCACGTCGGCGCTTTGCCTGGTGCGCGGTTCCTCCAGGTTTTGCACGATGCCGAATTCGTCTTTGTAGTTGAGGGTAACGCGCTGACCCTGGAAGTAATAACGCTGCCCCAGTATCACCTGCAAGTTCTCGGTGCCCGTGACAGGATTAATCAGGCGTGAGGTGACGGCGGCAGTCAACTGGTTGGCGTTGGCGATACGATCCCCGCCGGTATAAAGATTTTCGCTGAAAATCTGCGCGAACCCGAAGTCGTAGCGGCTGGTGTCGAACAACGGGATGTCGTCCTGCCGGCGATACGCGGTATTGAGGTAATAAACCCTCGGCTCGAGGGTCTGGATGTAATCGCGCCCGAACAGATTGGTATCCCGCTCGAAGGTCAGGCCGGAATCAACCGAGAAAACCGGTATGGAACGGGTGATCGAATCGCGCATCCCCGGCAGGGGTTGTTCCCGGTCGATGCTGTAACGGGTGTAATGCAGCCCGATTTTCGGCGTGATATAGAAACCGGGCCATTGCAGGGGTAACGACAACTGTGGATAGGCTGTGATGCGCGTCGCGTCGGCGCGGACGTCGTCTGGATGAACGAAACGCACGAATTCACTCTTCCAGGCAAGGTCAAGCCCGGAAGTCCCCATGAACCCACTGAATTCGCCGGGACGCATCGCATTGAGCGCGACTTGCGGCAAACGACGGTACGGCGTGACGACCGGATTGACGGGATCGGGAGAAAGCGTCTGGTAGCTCTGAGCCAATGCCGAAAGATTCCACCAGCCGCCCCCAACGTACATCAGCCGTCCTTCGCGCAGCAGGTTAACCCTGGACGACATGGAAATCCGTGTGCTCAAATCCTCGAAATACCGGTCGTCCGACACTGCGTTTAAATCGATCGAACCGTACAGGGCAGAAGTCAGCCATTGACGATGCAGCAGGGAACCGAGCGAGCGGTCCTGGCCGGTGATGTTGTCACGCGCCATATATTCGGCCCTGGCCATTCCGTTGTAAGTCGCGCCCAAATAGCGCGCCTCGGCCCCAAGCTGCATCCCGCGACGGCTCATGTAACGCGGAACCAGCGTAAGATCGTAATTGGGCGCAATGTTCCAGTAGTAGGGAACGGTGAAACCGAACCCTGTCTTGGTCGATGATTCCATCGCGGGCGGCAGGATCCCGGAGTGACGCTGGCCAGCCAGCGGAAATTCCGCCCAGGGCAGCCAGAAAAGCGGTACGTTTTTGAACACCAGCGTACTATTTCGGACAGTACCGATTTCGCGGTCATAATCAAGTTCGAGTAATCCCGCCTTGATGTACCAGTCAGGGCTGGAGCCCGAACAGGTTGACCACGTCGCGTTCGTGGCACGGTATTGATTCTCGCCTTCGATCCGCAGCGAATCTGCCTGGCCGCCGCCCAATACCGTTCTTGGCGGCGCACCTTTTTCGCGCGACGGACGGACACGGGTCATCGAATATTTCGGTTCGACGAACTCGCCGGTATATGCCCCCACGACAAATGAAGCCGAGGAGCCTGACATTTCAGACCTGCCGTTACCTTGGCGCAGGCAGACATTGCCTTCGGCCTGCACTTCGTCGGCAGGCTCACGATAGGTCAGGCGGTCGGCGGTCAATGTAAGCGCATCGCGCCGCAGCTCGACTTCGCCTTCGGCCACCACGTCAATTGCGTGCGCGCTGTAGACACGCAGCGCGGAAATATGGGTCTCGCCCTCTGTTTGCGATTCCGGGACGCCCGGTTTTGACGGTGTGTGGTTGAGTTTGGATTCGGGGTCGGGGTCGGGGTCGGAGTTGGGTCCGCCCAAAGAAGCCGCCGATAACATCTGCCGAAACAACTCGATACGGTTTGCTTGCGTGGCAGCGTTGTTCGCTTCGGGAGTGTTTTCCGTTTTCCTGCGGACACCGGGCGCACTGGCCGCCGTGCCTTCATCCGCGCCATTCCGGCGATCAACCGCCTGCGGCGGTTCTCCCGATGGTTCGGAAAGCGGGCCAGAAAAATCATTTTGCGCCGGGCCCGCCCACAATCCGACTGACATGCACCACAACAACAGTGGAATAAGCCGAATATGTGTCTTCAGACCCCCAATCCGCAAAATGATCCCCATCAAAACAAAATTTGGAAGCCGTGGCTGGCCGCCTGATAGAATTGTGAAATTTTACACGAACAATCATTGTGGAGCGCCTGTTTTGCCTCGGATCGATCAACTGAAGCAGTGGCTGGAGCAAACACTGCCAGACGCTCACCACAGTCTTGCCTGCGCTTCGGCTGACGCAAGTTTTCGACGGTATTTCCGGGTTACTTTTCCCGAAGGCGATTCCAATTCGCCTCCTCTCGCAAGAGGGCGCACCAGTCTGATCGTCATGGACGCACCGCCCGGGCAGGAAGATTGCCGCCCGTGGCTCGCTATCGACCGCCTGTTTGGCGCAGCGGGCGTCCACGTACCCGAAATCCTGGCGGAAAACCCGGAACAGGGCTTTTTGCTCATGTCCGATCTCGGCAACGAAACCTACCTTAGCCGATTGAACGCGCCAGATTGCACACCACACACCGCCGCGCACCTGTATGCCGACGCAATTGGCGCGCTGCTCGCCATTCAGGCCGCGAGCCAGCCGGGCGTGCTGCCGGAGTATTCCGGCGAGTTGCTGCGACGCGAACTAATGTTGTTCCCGGACTGGTACATCGCCCGCCACAAGGGCGTCATGCTCGACGAGGAAGACAGAAACACGCTGATGGATGTCTTCGACAAAATCATCGCTGTCAACCTCGCCGAACCGAAAGTGTTCGTCCACCGCGACTACCATTCGCGCAATTTGATGGTCATCCCGGAGGGCGAAGGAGCAAATCCCGGCATCATCGATTTCCAGGACGCAGTCTATGGCCCCCTCACTTACGATCTGGTTTCGCTTTTCAAGGATGCCTACATCGAGTGGGAAGAAGATTTCACGCTCGACCTGCTCGCGCGCTACTGGGAAATGGCGCGCAGGTCCGGCCTGCCCGTGCGGGCCGATTTCGCCGGGTTTTATAGTGATTACGAATGGATGGGCGTGCAACGCCACATCAAGGTGGTCGGAATCTTCGCGCGGCTCTGCCACCGTGACGGCAAGGAAGGCTATCTATCCAGCCTGCCACTGCTGATGCGCCACTTGCGCAAGGTGTGCGGACGCTACCGCGACCTTCATCCCCTGCTCAAACTGCTCGACAAGCTCGATCCCGTCCCAGCCAAGCATTTTTTCTCTTTCTGACACGGCAACAAAACAAATCATCATGCTCGAATCTCTCGGCATACCAAATATCTGGATTGGCCTCGGCCTTGCATTTGCTCTTTTTTTCGTCCTTGCGTTTGAATTCATCAACGGATTTCACGACACGGCCAACGCGGTGGCCACAGTGATCTACACCCGCGCCATGTCGCCCTACCGCGCCGTGATCCTCTCGGGCATTTTTAATTTTCTCGGCGTGCTGCTTGGCGGTGTGGGCGTCGCCTACGCCATCGTCCATCTGCTGCCTGTCGAACTTCTCATCAACGTCAACACCGGGCAAGGGATGGCGATGGTGTTTTCGCTACTGGCTGCCGCTATCGCCTGGAATTTCGGCACCTGGTATTTCGGCATTCCCGCTTCCAGTTCCCACACGCTCATCGGCTCCATCCTGGGCGTCGGCATCGCCAATGCCCTGCTCAACGAACTTTCCGTCGCGGAAGGCATCAACTGGCAAAAAGCGATCGACATCGTAATGTCACTAATCTTCTCGCCGATGGCGGGATTCCTCATCGCCGGTCTCATCCTGCTGGGCCTCAAACGCTGGCGCCCTTATGCGAAGATGCATTCCGCCCTGGAACCCCGCGCCGACAACAACAAAATCAGGAAACCTCCGTTCTGGAACCGCCTCGTGCTCGTACTCTCCGCCATAGCGGTCAGTTTTGTGCACGGCTCCAACGACGGGCAGAAAGGCATCGGCCTCATCATGCTGGTGCTGATCGGTTTCATTCCCGCACAATATGTTGTAAGCATGGATGCCAGCCCCTACCAGATCGAGCGAACACGTGACGCTGCCGCGCATATGCAGCGGACTTACCTGCGCCACCAAAATCGGCTGGGCGAGGCTCCTCTCAAGGCCCGGCCTCCAATCCTCCGGGAAACCTCGTCTTCCACGCCACAGCATTATCGCTGCGAAATCGCGCACACCGAGGAAACCGTCCAAAGCCTGCTGCAAAACCTGAAAGACATCAAAAACCTCGGCGAACTGGATGCTGCCCAGCGTGTCCAGGTTCGCCGGGAACTGCTATGCCTCGACGACATGGCACGCCAGGTCAGCAAACTCTCCGGGATCGAAGCCACCGAAAAAGCCGACCTCAGCCGCCTGCGCAAAGACCTCACTGCCGCCGCCGAATATGCCCCGGTCTGGGTCGTCTTCGCTGTCGCCTTTGCGCTCGGGCTTGGCACTGTCGTAGGCTGGAAGCGCGTGGTCATCACCGTGGGGGAGCGTATCGGCAAACGGGGCATGACCTACGCACAGGGCATGAGCGCCCAGATCACCGCCGCTTTGGCCATCGGGGTCGCCAACCTTTACAGCCTGCCGGTCTCGACCACTCACGTCCTTTCCTCCGGCGTCGCGGGCACGATGGTCGCCAGCCGCACCGGCCTGCAAGGAGGAACCATCCGCTCCATCCTCATCGCCTGGGTGCTTACCTTCCCCGTGTCAATGCTACTGTCGGCAATCTTTTTCTGGCTGGCGGCACAGGTGATATGACATGCGGTTCTTTCGCGGTTTCCACGCTCCCGCCGGACAGCCTTGCGTGCTTACCATCGGCAACTTCGATGGTCTGCACCTTGGGCATCAGGCGTTGCTGAGGCTGCTCGCCGACAGGGCGGGTACGCTTGAGCTGCCTGCGTCGGTACTGACTTTTGAGCCGCATCCGCGTGAGTTCTTTTCCCTGCCCGATGCGCCCACGCGCCTGACTTCCCTGCGCGAAAAACTGCTGCTGTTCGGCGACAACGGCGTCAACCACGCGCATGTGCAGCGGTTCGACGCCCGTTTTTCCGGTCTTGGCGCGGAAGAATTCATCCAGTCCGTGCTGGTGCGCGGTCTGAAAGTGCGTCACCTGTTGATAGGCGACGATTTTCGCTTTGGTACGCTCCGTAACGGAAACTTTGCCATGTTACAGGCGGCAGGGCTGGCGCACGGCTTCGGGGTAGAAGCCATGCCAACCTTGTCCGTTGCCGGTGAACGGGCCTCCAGCTCCGCCGTGCGCAAGGCGTTGGAAGCGGGCGATCTCGCTCATGCGGCACGCCTGCTTGGGCGGCATTACAGCATCGCCGGGCAGGTCACGCACGGCAACCGCCTCGGACGGGAAATCGGTTTTCCAACGCTCAACATCCCCCTTCCTCACCGGCGCCCCGCCCTCTCCGGGGTATTTACAGTGGAAGTCGAGGGGTTGAATGAGCAGCGCATCCAGGGTGTGGCCAATGTCGGTATCCGTCCCACCGTAGCCAATGCCTCGCAGTACCGGCTGGAAGTCCACCTGCTCGACTGGTCGGGCAAGTGTTACGGTGCACACCTGCGGATACATTTTCTTCACAAGCTGCGCGATGAATGCCGCTTCCCGTCGCTCGATGCGCTCAAGGCGCAGATCGGGCTGGACACACAGGCGGCACGCGGCTGGTTTTCCCAACATCCGAATACCCTGCGTAACTGAAACTTCAGGATCAGATCGTCATGGCTGTCGATTACCGAAAAACCCTCAATCTGCCCGATACCACCTTCCCGATGCGCGGCGACCTGCCCAGGCGCGAGCCGGGCTGGATTGCCGGATGGCAACGCCTTTATCAAAAAATCCGCGTTGCCGGCAAAGGGCGGCCCCGCTTCATCCTGCATGACGGCCCCCCCTACGCCAACGGCAGCCTGCATCTGGGGCACGCACTCAACAAAATCCTGAAAGACATCATCGTTCGCGCCAAAACGCTGGATGGGTTTGACGCGCCTTACGTGCCGGGTTGGGACTGCCACGGTCTGCCGATTGAGCACAAGGTGGAAACCACTCACGGCAAGCGTCTGCCCCCCTTCAAAACGCGCGAGTTGTGCCGCGCCTACGCTGCCGAACAGGTGGAACTCCAGAAGGCCGATTTTATCCGTCTCGGCGTGCTCGGCGACTGGGAGAACCCTTATCTGACGATGGACTTTGCCAACGAGGCGGGTGAGATTCGCGCCCTTGCCGAAATGGTGAAGCGCGGGTACGTCTTCAAGGGGTTGAAGCCGGTGAACTGGTGCTTCGACTGCGGTTCCGCGCTCGCCGAGGCTGAAGTGGAATATGCCGACAAATCCTCGCCTGCCATTGACATCGCCTTCCCCGTAAGCGAAGACCACGCCGCCCGATTAGCCGGGGCATTCGGCCTGCCGGGGCTGGAAAAACCTGCCGCCGCCGTCATCTGGACGACGACGCCGTGGACGATTCCCGCCAATCAGGCGCGCAACGTCCCTCCCGAACGCGAGGACGCGCTGGTGGACACGGGCGAACGCCTGCTCGTGCTGGCACGGGAACTGGCCGAGTCGGCGCTTGTGCGCTACAAGCTCGCCGGCACGGTCATCGCTCTTGCCAAAGGCGCGGCGCTTGACAGGATCGAGTTCCGCCACCCGTTCCATGATCGCCCTTCGCCTGTTTTTCTCGCCAACTATGTGGGGGTCGACACCGGAACGGGCATCGTGCATTCGGCTCCGGCGCACGGCGTGGATGACTTCAATTCGTGGCTTGCCTACGGACGCGGCAGCGATGAAATCCTGTCCATCGTTCAGGGTGATGGTCATTTTGCCGCCGATCTGCCATTTTTCGGCGGCATGGATATCTGGAAGGCCAACCCCGTCATCGTCGAAAAACTCGCTGAAGCCGGTGCGCTGCTTTCGCACGAAAAAATCGTTCACAGCTATATGCACTGCTGGCGGCACAAGACTCCGCTTGTATACCGCGCCACCACGCAATGGTTTGTAGGCATGGATCGCAAGGTGGCGGATGGTTCCACCCTGCGTGAATGGGCGCTCAAAGGCGTGGAAAGCACCCGCTTTTTCCCTGCCTGGGGACAAGCCCGCCTGCACGCGATGATCGCCGGTCGCCCGGACTGGTGCATTTCGCGCCAGCGCACCTGGGGCGTGCCGATTCCTTTCTTCCTCCATAAAGAAACGGGAGACTTGCACCCGCGTACCGTCGAATTGATGGAAGAAGTGGCGTGCCGGGTCGAGAAAGAAGGAATCGAAGCCTGGTTCAAGCTCGACGCCGCCGAGCTGCTTGGGATTGAGGCCGCCGATTTTGAGAAAATCGCCGACACGCTGGATGTCTGGTTCGATTCGGGAACCACGCACCGGCATGTGCTGCGCGGCTCGCACCCGGACGGCCACGTCGAAGGGCCTGCCGCCGATCTCTACCTCGAAGGCTCCGACCAGCATCGCGGCTGGTTCCATTCCTCGCTCCTCACGGGCGCGGCCATCGACGGCCATCCACCCTACCGCGCGTTGCTCACCCACGGCTTCACCGTCGACGGGCAGGGCCGCAAGATGAGCAAATCGCTTGGAAACGTCATTTTGCCGCAGGAAGTCTCCGACAAATACGGCGCGGAAATCCTGCGCCTGTGGGTCGCTTCCACCGACTACTCGGGCGAAGTCGCCCTTTCGGACGAAATCCTCAAGCGCACCATCGAAGCCTACCGCCGCATCCGCAACACCGTACGGTTCCTGCTGGCCAACACCACGGACTTCGATGCGGCCAAGGACATGCTGCCCGTGGGAGAGTGGCTGGAAATCGACCGCTACGCGCTCATCCTCACCCGCAACCTGCAAACGCAGGCGCTGGCCGATTATGAGCGCTACGAATTCCACCGCGTCGCCCAAGCGCTGCAAACCTTTTGTTCCGAAGACCTGGGGGCGTTTTATCTCAACATCCTGAAAGACCGCCTCTACACCACGGCGGAAAAATCCTCTGCCCGCCGCTCCGCGCAAAGCGCGCTCTGGCACATCACCCAGACCCTTACGCGGCTGATGGCTCCGATCCTGGCCTTCACCGCCGAAGAAATCTGGCAAACCCTCACCAATGATGCGGAAGACTCCGTGATGCTCCAAACCTGGCACGCCATGCCGGAAGTACCCGACGAGGCGGCGCTCACCGTGCGCTGGGCGCACATCGCAGCCGTGCGCACCGATGTGCTGAAGGCGCTGGAAGAACTGCGCATCAAGGGCGAGATTGGCGCGGACTTGCAGGCCGCCGTCACCCTCAGCGCCGAGGGCGAATGTTTTGCCGCGCTCGAAGCGCTTGGCGATGATCTCAAATTCGTTTTCATCACCTCCGCCGCCCTGCTCACACGCGGCGCGTTCAACATCCGGGTCGTTCCCGCAAAGGGCGCGAAATGCGAACGTTGCTGGCATGTGCGCGAAGACGTAGGACAAAACACCGAACACCCCACGCTCTGCGGGCGCTGCATGAGCAACCTCTTTGGTGAGGGGGAGCCACGCCGCCATGCCTGAGCGCCGGGATGCCCTCCGAACCATGACACTCTGGCTTGTGTCCATCGGCGTGGTGATCGTGCTCGACCAAGTGACAAAAGAATGGGCGCTCGCCCAACCTCAACTCGCGCGTGGCGGACGGATCGAAGTCACCTTTTTCTTCGACCTCATTCTCGCCTTCAACCGAGGAGCGGCCTTTAGCTTCCTGGCCGAACACTCCGGCTGGCAAAGCTGGTTCTTTGCCGTGCTGGCGCTGGCAGTCAGCGCATGGCTGCTGGTACTCACCTGGCAACACCGCCTTGAGCGCCTGCTGCCGTGCGCCTTCACCCTCATCATCGGCGGTGCGCTCGGCAACGTCATCGACCGTTTCAACCACGGTGCGGTCGTCGACTTTCTCTCTTTCCACGCGGGCTCATATTACTGGCCTGCCTTCAACCTTGCTGATTCGGCGATCACCCTGGGGGTTGGCCTGATGTTCATCGCCCATTTCCGTACAAAAAGGAACACGGAATCCTCACCGGAGAACCCCATTTGAACCAGATGAACCAGACCATCCTCGCGGACAGCCTCGTCACCCTGCACTACCGCATCACCCTGACCAACGGGCAGCCGCTGCTCTCCACATTCGAGGCCACCCCCGCCACGCTCAAACTGGGCGCAGGCGAAATGCTGCCTGCAATGGAAAAACTCATCGTTGGCCTGCCCGTCAGCAGCCGCAAGGTGTTCGAACTTTCCGCCGAAGAAGCCTTCGGCCCGCACCGCCCGGAACTCGTCGAGCGCGTGCGGCGCGAACATATGCCCACGCAGAACATCGAAGCCCTGAGCATCATGGAATTCGTCGCTCCCGACGGTTCGAGATACTCCGGACTCGTGCGCGAAACCGACGCGACTTCCGCACTGATCGACTTCAATCATCCGCTGGCGGGCAAACCCATCCGCCTTGAAGTCGAAATCATCGGTATAGCTTCGGCCTGAAAGCCCTGCGGCCTCCCACTGACCATGACCACGCCGGAAACGCCAACCGAAATCCTGCTCGCCAATCCACGCGGCTTTTGTGCGGGCGTCGAACGCGCCATCGAAATCGTCGAGCGAGCGCTCGACCGTTTCGGTGCTCCTGTCTATGTGCGCCACGAAGTCGTCCACAATCGCCACGTCGTTGATGGCCTGCGCACGCGCGGCGCGATCTTCGTCGAAGAACTCGGCGAGATTCCCTTTGGCGCCACCGTCATCTTCAGCGCCCACGGCGTACCGCTTTCCGTAAAACAAGAAGCCATCCGCCGCGGCCTGCACGTGTTCGATGCCACCTGCCCGCTTGTCACCAAGGTTCACGTGGAAGTTGCGCGGATGCACGCCCAAGGCCGCGAGATCGTCATGATCGGCCACGGCCATCATCCCGAAGTCGAAGGCACGATGGGACAGATCGAAGGCGGCATCCATCTGGTCGAAGCCGCAGCAGACGTTGCCGCCCTGTGCCTCAAGCACCCGGAACGCCTCGCCTATGTCACCCAGACCACCCTCTCCGTCGACGATGCCGCCGAAATCGTTTCCGCCCTGCGCAAGCGTTTTTCCGCGGTCACCGGTCCCAAAAAAGACGACATCTGCTATGCCACCCAGAACCGGCAGGACGCCGTCAAACACCTTGCCGGGCAAACTGACATCGTATTCGTGGTCGGTTCAAAAAACAGCTCCAACTCCAACCGCCTGTGCGAAGTCGCGGCGCACAAAGGCGTCACTGCCTATCTGGTAAACGACTCCGGGGACATCGACCCGGCCTGGCTCGCGGGCAAAAAAAAGATTGGCGTCACCGCCGGCGCGTCCGCCCCGGAAACATTGATCGCCGAAGTCATCCATCACTTGAAGGCACTCACCGGCGCAACTGCGCGCGAACTCGACGGCGTACCGGAAACGACGGTATTTCCGCTGCCGAAGGGGTTGCAGGAGAAGTGAAATACGTGCCATGCCGTGATAATTGTGCTATCTCTGATGGCCGGTCACTGGATATATACATAGTTTTTTTGTCACGGAGGCAGGTCAATCATGTCTTCCACCGCTGCCGTTCTACTCTTCCTGCCCATCGCGCTGATTGTCTGGGGCGTCATCATTTACAACGGCCTCGTTGCGTTTGCCAATCAAATGCGCAATGCCTTTTCGCAGATCGACGTGCAATTGCAGCGCCGCTACGATCTGATCCCCAATCTGGTAGAAACCGCCAAAGGTTACATGCGGCACGAGCGCGAAACGCTGGAAGCGGTCATCGCTGCCCGCAATCAAGCCATGCAGGCGGCCAAACAGGCCAAGGACACACTTTCTCCTGAAGCGATGCTCGCCTTGCAGGGCGCGGAAAGCGCCCTGGGTGGAGTGATGACCCGTTTTTTTGCGCTGGCTGAAGCCTATCCCGACCTCAAAGCCAACCAGAACATGGCTCAGTTGCAAGAGGAACTGGCCTCGACCGAAAACCGCATCGCCTTTGCCCGGCAAGCCTATAACGATGCCGTAATGCGTTACAACATCCAGCGCGAAACCTTCCCCAATTCACTGATTGCCTCGCGCTTTGCCTTCCCTGCGGCGGAAACCTGGAAAAGCGAAGAAGGCGCCGCGATCCAAAAAAACGTCAAGGTCAGTTTTTAAGCGCAGCAAGGCGATATGGATTTTTTTGCCGCCCAGGATCGCGCCCAACGGAAAAGCCGCTGGTTGGTGTTCTGGTTCGGCCTAGCGGTAATGTGCATCATCACTGTGGTTTATTTGTGTGTGTCGCTCTGGATGACCTCAGGGTCAGCAACGCAATCTGAACCACTCTGGAACGGCAAGCGTTTTTTCTGGGTTTTTCTGGTGGCAGGCGGCGGCATTTCGGCAGCTTCCCTGTTCAAGATATGGCAAATTTCCCGCCGGGGCGGCACGCTGATCGCGGAGCAATTGGGCGGACGCATGATTACACGGGAAACGGACGACCCGTCGGAAAAACGCCTGCTCAATGTGATCGATGAAATGTCCATTGCCGCAGGCATCCCTGCGCCCCTGGCTTTTGTGCTCGATGAAGAACCCGGTCTGAACGCCTTTGCTGCCGGACTTTCCATACAAGATTGCGTGATTGGCGTCACCCACGGCCTTCTGGAGACCATGAACCGCGACGAGCTGCAAGGCGTCATCGGCCATGAAATCAGCCATATCGTCAATGGCGACAGCCGTCTTAACCTCAAACTGATCGGCGTTTTGTTCGGCATCTACGCCCTCACCCTCGCTGGGCGTGCCTTGATGCGGGTGCGAGGCAGAAATACCGGACTGGCTATCCTGCTCGGTCTCATGTTATGCGTCATTGGCTTCATCGGTTTATTCTACGGACGTCTGATTCAGGCTGGCATTTCCCGAGAACGGGAGTATTTGGCCGATGCTTTTTCCGTGCAATTCACCCGCCATCCCGCCGGACTGATTGCCGCGCTCAACAAATTGCGTGGCACCGGTTCCAAAATCCGGCATCCGCAAGCGGTCACAACCAGTCATCTCTTTTTTGGCGCCAGCGGTTCATCTTCCGCCTTTCTGGCTTCCCTGTTCGCAACCCATCCTCCACTGTCCGACCGTATCCGCCGTCTCGGCGGATTGTCACTACAGCCAGAAGAAACCTCTCAACCCATGAGCATGGCCGAGAATGGCCTCCCCCATAGTCTGGCAGCAAACCCAACTGCGGAAATGCCTGTTGCCTTTTTCAACAAAGCTGCCCCGATGCCTGCGGCCAGTGTATCGAAAGAAACCCCATTTGCCGACATTGCCCATGCGCAAAGCCTGCTTGCCAGCCTGCCGGAATCCCTGCGGCAACAAACACGGCACGCCACAGGCGCAACCGGCATCATCGGCGGGTTGCTCTTCTCCGGCCAGCCCGATGTCCGGCTTCAACAAGAAAAACAACTCCCCTCCGCCGCCCTGCCCACAGCACAGGAACTCCATCAATGGTTGTCCTCGCAGCCGGAAGAGGGCGCGTACTACCGCATCGTCTGGCTGGATCTTGCTCTGCCCACCTTACGCGAAGAGCCCGAGGCCGAACGCCAACGGCTGCTTGTTCTGGCGGCGGCTCTGATCCGCGCCGACGGGCGCATGAGCCCCAGCAAATTTGCCCTCTACAGCCTCTTGCGCGGCAGCCTGCTGCCCCCTTCGGCACGCCGCACCAAACGTGGCGAGCTGCGTGCGGAGCAACTGGATCAGGACATTGCCAGCCTGCTGGCGCTTATCGCCTATGCCGGACACGATGGCCCGGAAACAGCCAAAGCAGCCTATCAGGCTGCAATAGCCCGTTCTCCTGCCCGCGCCCCGTCACCCTTCCCGGAAAAAACCACGCTCTCCCTTACCGTGATTTCCCAGGCACTCGCGCATCTTGCACTCGCCACGCCGCCTTACCGGAAAAAACTCCTGCATGCCTGCATGACCGCCATCTGCTTCGACGGCAAGATCACCCCGGTGGAAAACGAACTGCTCCGCGCTTTTGCGCAAAACCTTGATTGCCCTGCCCCTTCAGAAGGAACTACAGGAGAAGTGAATAAGCGTTTGTCGTGATTCCAGAGCGGTTTCGATTTGTGTTGTACAGGATTTAACAAAAACCGCTTTAATAGCGCGTCCCCAACCCCATCATCCCTGCCAGGAAGAACAAAGCAAAACCGCTCCAGAATAGCGTCAGGGCATATCTTTTGCGCACGAGCAGCCCGTATCCCATCAGGCAGGATGAGGTCATGAGGCAAAGCAAAATTCCCGGCATGGATGTCCCGAGCCATATCCCAAAAGTGATCGACAAGAGAACCGCGGTAGCCGCATTGACCAGACCAGATGCATTGATGAGAGACCACAGGAAAAATATCCCCAGAATGAGCAGGGAACCGGCGATCAATCTGCGGTAGTATACTTTATATGACATATTCATGATATGGATCCCGCTCTTCAGATATTCCTGCTTTACATCAAGCGCCTCGGAGCGAAAGGCTGCGTCGGACTTCCAGCGGAACCGGATTTTTTTGCACAACATCCAAGCCGCCCTCGGACGGTGCCTTCGGCAGCAAGGTGTTGAAACCAACAAAAAAACCGGGGGCACAAACAGCGCTGTAGGCCCTGAAAACGGCTTGCGTCTCGTCGGAAACGCATAAAAGCGGAAAACCCGGACGTTCTTCAAAAATCAACATGAAAGGCGTTGCCCTTTGGTTAACCACAAAGCCTGCAAAGGGGGCATGAAAGACACGAGCGATTCGGGTTTTGCGCGGCAGGATAGGCCACAACTGCCTTTGATGAGGTCCCGGCAAGCTCTTTCAGCGTGACACCCCTACCCCGACGACATGAAACATGCCAGAAGTATACTCCTCATTTTTCTGTCTGTGAATAATTTCACGGAGTATTTTTTAGGGTCCCGCACTATCCCAGTCCATCGACAATCCCCGGATATACGCGGCTGGGGCCATCGTGCTCTGAAGCTGGTTCTGATACTGCTGGGCAAGCGCCATCCCAAGGCCGTCTTTTCGTGCGCGGCAATTTGTTAGAGGTTCTAAGCCCCAAATATTTAACAATTCCTACGGCCTCCCCCACAAATGCCGACGCACCGAGATAGCCGTGCCCAGCCAGCCCAGGGCGATAGCCAGCCCGACGATCATGAGCGACTCTCTCCAGCCGGGGCCGGCCAGTACGATCAGCACGCCGTAGGTTTCTCCCACTTTTGCCACCGGCGCGGCCAGCGTGTCGATTCCGATCCATACCGCCCCAAGGGCAACCAGACCGCCAAGCGCACCTTGCAGCCCGCCAAACCAGTAAAACGGCCGACGGATGAAGCGGTCAGTGGCTCCGAGCAGGCGGCTGACTTCGATTTCGTTTTTCTGGGTCAGGATTTGCAGGCGGACGGTATTGAAGGTGACGATCACCAGGGCCACACCGAGCAAAACCGACAAGACCAGCATCGTCATGCGCGCCAGTTCGAGCAGGGCGGCCAGCCGCTTGACCCAGGCCGAATCGAGCTGAATGTGTTCGACACCGGGCCAGCCTCGCATTTCTTCCGATAACGCCGCGAATAATTCTGGCTTGTCGCCCCGCAAGGTGACGATGAAGGCATTGGGCAGGGGATTGGTGGCAATACCGCCCAACACGTCGCCCAGGCCGCTGCTCTCAAGGTGTTTCAAGGCTTCATCGCGCGACACGAAGCGGAAGGCGGACAGTCGCGGATCTTCCCGGAGATTCTGCCGTATGGCGTCGATCTGCCCGGAATCGGCTTTATTGTCGAGGAAAAGGCTGATTTCAGGTTTGCCGGACACGCCACGCGCCAGCATGGCAACATTGTCCAGCAGGATGTATCCCCCCGCAGGCAGCGTCAGCGCGATCCCCATCACCAGCGCCGAAAGCAGCGTTCCGAACGGCTGCCCGGCAAGCCGTTCGAGGGCAAGAGCAAACGCGCGTAAATGAAGATAGATCCAGTTAAGCATCATTGCTCCATGAGCCGCCCATGATCCAGCACGATCCTGCGCGGCGACCACTGCCTGAAAAGCGAGATGTCATGCGTCGCCACCAGCACCGTGACGCCCGCGCTGTTGAAGGAACCGAAAATTCCGGCAATCTCGGACGCATAGGCTGAATCGAGAGAAGCGGTTGGTTCGTCGGCAATCAGAATCGAAGGCCGGTTGACGAAAGCGCGCGCAATGGCCAGCCGTTGCTGTTCACCACCGGAAAGCCCGGCAGGAAACTCTTTTTCCCGCCCCGAAAGGCCGACGAGATCGAGCGCCGCCGCTGCCCGCCTGGCCGCCTCCTTCGGCGGATGGCCGTTGATGACGAGCGGCAGCAGCATGTTGTCAATCACCGGGCGGTCGAACAGCAGGCGGGTTTCCTGCAAAACCAGGCCGATATTGCGCCGCAGGTAGGGAATCGCCCGTCTCGACAGGCTTGAGACATTCTGCCCGTTGACCTGCACCGTGCCGGAAGTTGGCCGCTCGATGGCCGGAATGAGCTTGAGCAGCGTGCTTTTCCCTGCGCCCGTATGCCCCGAGAGCACCACCAATTCACCAGGCGCGATCTGGAGACTGATCCCATCGAGCGCCGTGTAACCGCCAGGGTATAGCTTGGTGACACTATCGAAAATAATCATGTTTTGTCGCCCTCCTCCTCCATATCGAAGAGCGCGTCGACAAATTCACGCGCACGGAAGGGTTGCAGGTCGTCGATGCCTTCCCCCACGCCGATGAAGCGCAGCGGCTTCGGGCATTGGCGCGCGATGGCCGCCACCACGCCGCCTTTGGCCGTGCCGTCGAGCTTGGTCAGCACGAGGCCCGTCACACCGGCTGCCGCATCGAACGCCCTGACCTGCGCCAGCGCGTTCTGGCCGATGTTGGCATCGAGCACCAGCATCACTTCATGCGGGCCGGAGGGTTCCGCTTTCGCAATCACCCGACGCACCTTCGCGATTTCTTCCATCAGATGGAGTTGTGTCGGCAGCCGCCCGGCAGTATCCGCAAGCACGATATCGATGCCACGTGCGCGCGCCGCATTGATCGCGTCGAAAATGACTGCCGCGGCATCGCCTCCTTCCTGCGCGATCACCGTCACGCCGTTACGCTCGCCCCAAGCCATCAATTGCTCACGCGCCGCAGCGCGGAAAGTATCGCCCGCCGCCAGCAGCACGCTTTTGCCCTGATTCTGAAAATACCTGGCGAGCTTGCCGATCGAAGTCGTCTTGCCCGAGCCGTTCACGCCGGCCAGCATGATGATGCAGGGCTTATGGGCGGATACATCGAGATCCGCTTCCAGCGGGGCCACGATTTCCAGCAGCCCATCGGCGAGCGCCTGCCTCAACTGGGCAGCATCCTCCAGGCGCTCTTTCTTCCAGCGCACCCGCAACGCTTCGATCAGGCACTGCGTCACATCCATGCCACAATCGGCCATCAGCAGCGTGGATTCCAGTTCTTCGAGCAAATCTTCGTCGATCTTGCGCCGACCGAACAGACCCGCCAGTCCGCCGCCCAGTTGCTGCCGGGTACGCGCCAGCCCTGATTTCAGGCGCTCCGCCCATGAACGTTTCACGGACGAATCGTCGGCAAGAACCGCTTCCGGCGAAACGGGGCGGGAGCGGGAAAAATTGGCATCGGTACGTGTAACGGGCTTTTTGGAGAAACCGAACATAAGAAATCAGGTCACAGAGAAACTTCGACGCGCACCCAAAAAGTTCCCGGATACGGCTATGATGCTGTGCTCACTACAGTGCGCAGTGCGCGACCCGCAACGCGCGGATTCTAACAGATGCAGGATTGTTCCATGCCCCCCGGCCTTTTCTCCTCCCTCTTCTCCTTGCGACGCCCGATCCGCCGTCTGGCGCTTGCCTGCGCCTGCCTGTCGGCCACGCTGCCCGCGCAGGCCAACCCGTTCGAAACCACCCTCGACAACGGCATGAAGGTCGTCGTGCGCGAAGACCACCGCGCCCCTTCTGTCGTGCACATGACCTGGTATCGCAGCGGCTCCATAGACGAACCTTCCGGTGTCACCGGAGTCGCGCACGTCCTCGAGCACATGATGTTCAAGGGCACGCGCAAGGTTGGCCCCGGCGAATTCAACGCGCGCGTTGCTGCCCTCGGCGGGCGTGACAACGCTTTCACCAGCCGCGACTTCACCTCCTACTTCCAGCAGATTCCCCCTGCCCATCTCGGCACGATGATGACTCTCGAAGCCGACCGCATGAAAAATCTCGCCCTCACCGATGAGGCTTTTTCGCGCGAAATCGAAGTCATCAAGGAAGAACGGCGGCTACGTACCGACGACCGCCCGCGCGCCCTCGTCCACGAACAACTGATGGCGGCCGTTTTCCAGGCGCATCCGTATCAGCATCCGATCATCGGCTGGATGACCGACCTCGAAACCATGGCCGCCGAAGACGCGCGAACTTGGTACAGAAACTGGTACACCCCCAACAATGCCACCCTTGTCGTCGTCGGCGATGTCGACCATCAGGCTGTTTTCAAACTCGCCAGCCAGCATTACGGCCTCATCAAATCCACAAAGCTTCCCGTACGCCGTATCAGCAACGAACCCAGGCAAATCGGCCCAAGGGCCGTCGTTGTCCGCGCCCCGGCTGAACTACCCTACCTCACAATGGCCTGGCGTGTCCCGTCCCTGCGTAACCCCGCTGCCGACCGTGAAGCCTACGCCCTCCAGATGCTGGGCGAAATCCTCGACGGTTACGACGGCGCACGGCTTAACCGCCGCCTCGTGCGCGAGCAACGCATCGCCGTATCTGCCGGGGCTTCTTACGACGGCGTCAACCGCGGTCCCGCCCTCTTTCTCCTCGAAGGCTCCCCCGCGCCGGGGCAGAGCATTGAAGCACTCGAAGCCGCCCTGCGGGCCGAATTGCGGCGCATCCGCGACGAAGGCGTCAGCGAAGAGGAATTGAACCGTGTCAAGAATCAGGCGTTGGCCACGCGTATCTATTCGCGCGACTCCCTCATGGGGCAAGCCATAGAGATCGGGCAACTCGAAAGCACCGGGTTATCGTGGCGCGACGATATCCGGCTGCTGGCGGGGCTGCGCGCCGTGACTGCCGAAGAAGTGCGCGAAGTCGCCCGTCGTTACTTCGACGATGCCAACCTCACCACCGCCCGCCTCGACCCCTTGCCCTTGCCCGCCTCCGCGCCCGAGTCCCACCCTGCCCCGCAACAGCCCTGACCCCGGCCCATCTCAAGGTTTTCCGATATGAGTCTTTTCACCGCTTCCCTCACGGCCTTTTCACGCCACCTGTGCGCGTCGGCGCTGGCTTCGTTCGCCCTCGTTTCCGGCATCGGCGCCGTCCAGGCCGCTCCCCGTATCGAGCAATGGACAGCACCCACCGGCGCAAAAGTCCACTTCGTCGCCAGCCACGAACTGCCGATGCTCGATATCCAGATCGACTTCGCCGCAGGCAGTGCCTTTGACCCCGCAAACAAAAGCGGCGTTGCCGGTTTTACCCACGCCCTGCTCGACGCTGGCGCGGGCGATCTCGACGAACAGGCCATTTCCGAACGTGCCGCCGACCTTGGGCTCATCTTTGGCGGCAGCACGAGCGAAGACAACGCCAGCCTCTCCCTGCGCACGCTCTCGGCCGCACGGGAACGCGATGAGTCCGTTGCCCTGGCCGCCACGGTCCTCGCCCATCCCCGGTTTCCGGCAGAAGTCCTCGAACGCGAGCGCGTCCGGGCGCTGGCCAATTTGCGCGAAGCACTCACCAAACCCGCAGTGCTGGCCGCGCGAGCCTTCAATGCCGCGATTTACGCCGGCCATCCCTACGGCGTCAACGGCGATGAAAAAAACCTCCTCGCAATTACCCGCGAAGACCTCATCGCCTTTCACGCCCGCCACTACGGCGCGCGCAATGCCTCCGTCACCATCGTCGGCGACATCGACCGCGCAGGCGCCGAAAAAATAGCCATCGCGTTGACCCAAAATCTCCCCGCCGGTGGTGAGGTTGCATCGCTGCCCGTACCTTCCCTGCCCAAGGATGGCCAAATCACGCGCATCGCCAACCCTTCCGCCCAAGCGCACATCCTCGTTGGCCAGCCGGGCATGAGCCGCCTCGATCCCGACTATTTCCCGCTGCTCGTCGGCAATCACATCCTCGGTGGCGGAGGTTTCACCTCGCGCCTCATGAACGAAGTGCGCGAAAAGCGTGGCCTCGCCTACGACATCCACAGCTATTTCGAACCTCGCCGCGTCCCCGGCCCATTCAGGATCGGCCTGCAAACCAAGGGCTCGCAAAGCACGCTCGCGCTCGATGTCGTGCGCGCCACCCTCGCCACCTTCATCGCCGAAGGCCCCACCGAGAAAGAATTGCGGGCGGCACGCGACAACATCGTGAACGGTTTCGGCCTGCGGCTTGATTCCAACGCCAAGATTCTCGGCTACGTCTCCATGATCGGCTTTTACGGCCTGCCCCCCGACTGGCTCGAACATTACCCGCGCGCCGTGGGCGCCGTGAGCCGCGAAGCGGTGCGCGATGCCTTTGCCCGCCGCGTACACCCTGACCGCCTCGTCATCGTCCTTGCTGGCGGAGACGGCGACAAGGATGAGGGCACAGGCAATGCGGTAACAGGAGCAGCAACCAAACCGTGAGCGGGCATGGCCGGGTTCGTATCGTCGGCGGGGTGTGGCGTTCACGGCTCATTGACGTCACCGGTATCCCCGGCCTCAGGCCGACGCCGGACCGCGTGCGCGAAACCCTGTTTAACTGGCTTGGGCAGGCTCTCGACGGACTCTCATGCCTCGACCTCTTTGCCGGCTCCGGCATCCTCGGCTTTGAAGCCGCATCGCGCGGCGCAGCCACCGTCACGCTCGTCGAACAAGATCCCCGCGCCCACGCCGCCCTGCGGCGCAATGCCGAAAAATTGGCAGCGGCACAAGTAGAGATCGTGCGTGGCAATGCGTTAGAATTTCTTGCTTCCACGGCGCGGCAATTCAACGTAGCATTCGCCGATCCGCCTTACCGGCAAGGTTTGATCGAACAGATCATGCCCCTGCTGGGCCGGGTGATGTTTCCCGGCGGTCTGGTGTATGCCGAAGCTGAAGCGCCGCTCGATCCCCTTGAGGGATGGCGCGTGCTCAAACGGGGACGCGCCGGACAGGTTCATTTTCATCTTCTCGAACACACCGAAACAGCCAGTACGTAAACAAACAACCTGCTACTGAAAACCCCCATGAAAGACGCGACTGCAGTCTTCCCCGGTTCCTTCGATCCCTTCACCCGTGGGCATGAAAACCTCGTGCGCCGCGCGTCCTCGATGTTTGAAAAAGTCATCGTCGCGGTCGCGGCCAGCCGCCAGGAAACCCTGTTCCCTCTCGCGGAGCGCGTCGAAATTGCCGCCGAAGTATTGTGTCCGATCCCCAATGTCCAAATCATCGGTTTCGATTGCCTGCTTGTGGATTTTCTGCGCGAACGAGGAATACGGATCGTCGTGCGCGGGGTACGCACGCTGGCCGATTTCGAATACGAAGCCCGGATGATGGCAATGAACCGTAAACTTTATCCCGCGATGGAAACCGTGTTCTTGCTCCCTGCCGAAGAACATGGTTATCTTTCGGCCAGCGTCGTACGCGAGATTGCCCGCCACGGTGGCGACGTAAGCCAATTCGTGCCCGAAGCTGTCTTCTCGCGCCTGCGGCGTAAATTCTGATCCAAACAAAGGAACCAGCGACATGTCCCTGATGATTACCGACGAATGCATCAACTGCGACGTTTGTGAACCCGAATGCCCCAACAGCGCGATTGCGCAGGGCGACGAAGTCTACATAATCGATCCGGCAAAATGCACCGAATGCATCGGCCACTTCGACGACCCGCAATGCATAGCGGTCTGCCCGGTCGATTGCATCCTCAAAGACCCGGACCACGAAGAATCGCACGACGAACTGCTTGCCAAGTTCAAAAAAATCAATCCCGCCTGAGATGTAAGGGGCAACCACAAGGGTTGCCCCTACGGAGACCGTTTCTGTAGGGGCAGGCCTTGTGCCTGCCCAAACTACTTCGGCAAGCGCACCACCCTGGTGCCTGCCAGCTTGTCATGCAGGAAAAGATTGTCGAGATCGAAAAAGGCCCAGAGGATGCCGGCCCCGAAGCACAACACCGAAGGCCAGGCCAGCGCGTGACGCAGGCAGGCACGCGCCCACGAAAGATTGTGCCCCCCGGCAGTCACGACCCGGAGGCGCCAGGTGCGCATCGCCAGCGTCTGGCCATGACGACGCCAGTTGTAGACGAAATAAACGCCCAGCAGGACAAGAACATGCAGCAGTTCAAGATAACTCACCCAGGCGGGGGGATCTTTCAAATCCAGTTGCGAGATCAAAAGCATCCATGGAAACAAAAAACCGACAGCGAGCACGCCGATGAGCAACAGCAGTTCGTACAACATGCTCGCCAGACGGCGGCGCAGGCCGGCGAGTTCCACCACGACGGGCGTTTCGGGGACATCGGAAGAGGCTTTTTTTCCGGGGATGTTCTGCATTGAAGAAGAAGATTCTGCGTTCAACGTTGACCGCTGCCTGCGCGAGCGGTAGATTTTCCAGTTGCTCTCATATTTTTCTGGCGGTTTGAAATGATACTGACTGGGGCGGAGATTCTAATCAGGTGCCTGCAACATGAAAAGGCCGAATACGTGTTCGGCTATCCGGGCGGGGCCGTGCTTTACCTCTACGACGCGCTTTTTCAGCAGGACGACATCCGTCACGTCCTGGTGCGCCATGAACAGGCTGCCGTCCATGCTGCCGACGGTTACGCCCGCAGCACCGGCAAAACGGGCATTGCGCTCGTCACTTCCGGGCCGGGCGCTACCAACGCCGTCACCGGCATTGCCACCGCTTACTACGATTCCATCCCGCTCGTGCTCATCTCCGGCCAGGTGGCGACCGCCTTCATCGGGCAGGACGCCTTCCAGGAAGTCGACACCGTGGGAGTCACCCGTCCATGCACGAAGCACAACTTCCTCGTGCGCGACGTACACGACCTCGCCCTGACCCTGAAAAAAGCCTTCTACCTTGCACGCAGCGGACGCCCCGGCCCGGTCGTCGTCGACATTCCCAAGGACGTTTCCAACGCCCGCTGTGAATTCGATGAAAAAGAGTTCTCGAAAGAAATTTCGATGCGCTCCTACAACCCGGTCATCCGCGGGCATCAGGGCCAAATCAAGAAAGCGGCGCAAATGCTGCTCGAAGCGCACCGCCCCATGATCTACGCCGGCGGCGGCATCGTGCTCTCGGACTCCGCCAAAGAACTCACCCGCCTTGCCAACCTGCTTGGTGCGCCGGTCACCACCACCCTCATGGGGTTGGGCGGCATCCCGGCCAGCGACCGCCTGTATCTCGGAATGCCGGGGATGCACGGAACATTCGAGGCCAACATGGCGATGCACTACTCCGACGTGCTGCTCGCCATCGGCACGCGGTTCGACGACCGCGTCATCGGCAACGTCGATCACTTCGCTTCCGAACAGCGCAAAATCATTCACATCGACATTGATCCCGCCTCCATCTCCAAGCGGGTAAAAGTCGACATTCCCATCGTCGGCAACGTCAGGGATGTTCTCGACCAACTCATCCGCCAACTCGAGTCCGGCCCGCTTCCCGCGCAGGAACATACCGCCGGGTGGTGGACACAGATCGAAGAATGGCGCGCACGCCAGTGTCTGGCTTACAAGCCTTCCGCTGAAACCATCAAGCCGCAATTCGTCATCCAGAAACTATGGGAAATCACCGACGGTAAAGCCTTCATTACTTCCGACGTTGGACAGCACCAGATGTGGGCGGCGCAATACTACCGGTTCGACCAGCCCCGGCGCTGGCTCAACTCAGGAGGGCTGGGCACGATGGGCGTGGGGCTGCCCTATGCAATGGGCGCGCAACTGGCTCACCCCGATGCCCCGGTGGTCTGCGTCTCCAGCGAAGGTTCCATCCAGATGAACATCCAGGAACTCTCCACCTGCCGCCAGTTCCGCCTGCCCATCAAAATCTGCCTGCTCAACAACCGCTACCTCGGCATGGTCCGGCAATGGCAGCAGATGTTCCACGGCCAGCGTTACTCCGGCTCCTACATGGATTCCCTGCCCGACTTCGTGAGACTGGCCGAAGCCTACGGCCATGTCGGCATCCGCGTCGACAAACCCGGCGATGTGGAGGGTGCGCTACGCGAGGCGTTTACCACCCACAAGGACGAACTCGTCTTCCTCGACTTCCAGATCGACCGTTCCGAAAACGTCTACCCGATGGTTCCAGGCGGCAAAGGTCTGACCGAAATGGTTTTACCCTCCGAAGACCTGTAAGTTATCCGCCCCCTCTCGCAGAAGCTCAAAAAACAGGAGCGCACATCTCATGCGTCACGTCATTTCCCTGCTAATGGAAAACGAATCCGGTGCCCTATCCAGGGTATCGGGACTATTTTCCGCGCGCGGTTACAACATCGAATCGCTCACCGTCGCTCCCACCGAAGACGCCTCCATGTCCCGCATGACACTCGTCACCTCCGGGTCGGATGACATCATCGAGCAGATCACCAAACAACTGAACAAACTCATCGATGTCATCAAGATCATCGACCTTTCCGAGGCACCCCACATCGAACGGGAACTGCTGCTCATCAAGGTTCGCGCCACCGGCGCGGCGCGCGAAGAAATGAAGCGCATGGCAGACATTTTCCGCGCCCATGTCATCGATGCCACAGACGTTTCCTATGTCATCGAACTCACCGGCAACCGGCAAAAACTCGACGCCTTCATCGCCGCCATCGACCCTGCGCTGCTCATCGAAGCCGTGCGCTCAGGCGCATGCGGCCTGGGGCGTGGCGAGCGCGTGCTCAAAATCTGATCCCGGAGGCACATCAGCCCACCCCCATCGGGATCTTTTCTCCCACCTCACACCCACCAAAAGGACAACCATGAAAGTCTACTACGACAAAGACGCCGATCTTTCCCTCATCAAAGGCAAAAAAGTCACCATCGTCGGCTACGGCTCCCAAGGCCATGCCCACGCCCAGAACCTCAGCGATTCCGGTGTCAAAGTCACCGTCGGCCTGCGCAAGAGCATCGACGACTCCTGGAAAAAGGCCGAAGCTGCCGGACTGAAAGTCAAGGAAATCGGCGAAGCCGTCAAAAACGCCGATGTCGTCATGATTCTCCTGCCCGATGAAGTCACCCCGCAGGTCTATAAAGCAGACGTCGAGGACAACCTCAAAAAAGGCGCGACGCTCGGCTTCGCCCACGGCTTCAACATCCACTACAACCTGATCGTCCCGCGCGACGACCTCGACGTCATCATGGTCGCCCCCAAAGGCCCCGGCCACACCGTCCGTTCCGAATACCTCAAGGGCGGCGGCGTTCCCTCCCTGATTGCCGTCTACCAAAACAGAAGCGGCAAAGCGCGTGACCTCGCCCTCTCCTACGCCGCAGCCAACGGTGGAACCAAAGCGGGCGTCATCGAGACCACCTTCCGCGAAGAAACCGAAACCGACCTCTTCGGCGAACAAGCCGTGCTGTGCGGCGGCTGCGTCGAACTCATGAAAATGGGGTTCGAGACCCTCGTCGAAGCTGGCTACGCCCCGGAAATGGCCTATTTTGAATGCCTGCACGAAATGAAACTCATCGTAGATCTCATCTACGAAGGCGGCATTGCCAACATGAACTACTCCATTTCCAACAATGCCGAATACGGTGAATACATCACCGGCCCGAAAGTCATCAACGCCACCTCGCGCGAAGCCATGAAGGAAGCCCTGAAACGCATCCAGAACGGGGACTACGCCAAGGATTTCGTCCTCGAAGGCCGCAACGGCTACCCCTCCATGACCGCCCGCCGCCGCCTCACGGCAGAGCATCCCGTCGAAAAAGTCGGCGGCCAATTGCGCGACATGATGCCGTGGATCAAGAAAAACAAACTGGTGGATCAATCGAAGAACTGAGCCTGCCCCAACCTCCGGCAACAAGCCAAGGGTTCACAAAGAACCAACTCCTGTTAGAATCCTCACCCTTCGGGCCGATAGCTCAGCTGGGAGAGCGCCGCGTTCGCAATGCGGAGGTCGAGGGTTCGATCCCCTTTCGGTCCACCA
>JAISPJ010000048.1 GCA_031274995.1 Azoarcus sp.
AACATGAAAAAAAGGGCGCCGAAGCGCCCTTTTTGAGACTGCATCGCGGAGAAGCTGCGATCAGAAGTCGTGGCGGAAGCCAACGACGAAGCCACGGCGATACGGGGTATCACCAGTAAAACTGGGACCGTTGCTGGAAGTGACAGCGCCCACCTGGCCGTCGGTAGGAACGCTCCAGAACTTACTACCAGCGTCCTTGTACGCGGTATTGTGACTCTGCACCGCAAGCTGCGAGTACAGGACAGTGCGCTTGGTGAGGGCATGTTCGTAACCGATGGCCCACTGGCTGATCCTCCGCTTATCCGCACCATTAACCTTGTTTTCGCCAGCGCGGGAGTAGGAAGTCAGGATCGAATCGTTGGGAGTGATCTTGAAGGTCGCGCCGATCATCCATTGCGTGAGCTTGGCATCCTTGTCAGAGCCCAAAAACCCTTTCTTGGTCGTGCGGCGGCCAATCGTGGAACCCACCTTGACAAAGCCAAAGTCATACGACGCATACAGGTCGAAGACATTGAAGACGCTCTGGGCTTTGGCGACAGGGACGGCATTACTACGGTTAAACCTGGCGTTGTGGTAGTTGGCCCCGACAAACAGCTTGTCCCAGGTAAAGGACGGCGCAATCGCCCAGACACGGGCGTCTGAATTGTTTTCAATGGCTTCCTGTCCAAGACCGTTCCATGTATAGCCGACGATGAAATTGAAACCGCTGAAGTTCGGGGAAATGTAGGCCGCCAGGTTGCTCAGGCGCCTGTCCTGCATCAGCACGTTGCCGGCGCTGCCGAAGCCGTTCTTGCCGAAGGGATCGACGGCGCTGGTGAAGAGGTGCTGCGGGGTGTAATGACGGCCAAAGGCAACGGTACCAAAGCCGCCCGCCAGACCGGCGTAGGACTGGCGATTGATGCCATTGAATATACCGTTGCCACCTTGAATGTCGCCTTCCAGACCATTTTCCAGCACGAACACGGCCTTCAGGTTATCGCCCAGGTCTTCCGTTCCCTTGAAGCCAATACGGTTGGCCTTGGAGATGCCGGAATCGATACCGGTGCGGCTCTTGACGCCATCACCATCATTGCTGCCCATCGATGTAACACCATAGTCGATCGAGCCATACAGGGTCACGTTCGACTGCGCGAAAGCCGGAGCGGACAACAAGCCGGCGACGGCCAGCGCGATCAGTTTCTTTTGCATGTAGTTCTCCTCAAGTTGAATCGGCGCTCCCGCCGACGGCAAGAGCCCAACTGGACCTCTCAGGCGAGAAGTTTGCAAGATTGTGCAAAGCCAGCAACGGTTTGCGCAAGTCCAAATGACGTAAACCCTCCGTACTTCCGCTTTCTTGTTGCACCTATGCAACAAATTGCATGGTCTGTTGCCTGGCCCTTCCTGAATGGAATAAGCGCCTTCCTCTGCAAAAAAACAAAAAAAGTTTTTCCGCTTTTCCGCTTTTTCAGGTTGACAAAAAGCCGTCTCATGGGTATTTCCGCCACATTCACGGCTTTTGATGTTTTTTTGACATGGAGCGGGGCGCATTTCCCCATGACGGTGCTAGAATCCGCCGGGCTGATGTGACATCGTCCGGCCGTTCCAGCAACAGTATTTGTTTTATCCCGCAGCAACCACAACCCTGTCTAATTGAGGAAAAGCATGAACAAAGGTGAATTCGTCGAAGCTTTGGCCGATCGTCTGGATATTTCGCGTGCACAGGCAGAGCGCGCGCTGACCGGGGTGCTGGAGATCATCTCCGAGCAACTGGTCAAGGGTGAGAAGGTGGCCTTTACCGGTTTTGGATCATTCGAAGTCTCCGGGCGCGCGGCACGCACTGGCCGTAATCCGCAAACGGGCGCAGCAATCAAGATCCCCGCATCGAAAGTACCCAAGTTCTCTGCCGGGGCAACTCTGAAGGCTGCCGTCAATACCAGCAAGGGCAAACGTTAATCTGATTCAGATTCAACAAGAAACAGAAACCGGCGTGGGTGGTCGCCCCCGCCGGTTTGTTTTTTTGCGCGCGCAGCAGTCGGAGAACACAAGTGCGCTACGCCGACCCGTCCGCCGACCGGGCCGGGGCACTCCGCGGAAATGCCAAGGGTGGCTGCCGGACAGATAACCGGACAGGCCGCCCCTGACGGATTACGATCATGTGGTTTTTTGAAGATCGTGAACCATTGCCTGACGCAAAATGTCATTCATGCGTGTCTGATAACCCCTGCCTTGGCGCTTGAGCCACGCCAGAACATCAGAATCAACCCTTAGAGTAGTTAACGTCTTTACGGGTTTATAAAACGGGTTTTGCACGGCCTTTTGCCAGAATGAATCATCAAGCGGCGGAATGTCGCTGTAGTCGATCTGCTCATCAGACATTGCAGCCAGTGCTTTAATTTCGGCCTTCTGCTCAGCCGTAAGCGGCGGCAAGTTGTTCAAGTCAACTTCAGCGCGAGTAATTTTGCTCATAGCGTTTCCTCTCTTTTGGATCGGCACGTCGTGCCGAAATAATGCTTATGACTTCTGTGCCTGTGCCGTCCTCATCAAACTGAACGGTATGAGCCACCAACAGCAGAAGATGGCCATCCACAAGTCCAGTGGTTTGCCAACGGTATTCCCCGTTCTCGATGCGGTCTTGCTCAACGAATGCGAACGGATCAGCGAAAGCGCGGATTGCAGTCTCGAAGCTGACGCGGTGCTTCTTGAGATTGCTTTCCGCTTTCTCTTCGTCCCATTCAAACAAGATTTTCATACAGTTATGTTAGTACAAATTTGCAAATATGTCGAGAACTTTTTCATTCTGCCGACGACCGCCACGAAGTCATAGAACGGGCCGTTCCCCGCAGCGATGTCGCGGCAAAAATAGAGGAGAAAAGAACTCCTTCGGGATCGGGTCGGCGCTCCGCGCAGCCGGGCCGCTTCAGCCGCGACTGTCCGGTTCCTGCGCGCGCATGGCGGCGACTTCTTCGGGGCGCAGGCTGGCCGCCAGGCGATCAAGCACGCCATTGATGAATTTGTGGCCGTCCGCGCCGCCGTATTTCTTCGCCAGTTCGATGGCTTCGTTGATGACAACGCGGTAGGGTGTCCCGATGTCGTGGGAAAGTTCAAAGACGCTCAACAGCAAAATCGCGTGTTCGACCGGGGAGAGTTCCGCGATGGTGCGCGTGAGCAGCGGTTCGATGATCGTGTGCGTCTCGGGAGCTTCGCGCACCGCGCCCTGCAACAGGGTGGCGAAGAATCCGGCATCCGGCTGGGTGTCTGGCGTGGTTTTTCTTTCCGGGATTTTGTCTTTCGGCGCGGCGTCGGCGAGCAGTTCTTCGAAGGCGCGCAACTGCGCCCAGGGCGGCTGCGATGGCAGCGAGGGCCTGACTGGCTCTCGTGTTGCGGCGGACGTCCCGGTGGCGGGAGACTCATGTACCAGCCACTGGTAAATGCCTTGCAGCGCGAATTCGCGCGCCAGCCGCCGCGCGGCAATTTCCCGCCGCCCTTTCCGGCTCATGTCAGCGCCCTCAGCAAGTTGGCCATTTCGACTGCCGCGCGCGCGCAGTCACGGCCCTTGTCCTGCGTCCGCTCCAGCGCCTGACCGTCGTCCTCGGTGGTCAGCACGCCGTTGGCAATCGGCAGGCCGCTATCGAGCATGACCCGGGAGATGCCCGCGCCCATTTCGTTGGAAACCAGCTCGAAGTGATAGGTCTCGCCCCGAATGACCGCGCCCAGCGCCACCAGCGCGTCGAACCGGCCACTCCGGGCAAGACGTTGCAGCGCCAGCGGAATTTCGAGCGCACCGGGCACGGTGGCAATCTGAATCGCGCCGGGCGCGACGCCGAGGGCGCCCAGTTCTTCAATGCAGGCAGAAAGCAACCCTTCACCCACATCCAGATTGAAGCGGCTCATGACCACACCGATACGCAGCCTTTGCCCGTCCAGGTCAGTGTCGTATTTTGAAATACCGTCGTTGAGGAACATGATGTCGAGCAGTGGGAGGAAAAGCAAAAAAGCCCCTGGTTCAGCCGGGTTCGCCGGAATCAGCCAGATGGAAGGCAGGCGGGGCATCCTGGTTGCCGCAGGGTTCCAGGCGCATGAGAAAGCCCGTGATTTCAAGTCCGAACCCGGACATGTTGGGAATTTTACGTGGACTGGACAGTACGCGCATTTTGCCGACATTGAGGTTGCGCAGGATTTGTGCGCCGACGCCGGAGAGCCTTGCGTCCCAGCGCGCCTGTGGCACGCCGTTGCCAAGAAGGCGGTCGAGCAGTTCCTGCCCGCTTTGCGGGCGATACAGGAGCACGGCCACGCCCGCCTCGGCTTCGGCCAGATCCACGAGCGCCTGATGGAGCGGAAAAGTATGCCCGCCAGGGGCGGAATTAAGAAAATCGACGAAAGAAACTGGCTCGTGCACGCGGACAAGGGTCTCGGTCTCAGGGCGAATGTCGCCGCGGTAGACCGCGAAATGCACATCATCCGAGGTTTTGTCACGAAAGGCCGCGAGGCGGAAGCGCCCGTAAGGCGTGTCGATTTCCTTGTCGGTGATGCGCTCGATCAATCGTTCGTTGGCGGCGCGGTATCCGATGAGATCGCGGATGGCTCCGATCTTGAGCTTGTGCCTGCGGGCAAACTCGATCAGATCCGGTAACCGCGCCATGGTGCCGTCCTCCCTGAGCACTTCGCAGATGACCGCCGCCGGCTCCAGCCCGGCAAGCTGGGCCAGGTCGCAGCCGGCCTCGGTGTGGCCGGCGCGGATCAGCACGCCGCCCTTCTGGGCGGTAAGCGGAAAGACGTGGCCGGGCATCACGATGTCTTCCGGCCTGGCGTGACGGGCAACGGCTACCTGGATCGTGCGGGCGCGGTCGTGGGCCGAAATGCCGGTCGTCACGCCGGTAGCGGCTTCGATGGAGGCAGTAAAGGCCGTGCCATACGGCGTGCGGTTGTCCTTGACCATCTGTTCGAGGCCAAGTTGTTCGCAACGCTCGGCGGTAAGCGTCAGGCAAACGAGTCCGCGCCCGTGCGTGACCATGAAATTAATGGCTTCCGGTGTGACAAATTCGGCAGCCATCACCAGATCGCCTTCGTTCTCGCGGTCTTCCTCGTCGACGAGAATGACGACGCGCCCGGCCCTGATCTCGGCGATCACTTCGGAAATCGGGGACAGGGCGCTCTTCTGCGCGGGAACTTGCGTCGGGATACTATGGATGTACGCGCTCATTTATCTTGTCTTTGCGGTTGGTTCTGGTTCGGGTCGGCAAAACCGGCACGGTCGCGGGAGGTTCAACCGGCGTCTTTCGCGTCCTGTCCCTCGCGCCAGGCCAGCATGCGCTCGACGTAGCGGGCAATGAGGTCGATTTCGAGATTCACCCTGTCACCCGTTTTCAGATGCTTGAAGTTGGTGACGGTAATCGTGTGCGGGATCAGGTTGATTGAAAAATCGCGCTCATGGATTTCGTTGACCGTCAGGCTCACGCCGTTGACGGTGACGGAACCCTTGCGCGCGATGTAGCCCGCGATAGAGTTCGGTGCGCGCACCACCAGTTCAAAGCTCTCGGCCAGAGGCGCGAAATTCATGATTTCGCCGATACCGTCCACATGGCCCGTGACCAGATGGCCTCCGATGAGGCCGTTGAGGGCGAGCGCCTTTTCGAGATTGACCACGCTGCCGGCATGATCCAGCCCGACCGAACAATTGAGGGTTTCGCGCGAAACGTCGAATTTCACCCGGTCGCCGTCAAATGCGATTACGGTCAGACACACGCCGCTGACGGCGATGCTGTCGCCAAGGGCGACACCGTCGAGATCGAGCCCACCGGTGCCTATGGTGAGACGCAGGCCGTCGCCCAAGGGTTCGATTTGCTCAATACGGCCAACTGCGGCCACGATACCGGAGAACATAGGAGTACGGTGGGATAAAGAGGTAATTATAGGCCGAAAGCGGTTATAACGCGCGATCAAGCAAGGCGGAGAATTTGCTGGCGGGCATAAACCCTGCCACGCGCAGGCCATCGCGCAATTGGCCGTCCGGGCCGAAAAAAACGATACCGGGAGGGCCGACGAAACCGAAGCGGCCAAGCAGCGCCTTATGCGAGTCATTGTAGGCAGTCACATCGACCCGCAGCAACCGCATACGCGCCATCCGCGCGGCCACGGCCGGATCGCTGAAGGTATCGCGTTCCATCTCCTTGCAAGCGGCGCACCAGTCGGCATAAAAATCGAGAAGAACCGGACGGCCGGTGGTTTTCAACCGGGCATCGAGCTCTGCTTCCGAACCAATGTCCTCGAAATGGAGGAGGGTGGCAGCATCATTGTTTGCGCGGAAAACGGTGGGTAACTGAAGCTCTGGCAATACGGGTGAAGCAATCCACAACGCCACCCCCAGCAGCATGACCCCCATCACCTTCTGTACCCTCCCCATCCACGGCCCGGCCCTGGGCAGCACCGAATGCGCCGCCAGCGCCACGATGATGAGCGGCACGCCCATGCCCAGCGCAAGCGTGAAGAGCGCCAGCCCCCCCAGCGCCGCATCGCCGGTTTTGGCGATATAGAGCAGCGCGCCCGCCAGGGGAGCCGTTACGCAGGGGCTGACGATGAGTGCCGAGATCGCGCCCATCAGCGCCACGCCGCCGAGATGGCCGCCCTTTTCCCGATTGGCGGCGGCGGCGAGGCGGCTTTGCAGCGCGGCGGGCAACCGCAGTTCGAAAAAGCCGAACATCGACAGCGCCAACAGCACGAACAGCAGGGCGAAAACCAGTGGAACCCAGGTATTTTGCAGCATGGCCGAAAGCAGGGAGCCGGTCAGCCCGGCGGCGACGCCCATCAGGGCGTAGACCAGCGCCATGCCAAGCACGTAGGCAACTGACAGTGCCAGCGCACGCGAACGCGAACGCGGCGCGGAACCGCCCGACCCGACGATGATGCCGGACAAAATCGGGATCATCGGAAAAACGCAGGGCGTAAATGCCAACAACAGGCCCAGCCCGAAAAAACTGGCCAGCGCCAGCGGCGCACTGGCAGAAGAGAGCAACCCGGCCAGCCGTCCGCTTTCATCGCCGCCATCTATTGCTGCTGTCGCGTTATTTGCGCCGCTGGCGCTGTCGTTGCCGGGGTCTTCCGCGAACGTGGCCAAATCGATGTCAATGCGTTGCACTGTGGGGGGATAACATATGCCGCCCTCCCAGCAGCCCTGGCTCGTCACGGCCAGGGTGAAGCGATCAATCCCCGGCGGGGCGCTGACCGGCAGGCGCATGCGCAACAGGCCGCGGTAGGTTTCGACTTCCCCAAAAACGGGGTCATTCTTGCGCTCGCCGGGCGGGCGGCCGACGTGGCCGAGAACGATCCCGGCGGGGCTTGCTTCAAACGCGAAACGCTCGCCGTAGAGGTAGTAATCGGGCGCGATTTCAAAGAAAACTTCCACGGTATCGGGACTGATCGCGTACGCGCGCATAGCGAAGGCTTTTTCTGCGGAAAGCGGATGGCCGGCCTGTGCGCACGGCGCACAAAGCGCCAACAGGCACGCGAAAACGGGCAAAAAAACAGCAGGCAAGGGGCGTCGGATAATCTGCATAAGGCGAGGCAAAAGTCAGGCAATGGCGGGCGGCGGGTTCGGGATCGTAACCGAAGCAGCCACCCAGTCAAGATAAGCGGCCAGCCCGTGCGTAACGGGCAGCGCGATCAGCTCCGGGATTTCGTATGGGTGCAAAGCCCGCACTGCCGCTTCGAGCGCCGGGTAACCGGCGCGGGAGGTCTTGATGAGCAAAGGGATTTCACTGACCGTCTCGACCACGCCCTGCCAACGGTACACCGACCCGCACGGCGCGAGGATATTGACGCATGCCGCAAGATGTTCCTCGACGAGCCGCGCTGCCAGCGCATTCGCGCTCGCCTGGTCGGGCAGCGTGGTAATGACGAGAAGAACTTCGGTCATAATCGGAATATTCTGAACGAAAATACTGCGTATTATGGAACCAAATACTGCGCATTACTTACCCACATCGTGGCGCACAATTATCGCTTTGTTCCATTTTCGGGGTTGATTCATGTCTGAGTTTTTTACCGTCATGCTCCAGTACCTGCTGCCCAAGCGGATATTGAACCGTCTGGCGAACTGGTTTGCCAGACGGGAAGACGGGGCAGCCACGGCGGCGGCCATTGCCGCGTTTGCGCGTCGTTATCATGTCGATATGAGCGAAGCGGCTGAGCCTGATTTACTTGCCTACGCGAGTTTCAACGATTTTTTCACCCGTGCGCTACGCCCCGGCGCACGGCCGCTTGCCGAAGCTAATCTCGTTTGCCCGGTCGATGGCGCAATCAGCGAGTGCGGAGCCATTGCGGGCGAGCAGATTTTCCAGGCCAAGGGGCATCACTACTCGACCCGCGCCCTCCTCGGCGGCGATGCCGATCTGGCAAAGAAATTCGAGAACGGCGTTTTCGCCACGCTCTACCTGAGTCCGCGCGACTATCACCGTGTCCACATGCCTTGCGCCGGGCGGCTCGTCCGCATGATCCATGTGCCGGGGAGCCTCTTCTCGGTCAATCCATTGATGGCGCGCAAAATACCGGGTTTATTCGCCCGCAACGAACGGGTGGCATGCGTATTCGAATCGGAACAGGGGCCGTTTGTGCTCGTGCTCGTCGGCGCGGTAATCGTCGGCAGCGTGGAAACCGTCTGGCACGGTGTCGTTGCGCCGCCGCACAGGCACCAAGCATGCATATGGAATTACGGGGGCAGTGAAAACATCATCACACTGCCGCAAGGGGCGGAGATGGGACGTTTCAAACTCGGTTCGACCGTGGTTGCTCTTTTCGCACGCCACGACGTGCGCTTCACGGCGGGCTGGATGCCGGGAAAGCCTGTCAGGATGGGCGAGGCAATGGGAAGCTTCGGAGAGAGCTGAACGGGGCAAGGAGTGCCATCAGGATTGAGATCTGCCTAGCGCCAGCAAAGTCCAAAACCACTCCCGTTGCGCCTGCGATGACTTATGCTTGACCGAAAATTAGCAATCAATAGCCTCTTGACTAAATTTAGTTTACTAACTAAATTTATATAAAACCTATGGGGGTTCCGATGTCTGATCTTTCTTACCTAAATCCATTTCGTCCCGGTGCCGGGCATATGCCGCCCTATCTTGCCGGTCGCAACGTTGAGCAAGAAGAGATGCGGCGATTGCTCCACCAGGCTGTTATAACCGAAAACATGGTGCTAACGGGTTTGCGCGGTGTGGGAAAAACAGTGTTGCTGGAGAAGCTGAAGCCGCTGGCGATTCAATGTGGCTGGTTATGGGCAAACGCCGATCTATCAGAATCTGTCAGTGTTACAGAAGAAACTCTCGCTACACGAATTCTGACTGATATGGCGCTCTGCGCAGCCCCATTACTGGTACGAGAGGAGAAGCAGTTTGCTTTTGGGTTTACATCGGAAGAGCGAGTAATTCGGCAGCCGTTAAATTTTGGTGTTCTAAAACAATATTACGACCGTGTTCCCGGGCTTGTTGCTGACAAATTAAAGGCAGTGCTTGAGTTCGTTTGGGACCTTCTTCCCAAACCCGTCGTTAAAGGCGTTATCTTCGCATATGATGAGGCGCAAAATATGACCGATCACGCAGCGCGAGATCAATACCCGCTTTCAGTTTTATTGGAGGTTTTCCAGTCAATTCAGAGGAAGGGCATACCATTTATGCTTGTCATGACCGGATTGCCAACATTATTTCCGAAACTCGTTGAAGCAAGAACATATGCTGAAAGAATGTTTCATATTGTTTTTCTTAAGCCATTGGATGAAGATGCTACGAAAGAGGCAATTTTAAAACCGGTTGAAGACACAAAATGTCCGATCAAATTTTCTCCCGAAGCTGTAGATACAATTTGGCGGCTATCTCGCGGCTACCCACATTTTATTCAGTTTATTTGCAAAGAAATATTTGATATTTGGCTTATTAAGGTGGCAAATAATGAGGTTCCTTCAATTCCTTATAACGAGATCATTCTCAAGCTAGACACAAATTTCTTCTCAGGAAGATGGGCGAAAGCCACAGACAGGCAAAGAGATTTGCTGCACGTTATCTCATTATTAGATGGCTGTGATACAGAGTTCACAGTTCAAGAAGTTGTAGCTGAGTCTAAAAACGCTATATCTAAGCCGTTTACTGCCAGTCATGTGAATCAAATGCTGGCCAACCTTACGGACTTGGGTTTGATATACAAAAACAGGTTCGGAAAATATTCATTAGCTGTTCCGTTAATGTCGGGATTCATCAAAAGGCAGATTCTATCGGAAGCCAGCTTTAATGTTAACTAACTGGCTCTGTCCCTCTTTTTCTAGCTGCCTTTCTCGCAATCTCTGACCGCTGCTCGGCGGCCTGTTGTAATTTTGTTTAAAATGGCGAAAAGATTGATTGCATGGAAATAACCGAACTCGACGTTTTCACCTGCCCGCTCGACGGCATCGCGTTGATCGAGGCTTCGGCAGGCACGGGCAAGACCTGGAACATCTGCGGGCTTTACCTGCGGCAATTGCTGGAAAAAGACCTGCCGGTCAGCCGCCTGCTGGTGGTGACGTTCACCCGCGCCGCCACCGCCGAACTTTCCGCCCGCATCCGGGTGCGTATCCTCGCTGCCTTGCGGACGCTCGAAGGCAATGCCGCCGGGGATGACCCTTTCACCACTTCCTTGCTTGCCGCCGCGCAAGCCGCCGGAGTTGATGAAGAAGAAATGGAGCGGAGGTTGCGTGACGCGCTGGCTTCGTTCGACGAAGCCGCCATTTTCACCATCCACGGTTTTTGTCAGCGTGCGCTCGCCGACGCCGCCTTTTCCGCCGGTTCGCCGCAGGCGTTCGAAATCAGCGAAGACGACAGCGACCTGCGCCTCGCCGCGACGAGGGATTTCTGGCGGCGCGAACTTGCGGGCACGGGAACGGCATTTGCCGACTACCTGCTGGACCGCGGCGACAGCCCCGAACGCTGGGCCGAGTGGCTCAAGCAGGCACAGGCGCGTCCACTGGCAGAAGAGCGCTGGGATGAAGAAACGGCGGTCAGCGAAGAATCCGCGCTCCTGACCACGTGCGAAGAGGCCGACATCGCCTACAGCAAAGCCTGCCGCCTCTGGGACGGTGGCAAAGCGCCACGGCAGGCGATTGCCGAGGCGCTGGACAAAGGCAGGCTGAACAAAGCAAGCTACAATGCCAACGCCATCGAAACCGCGTTCGGGCAGTGGTCGGAATGGCTGGCGGCAAACATCGTGCGCTACAAAACCAGTCCTGACAAAGATAAACGCCATCTCTTAAGCGCCGCCACGCTGGCAGACAAAACGAACAAGGGGCATGTGCCACCCGCGCATCCTTTCTTCGAGGCCGCACAAAACCTGCTCGATGCGTGCGGGCAACTCGACGCCAAACTGGAAATGGAACGCCGCCGGTACTTGCGCCGCTACATCGAAAACACCGGAACCGATTTGCGGACGCGCAAGCAGGCCGAACGCCGGATCAGCTATGACGACATTCTGTGGAACGCCCATGAAGCGATTGTTCACCGCCCCTGGCTTGCGGCGGCCCTTCACGCGCGTTACCCGGTGGCGCTGATCGACGAATTCCAGGACACCGATCCATTGCAACTGGCGATTTTCCGGGGCATTTACACGAACGAAAATCGTCACGGCAACCTTTTCCTCGTCGGAGATCCCAAACAGGCGATTTACAGCTTTCGCGGAGCCGACCTGCATACTTACCTCGGCGCACGCGGCTTGGCCGACGCGCATTACACCCTGGGATTCAACCGCCGGTCGACCCCGGGGCTGGTCGCGGCCTGCAATCGGCTATTCAGCGCCAATCCTCGCGTATTCATGGAAGAAGGGCTCGATTTCCGACCCGTTCGGGCCAGTGACCCGCTGCAATTTCTCGAACACGGCGGCAGCGGGGCCGCCTTGCGCCTGTGGCGCATTCCATGCGGGGACGACGGCGGGGGATTGTCACGGGAGGCGGCATTCGAGCGTGCAGCGGCGGCAAGCGCGGCAGAGATTGCCCGCCTGCTTGCGGCGGGCAGGCGGGGAGAAATACGCATCGACGGACACGCGCCCACACCCGCCGACTTCGCGGTACTCGTGCGCAGCCACAGCCAAGGAAGCCGTATGCGGGAGGCGTTGGCGGACAAGGGTGTGGGCAGCGTCGAACTTTCGCAAAGAAGCGTTTTTGCTTCCTTCGAGGCCGAAGAACTGGAACGGGTGCTGGCCGCGATTGCCGATCCGTCACATGAACGGCTGCGCAAGGCCGCGCTTGCCACCGTGCTGATGGGCTGGGATGCCGGCGCACTGGCAAAGCTGGCCGAAAACGATGATGAACTCGTCCGGCAGTTCGAACGTTTCAACGACTGGCACGAAGACTGGCAACGGCGCGGCTTCGCCTTCATGCTATGGCGCTGGATGGCCGAATCGCGGGTTGCGGCGCGGCTCCTGGCCCTGGAAGACGGCGAACGGCGGCTCACCAACCTTTTTCATCTGGCTGAACTCCTGCAACGCGAGGTCGGCGGGGATTCGCCCGTCGGCGTGCTTCGGAGGCTTGCCCGCCACCGCGCGGAACGCGGCAACGAGGAAAATGCCCTGCTGCGGCTGGAATCCGATCGCAATCTGGTGCAGATTGTGACCCTCCATCGCGCCAAGGGGCTGCAATACGGCATCGTGTTTTGCCCGTTCCTGTTCGACGGGCTGCCGCCGAAAGGGCAAACCCAGTCGATGCGCCTCTGGCATGACAAATCGGGCAGGCAGGTAGCAGACTGGCGGTACGCGCCGGAAGATGCCGACGCTATCAAGGAACACCTCGCCTTTGAGCGCGACGCGGAAACCCTGAGGCTTATCTACGTGGCGCTCACGCGGGCCGTCCATCGCTGCGTGCTCGTGGTCGGTTGCTACGAAAGAAAAGCCGGCAGGGGCGCAAGCACAAAAGAAAGCGCCCACAGCCTGCTCAACTGGATGGTGGCTAAAACCGGGCAGGACACGGCGCAATGGCGGAAATCGGACATTGCGCCGGAGGAAATCGACTCGCGTTGGCGCTCGCTCGCCGATGGCAGCGAAGGCGCCATCACCTTGGAAGATTTACCCTCCGGCGAAGGCGAACCGCTGCCCCGTGGAGAAGAAAAAACCACGTTTTCCGCGCCACACCCGCCTGCCGTGCCGGAAGGCTGGCGGATGGGCAGCTACAGCGCACTCGTCTCCGGCGCAATTCATGAAGAGGCTGCGCGGGATCACGACGCACGCACCGAACGGCCTGCGGCCGAAACTGCCGACGCTCTGGAAGCACCCGTGCCGGAGGACGACATCCTGCGCTTTCCACGCGGGGCGACAGCGGGCGATTGCGTGCACGCCATATTCGAATCCATTGACTTTACCCGGCCAGAGACACACCCCGCCAGCATCGGCAAGGCGCTCGCGGCTTACCCGTTGCGCACGGCGGCTCCATTGCCCGGCATGCTCTCCAACATGCTCGCCGATGTCCTTGCCACACCGCTCCTCGGCGACGAAGACGCCGCCTTGCGCCTGGAAACGGTGCCACTGTCGCGGCGTCTGTCCGAATTCGGCTTTACCCTGCCGTCCCCCCGGCTGGAAATCGGCAGGCTCAATGACTGGCTTTCCGCCCACGGCCATGATGGGCCACGGCTCGCCGCCCGTGACCTCACCGGCTACCTCAGGGGCTACATCGACCTGGTGTTCGAGCATGAAGGGCGTTACTGGGTGCTCGACTGGAAAACCAACTATCTCGGCGGTACGCTGCCCGCCTATGCTCCGGTGGCGCTGGAAGCGGCGATGAAGCAGCACGGCTACCATCTCCAACAGCTGCTCTACACCGTGGCTCTGCATCGATATTTGCGCCATACCCTGCCGGATTACGACTACGAGCGGCATATTGGCGGCTCGCTCTGCCTCTTCGTGCGCGGCGTGCGGCCCGGTTGGCGGGCAGGAGGCACCCCCGCCGGCGTTTTCCGCCACCGCACGCCCAAAGCGGCCATCGAGTCGCTCGATGCCCTGCTGGCAGGTGAATGCACGGAGACCTTCCGATGAACGATTTATCGAGCCTGCCGTTCAACATCCCGCCTGCGCGTGTTGCCCGCGAAGGGCTTGCCGAAGGACTTGCCACCCAACTCGGATACTGGGCGCGGCGCATAGGCACGGTTCAGCACGGCGACACTGCGCTGCTGGCGCGCGTGGCGCGGGAACTGGCACTGGCCGCATGCGACGGGCATGTCTGCCTGCCGCTCACGGCCCTGACGGGAACGAGTGCCGACAAGGCATCGAGCGCCCTGCTTGCCAGCGGCATGGCGGTTGAAGCCGAAAAAACACCGTCTCACGTTTTGGCCGCCACAGCCTTCCCCCTCGTCATCGACAATGGTCGTCTGTACCTGCGCGCCTTCTTCGACCTCGAATCCCGCCTGTCCCACGCGCTGAACGCCCTGGCCGCGCCGTTGCCTGATGACGCGGCGACGATTTCGCGTATCCGCGACGCGCTCGACTCCGTCTTTCCTCCGCGTGAAGGCGTGGACTGGCAAAAAGTCGCTGCCGCGCTTGCCCTCACCCGGCGGTTGACCATCATCAGCGGCGGCCCCGGCACGGGTAAAACAACCACCGTGGCCGCCCTCATTGCATGTCTGGTCGAACTCGAACCGGATTTGCGCATCGCGCTTGCCGCGCCTACCGGCAAAGCCGCCGCAAGACTGCGCGAAGCACTGGATGCCCGCACGCGGGATTTGCCGGAAACCGCACGCGCGTGGCTACCGGCCGAAGCCCATACCATCCACCGATTGCTTGGCGCGACCGCCACTCCGGGGCGCTTCCGGCATCACGGCGCCAACCCGCTCGCGCTCGACCTGCTCGTCGTCGATGAGGCTTCCATGCTCGACCTCGCCCTGGCTGCCAGCCTTCTCGATGCCCTGCCCCCGCACGCCCGGCTGGTACTGCTCGGCGACAAGGATCAACTCGCTGCCGTGGAGGCGGGCGCGGTATTCGCCGATCTCTCCTCCGGATGGCGCTTTCAAGCGGACAAAGCCGCGCGGCTCGCGGCGCTCACCGGCGCACCGGAGGAAATTCTGTTGCAGGGGGCGGGAAGCGAGGCGGCGCTGCCCGATAGTATCGTCTGGCTCCTCGACAGCCACCGCTTCCGCGCCGATTCCGGTATTGGCCGCCTCGCGCGGGAAATCAACGCAGGAGAAGGCGCGGCGGCGCTCGCCCGGCTGAAAACCCAGGCCGACCCTGCCGTGCTCTGGATCGAAGACGAGATTGAAGACGGCAATGCCACGCCCGGCGTGCCTCCCCCCAATGCCGTCCTGACGGCGATGGAAGAAGGCTACGCCGCCTACTTTTCCGCGCTCCGGGAAACCTTCCCCGGCGAACCGCTGGAAACCCGCGCAACTAAAATCTTCGCCGCCTTCGAGCATTTCCGCGTACTCGTGGCCGTGCGCGAAGGCCCGCGCGGGCTGGCGGCGGCAAATGCCCACCTGGAACGCCACGCCCGCGCCATCCTTGGTACCGGCTCTGTTGGTATGGGGCCGTTCTGGACAGGACGTCCCGTCATCGTGCTGGAAAACGACCCCGTGACCCGGCTTTTCAACGGCGACATCGGCCTGTGCCTGCCCGACGGCAACGGCGCACTTACTGTGGTTTTTCCTGCTCCCGGCGGCGGTATCCGTACCGTCCCCCCGCGCCGCCTGCCTGGACACGGCACTGCCTTTGCCCTCACCGTCCACAAAAGCCAGGGGTCCGAATTTTCCGAAGTCCTGCTTCTCTTGCCCGCCCGGCCTGTGCGTGTGTTAAGCCGAGAACTCCTTTACACTGCTGTTACACGCGCTGCTTGCCGCGTGACCATCGCGTGCGGCGCGGCGGTTTTCGAGGCGGGATGCGCGGGGCGCGCCGTGCGCTTCAGCGGCTTGGGCGAAAGATTGCGCAATCGAAGCGGAGGATAGGTCAGATGGAGCTTTTTCTGTGGCGACACGCCGATGCGCTGCCGGGGATGCCCGACTTCACGCGCGAACTCTCCCCGCACGGGCACAAACAAGCCAGCAAGGTTGCAGCATGGCTCAGCGAACGTACCCCCGCCGATTTACGTCTCCTGGTCAGTCCGGCCACCCGCACACGGCAGACGGCGGCTCATTTTCACGACTGCGAGAACGACTTCCAGCTTTGCCCGCCGCTCTACGAAAGCAGTTCGCCCGAAGAAATATTGGCTCTTGTCGGCTGGCCGCGCACGCTTCAACCCACGCTCATCGTCGGCCACCAACCCCTGATCGGCGCACTTGCCGCCCGCCTGCTCGCTGCTTCCTCTTTCCCCGGATCATTCCGAAAAAGCGCCCTCTGGTGGCTGCACTCCGACCCCGGGCAAAACGGCGTCCGGCTCGTTCAGGTGGTGGATGGGGACATGCTGGATTAAAAAAACCCGCAGGATCATGGAATCAGCATCCATGCATGCCGCGATCCTGCTTATTTGCCCTTTTTCTTCTTCGACGCGAGATTTTCGTACAGGGCGACGAATTCCTGGGTCAATTTGTGGCGGGGGTCGAGATGGATCATCGGCGCGGCGCGTTCGTGCGATTCCCTGATTTTCACCGAGGCTGACAGATACGGCTGCAACACCGGCAAGCCTTCGTCGATCAGTTCCTGCACGACCTTTTGCGGCAGGTTGGCGCGGGGTTGGTACTGGTTGACCACGATGCCTTCCACTTTCAGGCTGTGATTGTGGTCGGCGCGGATCTCTTCGGCGTTGGCAAGCAGCGCGTAAAGGGCGTTGCGCGAAAACTCGTCGCAATCGAAGGGAATCAGGCAGGTATCGGCGGCGATAAGGGCCGAGCGCGTGAAGAAATTGAGTGCGGGGGGGGTGTCGATAAACACCTGGTCGAAACTTTCGGCGATCTCATCGAGCGCCTCGCGCAATTTGTAGATTTTGTACCGGGATTCCAGCTTGCCCTGCAATTCTTCCAGTCTCGGGTGCGAAGGCAGCACCGAGAGGCGCTCGAAAGGCGAGGCGGCGGCAAAATCAATCGTCTTCTTTGGATCGAGCCGGAACATCAGGCTTTGATCGAAGAAATCCGCAAGCGTGGCTTCGGGAGGCATAGCATTGCTGCCAAGCAGGTACTGGGTGGAATTGCCCTGCGGGTCAAGATCGACCACCAGCGTGCGCTTGCCTTTTCTGGCGCTGATGGCCGCCAGGTTGCAGGTAATGGTGGATTTGCCGACCCCGCCTTTCTGATTGAATACCACACGCCGCATGACGTTTTCTCCCGGTTCATTTTATTGCCATACGGCATTGTGCACGCTCCCGGCGGAAAATTGAACATGTGCCGGGGAATACCCGGCAGGAGAGCCGAAGCGGTTCGGCAAGGGTAAACCCCAAAAGAGGGTTACTACCCTGTACACATCCTCATGCGGAAAGCTAGAATGCTTCTTTTGACTTCGCCTGCAGACGGATCTATCAGGGCGTGTCTTTTGTTTTGAGTCGCCTCGGTCTGAAGGCCGGGGCTCCCTCGGTACGGTTCAGAGGAAAAATATGGATCAGGATTTCATCGCTGCGGCACTCAAATATCATCGTACGCCGACGCGCGGGAAGATCTCGGTTGTGCCAACAAAGAGCTTGACCAACCAGCGCGACCTCGCGCTCGCGTATTCGCCGGGTGTCGCGGCGGCGTGCGACGCGATTGTCGCCGACCCGGATCAGGCACGTGAATTGACCAGCCGGGGCAATCTCGTGGCGGTCGTCACAAACGGCACGGCGGTGCTTGGCCTGGGGAACATCGGCCCGCTCGCCTCCAAACCCGTGATGGAAGGCAAAGGCTGCCTCTTCAAGAAATTCGCTGGCATCGACGTGTTCGACATCGAACTGGACGAACACGACCCCGACAAGCTGATCGAAATCATCGCCTCGCTCGAACCGACCCTGGGCGGCATCAATCTGGAGGATATCAAGGCTCCCGAATGCTTCTACATCGAGCAGAAGCTGCGCGAGCGCATGAAAATCCCGGTCTTCCACGACGACCAGCACGGGACCGCGATCATCTCGGCTGCGGGACTCATCAATGGACTGAAGATCGTCGGCAAAGAAATCGACAAGGTCAAACTCGTATGCTCGGGCGCGGGCGCGGCGGCGATTGCCTGCCTCGATCTGATGGTGGAACTGGGACTGAAGCGCGAAAACGTTTTTGTCTGCGACTCACGCGGCGTGATCTACCAAGGGCGCGAACAAGACATGGAGCCGACCAAGGCGCGCTATGCCCAGGCCTCCGATGCGCGTACCCTTGGAGACGCAATCGTTGGCGCGGACGTCTTCCTCGGACTCTCCAAGGCGGAGTTGCTCAAGCCCGACATGGTGGTGAAGATGGCCGCGAGGCCGCTGATTTTCGCGCTCGCCAACCCGATCCCTGAAATCCTGCCCGCCGAGGCCAAGGCCGCCCGCCCGGATTGCGTAATCGCCACGGGCCGCTCCGATTTCCCCAATCAGGTCAATAACGTTCTCTGTTTCCCCTTCATCTTTCGGGGCGCGCTCGACGTAGGCGCGACCACCATCAACGATGCAATGAAGCTCGCCTGCGTCAAGGCCATCGCCGAACTGGCGCAGGCCGAGCAGAACGATGTCGTAGCCTCGGCCTATGGTGGCGAGGAACTGAGCTTCGGACCGGATTACATCATTCCCAAACCGTTCGATCCGCGCCTGATTACCAAAATTGCGCCAGCGGTGGCAAAAGCGGCGATGGATTCGGGCGTGGCCCGGCATCCGATCAGCGACCTGCGCGCCTATGCCGCCCGTCTGAGCGATTTCGTGTACCAATCCGGCATTGTCATGCGGCCGGTGTTTGCGGCCGCCCAGAATGTGGCTCCCGAACTCAAGCGCGTGCTCTATGCCGAAGGCGAGGATAAGCGGGTGATTCACGCTGCCCGCGAGTTAATCGGGGAAGGACTGGCCCGGCCCGTGCTGATCGGCCGTCCTGCCACGATCGAGTCCCGCATCGAAAAGATCGGCCTCAACCTCGTGGCCGGCCGTGATTTCGACATTATCGACCCGCAGAATGACCCGCACTACAACGAGCTATGGCGCGATTATTACGAGCTGATGTCGCGCAACGGGGTCACTCCCGATCTGGCCAAGGTACGTGTGCGCCGTGACTCCACGCTGTACGGGGCGCTGTTGCTTCGGCGCGGCTATGCCAATGCGCTTGTATGCGGCACATTCGGCTCTTATGACTACCACCTCCAACATGTGCGCGATGTCATCGGCCTCAAGCCGGGTGCCAGCCAGTTCGCGGCAATGGACTTGCTCATGTTGCCAAGCCGCGTGCTGGCAATTGCCGACACGCAGGTCAACGAAAACCCGTCCGCCGGGGAGATCGCCGAAATCGCGCTGGCGGCGGCGTCCGAACTGCGCAGTTTCGGGATCGAACCGCGCGTGGCGCTGTTGTCACATTCCAACTTCGGCAGTTCCCAGTCGGCTTCGGCACGCAAGATGCGCACCGCCAGCGAGATTTTGCGCCGCGCGGCGCCCACGCTCGAATGCGATGGCGAAATGCGCGCCGACGTAGCCCTGTCCCCCGGAATTCGCGCCGAACAGAATCCCGATTCAACCCTCAAGGGCGAAACCAGCCTGCTGGTAATGCCCAATCTCGACGCGGCCAACATCTCGTTCAACCTGCTGAAGATCGCCAATTGCGACGGCATCAGCGTTGGCCCGATCCTTCTCGGCGCGGCCAAGCCCGTGCACATCGTCACCCCCTCGGCCACCGTGCGCCGCCTTGTGAACATCACCGCGCTGGCGGTGGTGGATGCGGCGGTGCAACATGCGGCAAGCAAGTAGCGGAACAAGCAGCCTGCATAAAAAAACGCCCTAACATGCCGCGACGATCTTCAGTATCTCTTCGCCGTAGGCTTCCAGCTTGCGCTCGCCGATTCCCGTGATCTTGCGCAGGTCTTTGATCGTTGTCGGCCTGCTGATGGCGATGTCACGCAAGGTGGCGTCGTGGAAAATAACGTAGGCTGGCACGTTGCGTATCTGGGCGGTATCGGCGCGCCAAGCCCGTAGACGCTCAAAGAGCGTGGCAGGCACGCCACCGGGAATGCCGCGCACGCGCGCGGCGTCCTTGCGTTGCCTTTTCGATCTGTGAAGTTTCCCGGACGGCAGCCTGACAAGAAGATCGGCTTCGCCCCGCAGCAACGGGCGGGCGGCCTCGGTGAGCGCCAGCGCGTTATGGCGTTCGTGGTCGACACAAACATAATCGTGCGCCACGAGTTGCCGGAAAACCATCCGCCAGTGTTTCTCGTCGAGGTCATTGCCAATGCCGAAAGTACTCAGCCCCTCGTGCCCCTTGTCCCGTACTCTGTCGGTCAGCTCACCGCGCAGCACGTCGATCAGATGACCGGCTCCATAGCGTTGGCCGGTGCGATATACACAGGATAGCGCCTTGCGCGCCGCCTCGGTGGCATCCCAAGTATTGGGTGGATCAATACAATTATCGCAATTGCCGCATACGGCGGACTCTTCGCCAAAATAGGCAAGCAACTGCTGACGGCGGCAAGCCGTGGTTTCAGCCAATCCCACGAGGGCATCGAGCCGGTTGCGGGCAAGCCTCCGGTAAGTCTCGTAGTCCATGCCGACTTCCCCTTCGCCCGAGTCGATCATCCGGCGCAACTGAACCACATCTCCCGGACTCCAAGCCATCCATGCCTGCGCTGGCAAACCGTCACGGCCCGCCCTGCCCGTTTCCTGGTAATAATTCTCGATCGAACGCGGCAGATCGAGATGCGCCACGAAGCGCACGTCCGGCTTGTCGATTCCCATACCGAACGCAATCGTCGCCACCATCACCAAGCCGTCTTCGCGCAAAAAACGTCCCTGGTGTTCTGCCCGGACCGAAGCGGGCAACCCCGCGTGATAAGGCAGCGCCGCAATGCCGTGCTCTTGCAGCCACGCGGCGGTCTCCTCCGCTTTGCGCCTTGAGAGGCAATAGATGATTCCTGCCGCGCGTGAGAACCGGGAATGAATTTCATCGCGGATGAAATTAAGCAACTGTCGGCGCGGGTCGGCTTTTTCGACGATTGTGTAATGGATGTTCGGGCGGTCGAAACTGGAAATGAAGCACTGTGCCGCGCCCAAACGCAACCGCTGGATAATCTCGTCGCGGGTCTGGCGATCGGCAGTGGCCGTGAGCGCGATGCGCGGGACAGCCGGATAACGTCCCGGCAAAATCGACAATTGCAGGTATTCCGGGCGGAAATCATGTCCCCATTGCGAAACGCAATGCGCTTCGTCGATAGCAAACAGCGCAAGCCGACCGGTATCGCGCAAATGATCGAGCGAATCGAGAAACCTGGGCGTCATCAGACGCTCGGGCGCAACATAAAGAAGATCGAGATTCCCTGCGCGCATTGCCCGCTCGGTGGCTCTCGCCGACTCCGGGTCGAGACTGGAATTGAGATACTCCGCCGCCACCCCTGCTTCCCGGAGCGCGCTCACTTGATTGTGCATGAGCGCGATCAAGGGCGAAACCACAATGGCCGTTCCCGGCCGCATCAATGCCGGAACCTGATAACACAGCGACTTTCCGCTTCCCGTGGGCATCAGCACCAGCGCATCGCCCCCGGCGGCGATGTGCCCGATGATGGCCTGTTGCTCGCCGCGAAAAGCGTTGTAACCGAAAACGCGCGCGAGGATATCGTAAGCGTCGCGGCTCATCCAGAACAGGCGCGCACGTTGCGGATACGGTCGACAAGCGTGGTCGTCGAACGCTCGAATTCGAACGGGATCGAATGCACACTGCCGCCCCAGGCACGCACTTCGATTGCGCCGACAATGGTTTCGATTGCCCAATCCCCTCCCTTTGCCAGCACATCGGGGCGGGACTCGATGATCCGGGCAAGCGGCGTATCCTCATCGAACCAGGTCACGAGATTGACGCTCTCCAGCGCGGCAACCAGCGCCATGCGGTCTTCCAGTGGATTCAGTGGCCGATCCATCCCCTTGCCAAGCCTTCTCACAGAATCGTCGCTATTGAGCGCCACCACGAGCGATGCGCCCAGCGCGCGCGCACGGGAAAGATAAGTCACGTGCCCGCGATGGAGAATATCGAAGCAACCATTGGTAAACACCAACGGACGCGGCATATCTGCCACGCGGGCGGCAAAACTTTGCGGCGGGCAGAGTTTTGTCTCAAACAACGGTCGTTCGCAGGGCATCGGGACGGAGGGAAACGCAGGGGGCAAAGGGCCGGGCGCTGTCTATTGTAAGGTAAAAAACAGGGGGACTATATACTTGGCTTGCAGCCCGCACCCCTCCGTCATCCCCGCTTTCGCGGGGATACAGAAAAGTCTCTCTGCGTTTCATGCTGTACAGGAGCAAACAAAAAACGCTCCAGGTGTTTAATCCTTGTGTGTTTCGACCTGTTGCAGCGGCTCGTCGGCAATCGCGGTTGTCGATCGGGGTTTGCGTCCACGGCGGACGGGTTCTTCCGGCGTGCCGGTGCCGAATCCGACTTTTTTCTCCGAACTGGTCTCGATCATGACCAGTCCCGTTTTTTCCAGCGGGCCGAAAAGATCGAGGGTTGCGGAAGCGGCTTTCCTCTCGGGCGTAATCTCCACCCCTTTGATTGTTTCCGTTTCCGTTGCCGACGCGATAACAGCGGGCCTCACGATGGCAGGCGCTTCGATGGCCGGGCCATTTTCCTGAATCAAAGGCAGGGAAATCGGCTCATCGCCGGAACGTTGTGCCGTCGTCGCGGGAATCCGGCTGGTTTTTTGCTTGGGTCGGGACTCGGACGGCGTATCGACGGCGACGGGAAGCGTATCCGGCGAGGGGTTCGGCATTGCTGCGGGAGAAGTATCGAACGGTAAACCGGCGACGACGGGCAAGCACTCTTCCGGCATACCATCAGCGGCTTCCGGGAACTTCGGCGGGGTATCGCCGCTCCCGGCGGCGGGTCGGCCACGGCGGCCACCACGGCCACGGCGGCGTTTTTCGGGCGAAGGCTCGGCATTGGCGACCAGAGCGCCGGATACGTTCGAATCCGGGGCGGATGCGGCAACCTGCCCGGTTCCCGCAGACTCCACGATGTCAGGGCGCTGGACAGCGGAAAGAGGGGTTTCCTGGGCAGCAGGCTGAACAACCTGGGTGGATGCTGAAGGTGAAGTTTTCTCGCCTTCCTCGCTGACGGATTTGTCCCGACGGCGGCGGCGGCTGTTACCGGCGCTGGTTTTCGCGCTGTCGCCCACGGATGCGCGCGCAGGGGCTTCGAGACGCTCCTGGCGCTCACCCTGCGCTTTGGGTTGGCGTTGCGATTTTTCCTGCGCGGAGGAGAGGGCGCTTTTTTCGGCACGCGATCCCCGTTCGTTGCGGGCGTTGCCGTTGCTGCGGCGCTCCCCTCCCCGTTCGTTGCCGCGTCTGCTGCGTTGTTCATCGCGTGAGTGAAGCTCTCGTGATTCACGGGGCGGCGGCGCAGGGGTTTCCGCTTTCTCGTGAGATTTCCCGGCAGGCAGGCTGCCAAGCCAGTGCATGAAGCGAGCGAAAAGCCCCGGAGATTGCGGGACGTCCCCGGCGCCAGGCGTTCCTTGCAAGGGCTGCGACGGGGGAATGTATTTGACGGCGGCTTCCTGCCGCACAACCTTGTCGCCGCTACGATTTCCGCCGGAGGGGATTTCTTCCTCGGGTTGCTGCACGAGCTGATAGCTGGCAGCAAAATTGGTTTCCTGGTTGAGTTGGTCGTGCCGCAGGCGCGTGATTTCGTGCGCCGGAGTCTCCATGTGACGGTTTGGCACGATAATAAGCTGAATCTTGTGACGGAGTTCGATCCTGGCGATGTCGACCCGCTTCTCGTTGAGCAGGAAGGTGGCGACATCGACCGGCGCTTGCAAGTTCACGGCGCCGGTGTTTTCTTTCATTGCTTCTTCTTCGATGATGCGCAGGATGTGCAGGGCCGAAGACTCGGTACCGCGGATGTGTCCCGTTCCGGTGCAGCGCGGGCAGGTAATGTAGCTGGTTTCGGCCAGCGCGGGGCGCAGGCGCTGGCGGGAGAGTTCGAGCAGGCCGAAACGGCTGATTTTTCCAGTCTGTACGCGGGCACGGTCGTAGCGCAGGGCCTCGCGCAGGCGGTTTTCGACTTCGCGCTGGTTCTTGGGGGACTCCATGTCGATGAAGTCGATGACGATGAGGCCGCCCAAGTCGCGCAAACGGAGTTGCCGGGCAACTTCTTCAGCCGCTTCGAGGTTGGTTCGCAGGGCCGTTTCTTCGATGTCCGCGCCTTTGGTGGAGCGCTCCGAGTTGACATCGACGGAGACGAGCGCCTCGGTGTGGTCGATGACAACCGCGCCGCCGGAGGGTAGAGCGACCTTGCGGGAGTAGGCCGACTCGATCTGGTGTTCGATCTGGAAGCGCGAGAAGAGCGGGACGTCATCGCTGTAACGCTTGACGCGGTTAACGTTGGCCGGCATGACGTGGCCCATGAACTGATGGGCCTGCTCGTAGATATCGTCCGTGTCGATGAGTATTTCGCCGATGTCGGGCTGGAAGTAGTCGCGGATGGTGCGGATGACAAGGCTGCCTTCCTGATAGATGAGGAATACGCCGCTCTGCCCGTTCGCCGCGCCTTCAATGGCTGTCCAGAGTTGCATCAGGTAATTGAGATCCCATTGCAGTTCCTCGACACCCCGGCCAATGGCGGCGGTGCGCGCGATGAGGCTCATGCCCTGCGGCACTTCGATCTGATCCATGATTTCGCGCAGTTCGGAGCGTTCTTCGCCCTCGATGCGGCGCGAAACGCCGCCGCCACGCGGGTTGTTCGGCATCAGGACGAGGTAGCGGCCCGCCAGCGAGACGTAGGTGGTCAGCGCGGCGCCCTTGGTGCCGCGTTCGTCCTTTTCAACCTGGACGATCAGTTCCTGCCCTTCGCGCAGCGCTTCTTTAATGCTTGCACGAGCGTCCGCGCCGGGTTTGTAGCAGGAACGGGAAATTTCCTTGAAGGGCAAAAAACCATACCGCTCCGAGCCATAGTCGACGAAGGCGGCTTCGAGGCTTGGCTCGATGTGGGTGATGACCGCCTTGTAGATATTTCCTTTGCGTTCTTCCTTGTTGGCCGATTCGATGTCGAGGTCGATCAGTTTTTGACCGTCGACGATTGCGACGCGCAATTCCTCGGCCTGCGTCGCGTTAAAAAGCATGCGCTTCATTCTGGGTCGTTCTCCCACGCCAATCACGCATGGGCAGGAACGTCCGGCGCGCGCCATCGCGTTGATCCGGGGTTCAGGAGCGGTGATGTCGGGCTGCTTTCATCCGGTGGGGCAAATCCTGAAGCTGTGATGGGTTGGCTGGTCGTGTTCTTCTCTTGTTCCTGCCACGGTACTGACCGCTGGCATGAGCATTCGATCCTGCTTTGCTGCGTACTGCGTGTTGCATATCCAGCCGCTCGGGCTGGAGGGTGTGTCAAAAAAGGGTTATTGCGCTACCATCGCCGCCTTTCGGGGGCGCGTGGACAGCGCGCGGCAGATCGGGAGCGCTCATGGCTGCTCAAAAATCGCCATCTTCCACCGCCTTTTGGCGCATGGTATGCCGACCGCAACCGATCTCGATCTCTAGCCGGGGCGGATTATATTCAGGATGACGACACAAAGCAAAGTAAACATTGCGGTTAAACACGAATTGATCGACGAATCCGCCGCCGGGCAGCGCATCGACAATTATCTTTTGCGTCTCGCCAAGGGCGTGCCGAAGAGTCACATTTACCGCATCCTGCGCGGCGGCGAGGTTCGGGTGAATGGGCGGCGGGTGTCGCAGACTTACCGTCTGACCGTCGGCGACGATGTGCGGATCCCGCCGTTGAGGATGGCTGAGCCGTCTGTGCCCTTGGCCGCGCCCGCAGGAAAGCCCTTGCCCGTGGTGTTCGAGGATGAATTTCTCGTGGTGGTGAACAAGCCCGCCGGGCGTGCCGTGCATGGCGGCAGCGGCGTCGATTTCGGCGTGATCGAGCAGTTGCGCGCCCAGCGGCCTGAGCTGAAGATGCTGGAGCTTGCGCATCGGATCGACCGTGAAACGTCCGGCCTGCTGATCGTGGCGAAAAAGCGTTCGGCGCTGACCGCGTTGCACGACATGATGCGCAACGCGCTTGTGGAGAAGCGTTATGTCGCCCTGGTCGCCGGTCAATGGCCGAATCCGCTGCAACATATACGCGCGCCGCTGCTCAAATATCTCACCACAGAGGGAGAGCGCCGCGTCAGGGTGAGCGAGGCGGGCAAACCGGCACACAGCATCGTGCGCCTGCTCAAACGTTGGCGGAATTTCAGCCTGCTCGACGTTGAACTGAAAACGGGGCGTACCCATCAGATACGGGTACATCTTTCCCATCTTGGTTTTCCGCTTGCGGGCGATGACAAATATGGAGATTTCGCGCTCAATCGGGCGCTCATGGGCGAAGGCTTGCGCCGGATGTTCCTGCATTCCGCAAAACTCATCTTTGACCATCCCGTGAAAGGGGTGCCGTTGATGCTGGAAGTGCCATTGCCTGCGGAATTGCAGGGCTTCGTCGCACAACTCGATGGACAGGAGACTGGAAAATGAACCGGGTTATGCCAGCAGCAAAAACAGCGCCGGACGTTTTGCAAGCGCGGGCGGCGTGGTCTTGCGCCAGCCGGCAATGGCAAGGGTGCGCAGATATTCATCGGCGGTGGCAAGTTCGCGCGCAACGCACAGGCGGGTGGACGGTCGGCAGACGCGCAACAACGCGGCGAACAGGTGCTCGTTTCGGTAGGGCGTCTCGATGAAAATTTGCGTGCGGTCGAGCCGCCGGGATTCGTCTTCGAGCGCGCGCAGGCAGCGGTCGCGGGCATCTTTTGCGGACGGCAAGTAGCCGTGGAAGGCAAAGTTCTGCCCGTTGAGGCCGGAACCCATCAGGCCGAGCAGGATCGACGACGGGCCGACCAACGGTATGACGCGCACGCCAAGGGCATGGGCGCGCGCAACGAGCTGTGCGCCGGGGTCGGCAACAGCCGGACAACCAGCGTCCGACATCAGGCCAACGTCTTCGCCGTTAAGCGCCGGGGCAAGCAGGGCATCCAGCGCTTGGTCGCCGCCTTCAGCGGGTAATTCGCGTATGTCGGTGTCGCGCAACGCGCCGGAGAATTCGATGCGCTTCAGGTGGGCGCGGGCCGAACGGGCGTTTTCGACCACGAAATGACGGATATTGACGGCGCGGGACTGCGCGGCGGCAGGCAAAAAATCCGGCCAGGGGGCCTCCCCCAGGCTGCCGGGAATGAGCACGAGCGCACCATTGCCCGAGTTCGCCGCGTTCATGGCAGTTCCACGCCAACCGCGCGGAGCATTCGGGCAAGCGCGATCAGAGGCAATCCGATGAGGGCGGTCGGGTCGTCGCCCGAAAGCGAGTCGAGCAGCGCAATGCCCAGCCCTTCGCATTTGGCGCTGCCCGCGCAGTCGAGCGCCGGCTCACGTTCGAGGTAGCGGCGGATTTCAGGCTCGCTCAATGGGCGAAAACGCACGCGGGTGAGGGCGGTTTCGCACTGTTCCCGACCGTTGCGCCCGTCGATGAGGGCGACGGCGGTATGGAAGAGCACTTCCTGGCCGCTCATGCGTTGCAGTTGGGCAACCGCATTTTCGATAGTGCCTGGTTTACCGAAAACCTCCATACCGATAGAGGCTGCCTGGTCGCTGCCGATGACGAGCGCGTCCGGTTGCGACAGGGAAATGTCGCGCGCCTTGGCAAACGCCAACCGTTGGGCGAGGCGTTCTGGAGACTCAAAGGGCAGGCGGGTTTCATCAACCTGCGGGCTGGATGTTTTGAAAGGCAAACCGAGACGTTCGAGCAACTGGCGACGATAGACCGAGGTCGAGGCGAGAACGAGGCGGGGCAGGGAGGACGGTGATGAAGATGAGTTCATGCGAAAAAAAAACCGCTGCCAGTTGCAATAACTCGTCCGGCAGCGGTTTTTATGGTGAGTTCGAGGGTTTACTCGAACGGATTGGGTTGAGGCGTATTGTTTTGCGAAGGCGGCAGGATCGGCAGTTGCAGCCTGGGCTGTTCGCCGGTCAGAGTCTTCAGGAACGCAACGATCAGCGCCGTTTCTTCAGTGGTGAATTTCTTGGCGAGTTGCAGGCGTCCCATTATGTCCACGGCTTCTTCCAGCGTTCTGGCCGCGCCGTCGTGGAAATAGGGGTAGGTCAGTTCGACGTTGCGCAACGTCGGAACCTTGAAGTGGAAGCGCTCCACATCTGCTTTGGTAACGCCGGCACGGCCAATTTCCGGGCTGTTCGTCTTGTACGGTTCAAAAACGCCCATCTTCTGGAATGAAGTGCCGCCAACCGCTTCGCCGTTATGACAGGCAACACAGCCGCTGTCCTTGAACAGTCGGTAGCCTTTAAGCTCGTCGGCAGTAATGGCTTTGGGATCGCCTTTCAGCCATTTGTCGAAGCGTGAATTTGGTGTTTTCAACGTTTTTTCAAACTCGGCGATCGCATCGGTAACCATCTGAATGTCCAGCTTTTTATTACCGTAAATCTTGCCGAACTCCTCGCGGTACTGCGGGATCGAATTCAGTACCTCAATGGCTAACTCATGCGTGAAAGCCATTTCTTTTGGATTGGCGATGGGGCCGCCCGCCTGCTCTTGAAGATCCTTGGCGCGACCATCCCAGAACTGGATGAAATTCAGGCCGGAATTCAAGACCGTCGGCGAATTGATCGGGCCTTGCTGCCAACGATCACCGATAGATGTCGGCAGGTTGTCCGTTCCGCCCATACTTAAATTGTGGCAGGAATTACAGGAAATGAAACCCGATTTGGATAAACGGGGATCGAAAAATAATTTCTTTCCGAGTTCAACCTTGGCGGGGTTGTCTATTTTGGCAGGAACGACCGGTTTGATCGGTTCGTCTTTGGGCTGTGCCGAGGCAAAATCTGCTCCTGCAACGCCCACCGCCATGAGGGTGCATAGCGTGGCATTGCGAAAAATCAACGCAGTTCGCGTCGATATCGGCGTTTTGTACATGAAAACTCTCCTTTTGGCAGGGAAACGCGGCTTGAATGCCGCCTAGAATAATTTCAAAGCAACGGGAATAACAACAAAACGGCGACAGCATAATTCTGGCTGTAACGACCATTCATCTATCTACATTGCTTTTGCAATGTATTGCACGCTCCGGGTTGTTGTCAATATTTAAAAACCGGGCGAATCAGAGAGCGTCACCCCTTCCCAAACTGTAGCTCTTTGCCATTGAACGTTACCCGAATCACGTCTTTCGCCGCAAACCGGCCTTCGAGCATGGCTTTGGCGAGAGGATTTTCCAGCTTTTCCTGAATCGCGCGCTTCAACGGGCGCGCGCCGAAAAGCGGGTCGAACCCTGCCCTGACCAACTCAGCCAGCGCCGCGTCTTCGACTTCAAGACGCATGTCGAGCCGCGTCAGACGTTGTTCCAGATATTGCAGTTGAATTCTGGCAATCCCGGCGATATGCGCTTCGTCGAGGGCATGGAACACAACAATCTCATCAATGCGGTTGATGAATTCAGGACGGAAAGATGTCTTCACTTCCGCCATGACCGCAAGTTTGATGAGACCGTA
>JAISPJ010000059.1 GCA_031274995.1 Azoarcus sp.
ACCCGCACCGCCTCCTTTGAAGTACTACATCTAGTGTAAATATTTCTATTGACACACAATAAAAAATTGTAATTATTTGTTTTTTCAAAACATTATATTTTTGCAAATTCTACGGCGTGGCAGTATGCTTCGTACTCTGTTTACACCGTTTCAGGGAAACCGCAAACATCATGAGCACGCTATCCCGGACCACTTGCAAGCCCACGGCAGACAACCTGGCCGCACAGGAAATCTCTGCCGAAGTCCTGATCGAAAAGTACGCGAAGGGAGGCGAAAAAACCGCGCATGAAGTGCGCCAGCGTGTGGCGCGGGCGTTGGCCGCGGTCGAAGCCGAGGATAAACGCGCGTTCTGGGAAGCGCGCTTTCTGGAAGCGCAGGAGCGCGGTTTCGTGCCTGCGGGGCGAATCAACAGCGCGGCGGGCACGACGCTCGCAGCCACGCTCATCAACTGCTTCGTGCAGCCGGTGGGCGATTCCGTCACCAAATCCGTCGACGGGCGACCCGGCATTTATACCGCGCTTGCGCAAGCGGCAGAAACCATGCGGCGCGGCGGCGGCGTCGGCTACGATTTTTCCTCGATCCGCCCCAAGGGGGCGATGGTACGGGGAACCGCCTCCAGCGCCTCGGGGCCGGTATCGTACATGCGGGTGTTCGACCGTTCGTGCGAAACGGTGGAATCAGCCGGGGCGCGGCGTGGCGCACAGATGGGAGTGTTACGGTGCGATCATCCTGACATCGAGGAGTTCATCCACGCCAAGGACAGAGGTGATCTGGCTAACTTCAATATCTCCATCGGTGTCACCGATGCCTTCGTGCGCGCGGTGGAAACAGGCGAGACGGTCGAACTCATCCACAAAGCCGAGCCGGGCGAAGACATCCAGGCCGCAGGCGCATACCAGCTCGATGATGGAACGTGGGTCTATCGCAAAATCGAGGCCCGCGACCTGTGGGCGCAGATCATGCGTTCGACTTACGACCACGCCGAGCCGGGCATTCTTTTTCTGGATCGCATGAATCAGGATAACAATCTTGGCTATTGCGAAACTATCGAGGCCACCAACCCCTGCGCCGAACAGCCGTTGCCGCCATATGGCTGCTGCTGCCTGGGTTCGATCAACCTGACGCTGTTCGTCCAAGAACCGTTTTCAGAAAAGGCCGCTTTCGATTTCAACGGGTTCGGCGAGATTGTCGATATCAGCGTCCGTATGCTCGACAACGTGCTCGACAGCACGCACTGGCCGCTGGAGCAGCAACAGGAAGAAGCTCGCTCCAAGCGCCGGATCGGCTTGGGTTTCACCGGGCTGGGTGATGCGCTCATCATGCTTCGCAAACGTTACGACACGGAAGAAGCGCGCGAACAGGCACGCAGAATCGCGGAATACCTGCGTGACCGCGCCTACGCCGCATCGGTGGAACTGGCCCGCGAACGCGGGGCGTTTCCGCTCTTTAACGCGGACATGTATCTCTCCGGCAACAATTTTGCGTCGCGTCTGCCCGGCGTATTGAAAGAGCGCATCCGCAAGCACGGCATCCGCAATTCACACCTGCTGTCCATTGCCCCAACCGGCACGATCAGCCTTGCGTTCGCGGATAACGCTTCCAACGGCATCGAACCGCCGTTCTCCTATACCTACACGCGCAGGAAACGTTCGGTCGACGGGGATTTCAAGGAACACAGCGTGGAAGACTACGCCTGGAGGCTCTACCGCCACCTGGGCGGCGATATTAACAACCTGCCGCAGTGGTTCGTCACCGCGCTGGAAATCTCCGCTGCCGCTCACAAGGATATGGTGGCCGCTGTCGCGCCCTACGTCGACACGTCTATTTCCAAGACGGTCAACGTCCCGGAAAACTATCCATATCAAGATTTTGAAGACCTCTACCTCTCGGCGTGGAAATCCGGCCTCAAAGGGCTGGCCACCTACCGCCCAAACGGCGTACTCACCCCTGTGCTGTCCGTCGCCCCCGCCAACAACCAGAAAAAGCCGCAGGACGTGGACATTCCTGACGCCAACCGGCGGCTCTCGATCAAGAGCCTGCCCGCTCCGGTGCTCGCCAGCCTGCGCTGGCCGGGCCGCCCCGTGCTGCCCGAAGGCAACATGGCCTGGACGTACATGATCGACGCGCCTTCCGGCGGCTTCGCCCTCTTCGTCGGACAAGTCAGCGCGGCGCTCGACATGTTCAACGGCTCGCTCCCGTTCGAGGTCTGGGTCAACGGGGCCGACCAGCCACGCGGCCTGGGGGCAGTCGCCAAGACATTGTCGATGGACATGCGCGCCAACGATCATGCCTGGCTCAAACTCAAGCTCGACACCTTGGCCGGCACTGTGGGCGAGAAGTCCTTTGAAATGCCTTTCCCGCCCCACGGCGAGAAAAAACTCGTCCCCGGCGCGGTATCCGCCTTCGCCCAAGTCGTGAGCTACCGTTGTGAACAACTCGGCGCGTTCTCCCGCACGGGACCGACCCCGGTGCTCGATACGCTGTTCAGCCTGGAAGAACCCAGAACCGGAACCGACGGCACACTTTCCTGGACGGTCGACATCCACAACCCGGCCACAAGCGAAGATTTCGTGCTCGGCCTCAAGGAAATCACCCTGCCCGACGGCGTGACCCGCCCCTATTCGGCCTGGCTCTCCGGCAATTACCCAAGGGCGCTGGACGGACTCACCCGCGTCCTGGCGCTCGACATGCGCGTGATGGATCCGGCCTGGATCGGCATGAAACTGAGGAAACTCCTCGACTATCCAGAACCGCTCGGCGATTTCATGGCCTTCGTGCCGGGAGCGCGCAAGCAGCAGACTTTTCCGTCCACCGTGGCCTACATCGCCCGCCTCATCATTCATCGCTACGCCATGCTCGGCGTGCTCGATGAAAACGGCTATCCGGTGGCCGAAATGGGCATCCTGGAATCGCCGCGCGTCAATAGCGAACCCAAGGTCATGCACGGCGCACTGTGCAAGGAATGCGGCAACCACACAGTAATCCGCAAGGATGGCTGCGATTTCTGCACCGCGTGTGGCGCGGTGGGGGCATGTGGATAAAACCACGCCCACGCTGCCCACATTCAGCTACACTGAGGGGGATTACTTCACGGATCGGGGTACATCAAAAGCGCCCCGGTTTTGGCTTTGCCTTTTTTTATAGCAAACGACGGGCTGCTCCCGCCCCAACACCCTATGATGTACCGCCGCCTGTACTGGTCAATCTGGTTTCTGGCGTTTTTTGCCGCAAGCCTGTTTTTCGCACGCCCCGCCTTCGCTGAATCACCACGTCCCACGCAGACCCATGCCGAGACGGCCGTCGCCACCGTTCACCTGTTGTCGCGTTACCACTACCAGGCCCCACAGCTCGACAGTACGTTTTCGGCGCAAATTTTCGACCGTTACCTGAAGGCGCTCGACCCCGCTCGCCTGTTTTTCCTGCAATCCGACATCAACGGTTTCTCCTGGGCGCGCACCACGCTCGACAGCGCCATTCTCGAAGGCAGGCTCGAAACGCCTTTCCTCATCTTCGACCGCTATACCATGCGCGTCAAAAAAATACGCGGCACCATCCAGAAATTGCTCGCTGGCAATCTTGATTTCACCGTGGATGAAAGCTTTGAGCCGGATCGCAGCGAAGCGCCCTGGGCTGCTTCCGACAGCGAATTGTATGAGATATGGCGCAAACGGATCAAAAACGACTGGCTGCGCCTGCGTCTGGCAGGAAATGATGACAACGCCATTCGCCGCACGCTTGTCAAGCGTTACGGGCATGCGCTGGACCGCTCCTCCAAACTCAGCAGCGACGACATATTCCAGGTTTTCATGAACGCCTGGGCCAGCTCGGTGGAACCGCACACCAGCTACCTCGGGCCACGCGCGGCGGAAGACTTCGCCATTTCGATGAAACTGTCGCTGGTCGGCATCGGCGCGGTACTCCAGGAACGCGACGGTTACGTCATCGTGCGCGAACTCATCCCCGGAGGCCCCGCGCTGCGTTCGGGCAAGGTCGGCGTCGGTGATCGTATCGTCGGTGTTGCGCAGAGCGAAAAAGCGGCATTGACCGATGTCACCGGCTGGCGGGTGGATGAAGTCGTCCCGCTCATCCGGGGCAAGCAAAATTCCACCGTTGTGCTCGACATCCTGCCCGCCGACGCCCTGGACGACGACGCCCACCGCCGCATCGCCCTCGTGCGCGACACCGTCCGCCTCGAAAATCAGGCCGCTTCGGGTTCGATACACGAAATACGTGACGACGGGCAACTCAGAAAAATCGGCATCATCAAATTGCCAAGTTTCTACCAGGATATCGACGCGCGCCGTAAATCCCCGGTACAGTTCCGTAGCGCCACCCGCGATGCCACCCGGATCATCGAGGAATTCAAGCGCGACAAAATCGACGCCCTGCTCATCGACCTGCGCGACAACGCGGGTGGCTCGCTCGACGAAGCCGTCTCGCTCACGGGTCTTTTTATCGACAGCGGCCCTGTCGTCATTCAGCAAAACTCCTACGGCCAGACCCGCATCGAACGTGTCCCCTCGCCCGGCATGGCCTGGCGGGGGCCGCTCGGCGTGCTCATCAACCGCGCGTCCGCATCCGCTTCCGAAATCTTCGCCGCCGCCATACAGGACTATGGACGCGGCATCGTGATTGGCGAAGACAGTTTCGGCAAGGGCACGGTGCAAACCCTGATCGACCTCGACGAACTGGAACGCGCCCCACAGCGCCGGTACGGCGAACTCAAGATGACCATCGCCCAGTTCTTCCGCATCTCGGGCGGCACGACCCAGTTGCGCGGCGTCAGCCCCGATATCGTACTGCCCTCGCTCGTCGATTCCAGTAACTTTGGCGAATCATCCTATGACAACGCCCTGCCCTGGACACGCATCAGCCCCGCCGAATTCCGTAGCGCGGGCAACGTCACGTCCCTGCTGCCCGCGCTTGCCCTGCGCCACGAACAACGGGCCGCACAGGACAGGGATTTTCTCCAGTTCAAGGAAAAGGTCGCAGAACTGCAAGCCTTACGCAAGTTGAAGGCCATTTCGCTCAAGGAAAGTACCCGGCGCGCAGAACGTGACCGCATGGAAGCCCGTGCCAAGGCACGCGGCAAAAAGGGTACCGAGCAACAACAGCCCGCCGGCGAAGACCAGAATGAAGATGAAGTTGGCGATGATGGCCTGCTCGCCAACGAACGCAGCCTCTCCAATGAACTTGCCGCCGAAAAAATGCGCAAAGCCGCGCGCGATGTCCTGCTTGTGGAAAGCGCAAACATCCTCGGCGACATGGTCGACCTTCTTCGCACCAATTCAAATTCTTCTGTCCCCGAAATCGCCCAGCGCGAGAAACCACAGCGGCCCTGAGAAAACGGCGCGGGCTGGATCTGTTCTGATAAATCAGAACAGATCCAGCTATATGAAAGGACAAACCCTACTTCCGTGCCTCAATGTCCAGACTGACCACGTAGTCGGCCATTTCATTACCAAGAGGCAGAGTCTCGGCGATCTGTTTGTACAAGGGGTCGTTCCAGTCCTGCATGTTCCGCACGTAATCCGGCTTGGGGGTGAGGACGATGGAGGTGAAGCCCGCTTTTTCCAGCATGGCTCTGGTTTCGTCCACCAGCGCGGCTCCGGCCACGCAGCCTACCAGCGCCGCCGCCATTTCCCGGATGTTGCCGGGCAGGGGTTTCAGTAGAGCCAAGTCCGAAACGGACACTTTGCCGCCGGGTTTGAGCACACGGAAGATTTCACGCCAGACTTGGGGTTTGTCCGGGGAAAGGTTGATGACGCAGTTGGAAAGCACCACGTCGACGCTGGCGTCCGGCACGGGAAGGTTTTCGATCTCGCCGAGGCGGAACTCCACGTTGTCCAGCCCGGTGCGTTGCCGGTACTGCTCGATGTTCTTGCGGGCCTTGGCAAGCATCTCCGGGGTCATGTCCACGCCGATGACCCGCCCGGATGCCTTCACCTTTTCGCCTGCCTGGAACACGTCGAAACCACCGCCGCTGCCGAGGTCGAGCACGGTCTGGCCTTCCCGCAAAGCCGCGATGGCGACGGGATTGCCGCAGGAAAGCCCCATGTTCGCGCCGTCCGGCAGGTTGGCAAGGCTTTCCGCGTCGTAGCCCACGGCTTGCGCCAGACGCTCAGGATCAACCTGACCACAACACCCGCCGCCGCCACAACAGGAGGACTGTTGTCCTGTGGCAATGGATGCATACCCGGCGCGCACTGTTTCTCTGACTTGGTCGTTTGATCTGGTTTGATTCGGTGTGCTCATGGCAATGATCTCCTTGTTACGGTTTTTCATCTTTGCGGCAGGTTGGCAAAAACGCCGGCGCAACCCCGCTTTTAGCCCGAAAACCCTGGCACTGTTCAGTATTGCCGGAACAGCACTCAGCCGTCAGGTAAGCAATGGTTTCCAGCATCAGAGGGATGTTGGCCTTGTAGCGCGTATTGCGCCCTTCCCGCCTCATGCTGGCAAGTCCGCTGTGGATGATGGTTTTCAGGTGAAAGGAAAGATTGGTCTTCGGTATGTCCAGCATTCGGGAAATTTCTCCGGCCACCAGCCCGTCCGGTGCGTATTTGACCAGCAGCCGGAAGATGGCAAGCCGTGCCTCGGACGTCAGAACTTCAAAAATGGTCGTGGCGGTTTTCGTTTCCATTAGATGATTATTCAACATCAGTTGAACAATGTCAACGACGCAAAACAAATTTTCCATAGAGACGCCATTTGAAGCGCATTACTGCGTCGTTGGCAGCCAGATGGTCGGCGCTTCGCGCTCAAACCCATGCCGCTTTCAGCCCCCTGCCCCACATCCGCCCAGTACCCGGCCCGGCGGTTGCATCCCGTACCAAGGTACGCGACTGTTACGCTTTGAGAATATTTGTTTCAAATGTTGCGTACCCATCTGCCGAATGATAAAGTCCGTGCTGTTTTTCATGATCTATGCGTTATTTTTCTTGCATTTCTCCAATAGCCTGAATTTTTCGAAACGGGACTGACGAAATGAAAGCTCCGAGCCTCGGAAACCCCCGCCGTGCGGCCCGCCAGCTTGGCCAAGCGATGACGGAGTACATCATCATTGTGATGCTGATGGCGATCGGATCAATTTTTGTGTACACGCAGTTTGGCGACGTGCTGAGAAACCAGACGGCGGCGGGGGCCAAGGCGCTGGCCGGGCAGGACGGCAGCATACAGACGGCGGCGGCACGGGAGGCGGCGGACGCGGCTGCAACAGGTACAAGCAGGAACATCGGCAATGCCGGCAGTTCCGGTTCCTACGATGTGTCACCATCACCATCCGATGCCCCTCCACCGGGTACTCCGTCACCCGATACGCCACTGCCTCCGGCATCACCTGATGGTTCTCCGGGAGACGATGCTCCTGACGGCGTTTCGGCAACGCCCCCCGGCAGCCCTGTGGTAACGCCCGATTCTCCGTCATCGCCATTGGATAATCCAGCCATACTTGAGATCATTGCCCAATCGCCGACACTGCAAAGTGCTTTGGCGGGCTTGAAAGCGGATGAGTGGCAAATTATATATGACCCAAGCATACACGGTGCAGGCAACACAGATAGGAGAGAGAAAATCATTAGAATCAACAGCAGATATCAGGATGTTCCGCTCGCAGTGGTCGGAATCCTTGCCCATGAAACAGGCCATGCGCTTGATCCGAGGGAGGAAGACTGGTCTTCAGAGGCCGCTTTTGTGCAGAGCAGACTGCTTCGTGAAGGCGAAGCAACTTTATATAACATCAAAATCCAGAGAGAAATTGCTGATGCCTTTGGTACAACAATCGCGCTTACAGGCAAAGCTGCCAATCGCGCGTTCTATAACGAAATGTATGACAAGGTTGAAAACGGAGAAATAACCCATGAAGCCGCCGTCCAACAAATAGCCGACCGTTACAGAACAAGCGAGACGGCAGGCGGTAAAACTTATGTGCAGCGTTCCACAGAATATTATAATGCGAACAAGCATAAGCACCCTACCCCTCCATAGAGGCGAGAAGCATGGGAATCAATCGGTTTTTCGGCATTCAGATACAGGAGCGGTTATCATGAAAAAGTCAGGTTCAACTATCGGATGGTTCTGTGCGGTCTGCCTTCTGCTCATTTTTGCGGACAATGAATCCATTGCTGCTCCTGACGCCGTACCGGCAGGTAAACCTGCCCAGGCTTCTTCGGAGAGTAAAAAAATGGGATTCGTGGAATTGGTGCAAAAGCTGGAAGCGGCCGACCCGTGGTCGGTCGAAAAAGTCTCGGAAGCATTGGGTGGCATTAGTTTGCCGCTCACTTATTCTAATGAGTATATTCTTTCGTACACCGCAAATAATTTTATTTACGAAAACGAACTTCTTGTTAAAAAAGTGGAACTTCGTCTAAGTATAAGAAAAAATAAGATGGCCAGGTTAATATTATATCTCAATGAAAATACAAAATGTATTACACAAAATAATCTCAAAAAAATGTACCCTGATTTATATTCAAGTCCATATAATAGCGAGGATACATTCTATTTGGAAACAAAACGTTCATGGGGGCTAATATCGTTCGGTTTTAAAGAAGGACGCTTTGACTGTTTGGGTAGTATTGTTTTTATTCCAAAAGGAGAGGAATGAGGAGCGTGGCGCGTAGTGTGTTTCAGCTACGGCTCATGCGTTCGGTTGGCCTTGTGTTTTGGCTTCGCGCTGATCCTTAGCGGTCTGCGCAGATTCCCGTGCGACGGCAGCACACCGGGTAAGCAGTGCGGAT
>JAISPJ010000063.1 GCA_031274995.1 Azoarcus sp.
CGCTTGGCGTCCGAAACATTCATTCCGCCAAATTTGCTGCGCCACAGGTAGTAGCTCGCTTCCGAGAAACCGTGCCGACGGCACAACTCGGCTACCGGCAAGCCCGCTTTCCGCGTTCAGTGCCGCTATCGTCTGAAGCCATGCGGCTACTGGGTCAGTTGCCCGAAGATGGGGCGCGTGTTTTCGGGCTGTCGCCCTGCCAACTCAAGGCAAACTTCCGCAAGGCTTGCAGGCGTGCGCAAATAGTCGATCTGCATTTTCACGATACGCGCCACGAAGCGATAACGCGGCTTGCCCGAAAATTGGACGTTTTAGACCTTGCGCGGATGGTCGGCACCCGTGAGCTAAAAATCCTCATGGTCTATTACAACGCAACCCCTGCGGAGATTGCCGCCAGACTGGGTTAAATGCCATGCGGTTTTTCATGGGGCGTTGGCCGTGCATTCGGCCATCGCCTTTTTTTCGCCTATCGCTGCCGCAGTCCTCATTGCGTCAATGGCGGTGCATCCGGTTCGCGTTGCTCGATGCCGGAAAGCGTTTCCTCGTAGCTGCTGCGCCAGATTACGCGCAACCGGAATGCGGGTGCAGCGGCGTAGCGAACCATTGACGGCGCAAGGATGAAACAAGCTCCCGCAACTGCCGGGGAGGGTTGAAAACACACCCCGGCAGTTGCCACGCGGCGAGCGTTTTGTTTTTAACCTGTTTGGCGGGTTCTTTTGGCAACATGCCCTATACGAGATTACGGGTCACACGCTAGATAGTCCTCTGCTTTTTTGGCTACAAGATCACCCGTCTTGACATGCACTTCTACTTGACAAGAATAAAACTTCGTCATATCAAGATCGCCCTCTGGAGCAAAGCAAACTAAGCCTTTTTTGAGTTTCATTATTCTTCCAGCAGCACAAGAATTTTTTGTTGGTATCAAAGTGCTTTCTGGCATTTTGTCAAATAAATCCTTAGCTACCCTCCCTGTTATTTCAATATCCGCTCCATTTTTTGTACTCCATCCATATATTTCTGGATGTTTTTTACCTTCTTCCGCATGGGTAGCACTGATACTGCCCAATATAAGCAACCACAAGAATAGGTGTTTCATGGGGTTTCCTCCTTAATCTATATCCATATCAATAATCTCATTGCCCAAGGGGAGGACTCCGTAAATCAATAGCGGGTCGTATCTATCATCTAGGCCCGCTTCGCCTTGTCGTGTGTCTAATCTCTTCGTCACTTCAAAGTGAAGATGAACATGAATCCCGGTCATTGAAGAAGCTGACTCTCCGGTAGAACCCGTAAGCCCTATTTGTTGCCCTTTTGTGACCCTGACTCCCCTTTGTATGCCGTTCAGTGCGGAGGATAAATGGGCATATCTTGCGTAGATGTTCGTACCATTGAATATCAGATCAGTTTTGATCTCTATGACATTCCCGTAACTCTGGCTGTACCTGACGCTAACCACTTCACCATCGGCGATGGAATAGCATTTCGTCCCGTTTGGTGCATATAAGTCCCAACCATGATGTGCTTTGTCATTAGGTACAACCCTTGTACGAACCATGCCGAAAGTACCCTTCATGCCCCTCTTGATGCTATTCACCATCAGAGGCCAGCCAATTCCAATTAACATGCCTTTTCCTTTCGTGTTCCTTGGGCTGGATCATTTATTTATCCAGCCCAAGAGGGAGCCAGTTTATGCGGTCGTATTGGTGATAAGGTTCCAACCCGCCGCGACACTGCCAGAAGGAGTTCCAGTAGCCCTGTCTTGCTTGATGTAGTCCATTGTGACAATACCGGGGGACAGTTCTACTTTTTCAATTGGAAATTCTCCGCCGCTGCATTGTTTGAATTTCGAGACGATGACTTGCTTCATGACGACCTGCAAGTATTTCTCTTTTTTCCCTCCTGCTCGGCAAAAGTCGATGGTGATTTCCTTGATGTGCGTACCTCTGAAGCTGGCTTCATAAAATTTTGGGGAGGCCATATCAACGTTTTTGACAAAGACAAATCCAGAATATTCAGCACGTTCGGCAGTTCCACCTCCGGCAGAGCTTGCAGTCTTGGAGACTGGCTGAATAACTTCATGATCGAAGGATAGGACTTCAATCCAGCCGTTATGGTCGGCGTCCGTCGATTCGCCGGGGATGCCGTCTATTTTCATGAATGCGTCAAAAGCCATTTTGTAACCCTCCGTATGGTCGGTTGAAATTTATCGTGAATACTTGAAACAGGTATGAAAGTGTAACGGCGTTGTATCACCGCCGCAAGGGAGATGACGCCGATGGAGGGGCGTGGATGACGCGGGGTACGGCTTCTGCGGCACCTTATTCCCCCATCTTCCGAAGAGCCTCCTGAGCCTCCGCTACTCCTTGTTCCGCCGCTTTTCTGAGCCACCTTGCCGCTTTTTCTTCATCCTTTTCCACGCCTTCGCCTTTGCTATACATCAGTCCAAGCCAGTATTGCGCTTCCACATATCCCTGTTCGGCCGCCATCCTGAACCACTTCACCGCTTTTGCGCTATCTTGTGAAACGGCCTGGCCTCTGTAATACAGCACCCCAAGTTTTGTTTGTGCGCCCGGGTGTCCTTGTTCCACCGCTTTTCTGAGCCATTGCACGCCCTCCGCCTCATCTTGCGCAAAATTCTCAAAGATGAACCCGAATCCAAGCCTGTATTGTTTTTCCGTGTCTCCCCTTTCCACTGCTTCTTTAAGCTGCTTTAGCCATTCCATCCGCTGAAGGATGGCATGTGCTCTCATCTCCCCTTGTTCCGCCGCTTTTCTGAGCCACTTCGCCGCTTCGGCTTCATCCTTTTCTACGCCTTCACCTTTGTCATACATCAGCCCAAGCCAGTATTGCGCCTCTTCATGTCCTTGCTCGGCAGCCATCTTGAACCATTTCACTGCTTTTGTACTATCTTGCGCGACGGCACGGCCTCTGTAATACAGCAACCCAAGCTCGGTTTGTGCGCCAGCGTGTCCCTGTTCGACCGCTTTTCTGATCCATTGCATGCCCTGCGTTTCATTACGCCAGGCGTCTTCATGGAGAAGCTCGTATCCAAGCTTGTATTGCGCTTCCGCATCCCTCTGCCCCATCGCTTCTTTAAGCTGGTTTAACCTTGCCGTCCTCGGAAGAATGCCCTGTGTTTCAGCCTTTTTTACGTTTTCGCCTTTGCCTTTGTCAGACATCTGCTCAAGTCTGGACTGTGCGGCAGCGTGTCCTTGTTCCGCTGCTTTTTTGAGCCACGGCACGGCTTGCGCTTCATCCTGCGCAACGCCCCGGCCTTCGAGATACATCATCCCGACATAGTATTGTGCCTGCGCCTCTCCCTGTTTTGCCGCCTGCTGGCAATGTTCCTGTGTTTCAGCGGTATCCCGTTCGAACATCTCGGTCTGGCAGGTATTCAGCACCGGGGAAGGATCACTCACGCAGGCCAGCAAGGGAAATACCGACAGTATCGCTAGTGCGGTTCTTGTGTTTATCCGCTTCGTTACGTTGGCGGTTTTGAGAATGGCGCACTGTCCTGTGTGGAATGCATTGAATGTCATTTTGCAGACTCCTGTGAGCAAAACTACAATCCCGTCATTTATGGCATGTAAGCAATTTTCGGATAGCTTGACTGTAAAGATACTGCTTGCTTGTCCCGCTCTCAAATCCAAGATGGAACGGCTTCATCCCGGCTTCGGTCATGGCCGGGCGCGTCAAACAGAATATATCGGTTTAAGCGGCACCGCTTCTTGGGAAACATCAAAGAGCAGTGCCGAAAAATTGACGTTGGCTCACCACCCCGCCCTTTGGGCATCCCTCCAGGGAGGAAAATTGCTTCAATGCCGTCTTCGGTGCCGCGCGGGTTTTGAAGTCTCCCGTTTTTTCAAGGACAATGCCAATTTTTTTATGGCCGATGGCATAGGATTCAAATAACGTCAGCCTTGGAATCCACCAAGGAAAATACCGTGCGCAAAACGCTTTATGTCGATTTGGCGCTTCAAGGCGGCGGCTCTCATGGCGCTTTTACCTGGGGAGTGCTCGACAGGCTGCTGGAAGAGAAGTGGCTGCGGTTCGAAGGCATATCAGGAACGTCGGCGGGCGCGATGAATGCGGCGGTGTTGGCGCACGGTTATGCCAAGGGCGGCGCGGCAGGGGCGCGAACAGCGTTGGAGCTTTTCTGGTCCCGGGTTGCCGATGCCGGGATGGCCAGCCCGTTCCAGCGGACTCCGCTGGATGTCCTGACGGGGCGCTGGACATTGGACAATTCCCCCTTTTTTGTGGCGATGGATATGATGGCGCGGGCCGTTTCTCCCTATTTCATGAATCCGGGGGGAATCAATCCGCTACGTTCCATTCTTGAAGATTCCGTCGACTTCTCCCGTCTCGCGGACAGCCCGATCAAGCTTTTCATTACGGCGACCAATGTGCGGACGGGCCGTGGCAGGGTATTCCGCAATAGTGAATTGAGCACGGATGTTTTGCTGGCGTCGGCGTGCCTGCCGACGATGTTCCAGGCAATCGAGATCGACGGCGAATCCTATTGGGATGGCGGCTATTCGGGCAATCCGACGATTACGCCGCTGGTACGCGAAAGCGATACCAAGGACATCATCCTGGTCCAGATCAACCCGGTGGAACGATCAGGCACGCCAAAAATGGCGCGCGAGATACAGAACCGGCTCAACGAGGTTTCTTTCAATGCCGCGCTGTTGAAAGAGCTGCGCATGATTGCATTGCTGCACAAGATCGTGCGCAAGATGCCGAGCATGGGAGAAGAGGACGGGCGCTGGTCTTCGATGCGGATTCATCGCATCGCCGACGACATCATGGTGTCGCTCGGATACTCTTCGAAACTGAATACGGAAAGGGCTTTCCTGTCCATGCTGCGCGATGCGGGACGACAGGCCGCTGGAAGCTTTCTGGCGGAACATGGCCATGCCCTGGGAAATGAATCGTCGTTCGATATCGATGCGTTGCTCGAAGGGGTATAGCCGATGGCTTTGGGATTGATCGGCATCCTGCTTGGCCTGGGCCTTCTCATCTGGCTCTCTTTCAGGGGTTGGAGCGTCCTGCTGCTTGCACCGCTGGCGGCCATGTGTGCCGTGCTGTTCTCGTTCGAGCCGCTGCTGGCGCACTGGACACAGACGTTCATGGGAAGCGCCGCGCGTTTTCTGGCGAAGTTTTTCCCCCTGTTTCTGCTTGGGGCGCTATTCGGGAAGCTGATGGAAAACAGCGGTTCGATTTCCGTCGTCGCCGATTTCCTGATGCGAAAGTTGGGAACGGGCAGGGCGGTTCTGGCCGTCGTGCTGGCCGGTGCGCTGGTCACATATGGCGGCGTCAGCCTGTTTGTCGCGTTCTTCGTGCTGGCACCGATGGCGCGCCGCCTGTTCCATCTGGCAGATATTCCACGGCGTTTGATGCCGGCAGCAATCGTACTGGGTACTTCGACATTCACTATGTCGTCCTTGCCGGGCACGCCTTCCATTCAGAATGCCATCCCCATGCCGTTTTTCGGAACGACGCCCTTTGCCGCGCCGGGTCTTGGGATGATTGCGTCCGTCATCATGCTGGCTTTTGGTCTGTACTGGCTTCATCTGAAAGAAAAAAACGCGCACTTGGCCGGTGAAGGCTTCGATGATGGTGTCGCCGTGCCTGCCCTGAAAAGTCCGGTCAATGACGACGCGCTGCGCGAACGTGCCGTTGCCGCCCGCGAATTCGATCCGGCTGAAATCCTGCATGGAAAGGCCGCAACCGTCCCGCTTCCGGTTTATCTTGCGATTTTTCCACTGATCGTGGTCGTGGCTGTCAATCTCGTCATGTCGCTGACCGTCCTGCCCAACCTGGATGCGGATTTTCTGAACGAGCCACGCTGGGGCGGCATTTCGCTTTCGGAAATCGGCGGCGTCTGGGCGGTGGCGACGGCCTTGTTATGCGCTATTTTCACCGCCCTGGCGATCAATTGGCGCCGTTTGCCCAATCTGCGCGAAACCGTGGACGCGGGTGCCAACGCTTCCGTTCTGCCCGCGCTCAGTGTTGCCAGCCTGGTCGGTTTCGGTTCGGTGGTCGCGGCCATGCCCGCGTTCGAGATCGTCAGGGACCAGGTGTTGAGTATCGGCGGCTCCCCCTTGGTTTCGCTGGCGGTTGCCACCAACCTGTTGGCCGCGCTGACCGGTTCTGCCTCGGGCGGGCTGACCATTGCGCTGGATGCGCTTGGCGACGCCTACATGATGCGCGCGGTGGAACTCGGCATCGATCCTGCGGTTCTGCACCGCATTGCCGTGATCGGCGCGGGCACACTGGACAGCCTGCCTCACAATGGCGCGGTGGTGACGCTATTGGCGGTCTGCGGTTCGACCCATAAGGAAAGCTACCGCGATATCGTTATGGTCGGTATCGTCGGAGCCCTTCTCGCGTTGACTACGGTTATCATTCTGGGCGCCCTGTTCGGTTCTTTTTAGAGCGTCTGTTTATCCATGCGCTTCATGTGTCTTTTTCCGGTTTGTCGGTTCAAGGCTGTATTTTTGCCATTTTGCGTGGCTGCGGTTTACCTCTCCGGGTTGTTCGTCAGTCCGGTGGTACGCGCTGCCCGGCCGATGATTACCGACGACGCCCGAGTCGTCGATGACAAATCCTGCCAAGTCGAGACCTGGGTACAGGATGGCCGCAACAGCACCGAATACTGGGCGTTGCCTGCCTGCAATTTCACCGGGAATCTTGAGCTGACGCTTGGCGGTGCCCGCACCAGAGCCGACGGGAGGACACGAACGACGGATGTCGTATTTCAGGGTAAGACCGTGTTCAAAACCTTGGAGCCAAACGGATGGGCCTGGGGGCTGGTAGTCGGCAATACCCGTCATCCAAACATCCACAGCGACCGTAAACTGATCGGTAATCTCTACACCTATGTGCCGGCGAGTTTCTCGTTCCGCGATGATCGCTTTGTGCTGCATGCCAACCTGGGCTGGTTGCGCGAGAAAGAACCCAGGCAGAATCGCATGGTCTGGGGTGTCGGTTCCGAGACGCAACTCACCCATCGCACCTGGCTGGTTGCCGAAGCGTTTGGGCAGGATCGGGGCAGGCCGTTCTACCAGGCCGGTTTCCGTCACTGGCTGGTACCCGACCGTGTCCAGATCGACACCACTTACGGCAACCGGTTCGGCAGCAGCACAGAAGGGCGATGGTTTTCCATCGGCCTGCGCCTGCTGTCGCCTGCCTTTTTGCCTTAGGGTGTTTTCAACGCGATAATTGTTCGGGTACTTCGGATTTACCGGCCAGCATGTGGTGGATGCGGTAAAAAGCCTGGTGGAAGCATCCCGCGCGGGAAACCTCTGCGAGAGAAACTAAAATGAACAAGACTATTTTCATTACTGGCGCGACGTCCGGCTTCGGGCGTGCGACGGCACGCCGTTTTGCCGCCGACGGCTGGGCGCTGGCGTTGACCGGGCGTCGGGCAGAGCGCCTGCAAGCCTTGCGGGAAGAGCTTGCTCCGCTTGCGCCGGTGCATGTCGCCGTGCTTGACGTGCGCGACGCCGGAGCGGTGAAAGCCGTCGTGGAAGCCTTGCCCGCAGAATTCCGTACCCTGCGCACCCTCGTCAACAATGCCGGTCTGGCGCTGGCACCACAACCGGCACAGGCGGTGGCGCTGGAAGACTGGCACACCATGATTGACACCAACGTCACGGGGCTGGTCAACGTCACCCATGTCCTGCTGCCCGCGCTGCTTGCCGCCGGACGCGGAGCCAGCATCATCAACATTGGCTCCATAGCCGGCCAATGGCCTTATCCCGGCAATCATGTCTATGGCGCAACCAAGGCTTTTGTCAAACAGTTCAGCTACAACCTGCGTTGCGACCTGCTAGGCACAGGCGTGCGCGTCACCGATCTCGCACCCGGCATGTCCGAGACCGAATTTACACTCGTGCGCACGAAAGGCGACCAAGCCGCCTCGGATCGCTTTTATCGCGGAACAGAACCCCTGACAGCAGAAGACATCGCCGAACAGGTTTTTTACATCGCCAACCTGCCCGGCCACATCAATATCAACCGGCTGGAAGTCATGCCCACGCGGCAGGCATGGTCGGCCTATGCGGTGGATCGGGATTGAAGGGTTTTATTTGGCGCGGCTTTGGTTCGATCCACGCGCCCGGCAAACCCGGCGTCAACACCGGCACACAGTAAAAAGGAAATTGTCATGACACAACCCACTCTTCCTCTGAATGACGGATCACAGATTCCGCAACTCGGATTCGGCACCTGGCAGACCCCGGCAGAAACAGCCGCTGCTGCTGTTTCTGCCGCGCTGGCGGCAGGTTATCGCCTGATCGACACGGCTTCCATTTACGGCAACGAAATGGGTGTCGGAGAAGGGATACATGTGTCGGATGTGCCGCGCGAGGAAGTCTTCGTGACCACCAAGCTATGGAACAGCCACCAAGGATACGATGAGACGTTGCGCGCTTGCGACGAAAGCCTGCGGCGGCTGCGGCTCGATTACGTCGATCTCTATCTGATACATTGGCCGATGCCGCGCTTGGACCGCTATCTTGAGAGTTGGCGTGCGTTGGTCAGGCTGAAAAATGAAGGACGCACCCGTTCGATCGGCGTATCCAATTTCCAGATCCCGCATCTGCGGCGGTTGCTGGATGAAACCGGCGTGACCCCGTCGATCAACCAGATCGAGTTGCATCCGTATTTTCAGCAGCGTTCCCTGCGTGAGTTTCACGCTCAACATGGAATCGTCACGGAGTCATGGAGTCCGCTCGGACAGGGCGGCGCATTGCTGCGCGACGGGCAAATTCTGCGCATCGCGCAAAAGCATCAGAAAACGGCGGCGCAAGTCGTGCTGCGCTGGCATCTTGACTGCGGTCTGGCCACGATTCCGAAATCGGTCAATCCGGCGCGTATTGGCGAAAATTTCCAGATTTTCGGTTTCCGGCTTGATGCCGGAGACATTGCCGTGCTGAACGGTCTCGACAACCCAAAGGGGCGCATCGGCCCCGACCCCGATACTGCGAATTTTTAGGGATTCAGCGGCGGCCTATGCCGTAGTATTCGATGCCATACCGGCGCATGGCCTCCGGGTCGTAAAGGTTGCGGCCATCGAGAATGACGGGCTGCCTGAGGGCCGTGCGGATGAAGTCGAAATCCGGGCTGCGAAATTCTTTCCATTCGGTGGCGATGATGAGAGCATCGGCCCCCAGTACGGCGTCCATCGGTCGGGTCACGTAGTTCAACCCCGCATATTTGTCCGCAAAAACGCGGCGGGCTTCGTTGGTTGCCACCGGGTCGTAAGCCGTGATGTTCGCGCCGCGCCTAGAGAGCTCGTCGATGATGACGCGGCTCGGCGCTTCGCGCATGTCGTCGGTGTTGGGTTTGAACGCCAGCCCCCAGAGCGCGAAACACAGCCCGTCCAGCCTGTCCCCGAAGCGGGAGACAGTCTTGTCCACGAGGCGGCGCTTCTGCCTCTCGTTGGCTTCTTCCACTGCACGCAGCACCAGCAGGTCATGAGTATTTTCGTGCCCGGTACATATCAGGGCTTTCACGTCCTTCGGAAAACATGAACCGCCGTAGCCGCAGCCTGCGTAGAGGAAGTGCCAGCCAATGCGCGGGTCGGAACCGATGCCCTGGCGGACAAGTTCGATGTCTGCGCCAAGGGTCTCCGCAAGGTTCGCCAGTTCGTTCATGAAGCTGATGCGGGTGGCGAGCATGGCATTGGCGGCATATTTGGTGAGTTCCGCGCTTCTGATATCCATGACCAGCAACCTGCCATGATTGCGCTGGAACGGCGCGTACAACTCACGCATCAGTTCGATGGCCTGCTCGTCCTCCGTGCCGATAATGATGCGATCAGGACGCATGAAGTCTTCGACCGCCGCGCCTTCTTTCAGGAATTCGGGGTTGGAAGCGACCGCGAAAGGAATTTTTTCTCCGCGCGCGGCCAGCTCTTCGGCAATCGCTGCCCGTACTTTGTCCCCCGTGCCTACCGGAACCGTCGATTTATCGACAACGGCCCGGTAGCCGTCCATATACCGCCCGATATTGCGTGCGGCAGCCAGCACGTATTGCAGGTCGGCGGAACCGTCTTCGTCCGGTGGAGTGCCTACGGCGATGAACTGTACCGTGCCATGCCGGACAGCGCGCTCGATATCCGTAGTGAAGAACAGCCGCCCCGCCTGGACATTGCGGCGCACAACTTCCAGCAAGCCCGGCTCGTAGATTGGAAGCCCGCCTTCTTCGAGGATGCGGACCTTTTCCGGGTCGATGTCGAGGCAAAGCACTTCATTGCCGACATCGGCAAGGCACGCGCCGCTGACAAGTCCGACGTAACCCGTTCCGACCACTGTGACTCTCATGTTTAGTCCCTTTCCGCCTCAAGGTGTGAGATCGAATTCTTCGGTACGCAGGGGTGGATAGGTTTCCCAACCGCCACAGGCCGGACAACGCCAATAGAATTGCCGGGCCTTGAATCCGCATGTGTCGCAACGGTAACGCGCCACCCGGCGCGTGTGCCCGTGGATCAATTGCTTGACCAGTTCAATATCGCTGCGATGTTCGGCTGGCGCGGCCAACAGCGCTGCTTCCAGCAACTTGTCCAGACCGAGCAGGGTCGGATTCCGGCGCAATTCTTCGCGCACCAGTTCGTAAGCTGCCTGTGCGCCAACCCTTTCGATTTCCCAATGGAACAACTCATCGAGCAGGTCGAGCGAAGGATGGCGCTCCAGCCAGGAACGCAACAGCAGATGCCCTTGCTCGACACGCCCGAGACGGCCATAGGCGTCCATGATCCGCTGCGCGGCAAGCGAAAGGTAGACCGGATCTTGTGCCTCGACCCGCTTCCAGGCATCGAGGGCTTCTTCGTCATGTCCTTGTGCCGCGCGCAAATCACCGAGGATCAGACTGGCTCGCACGCATTTGCGATTGATCGACAAAGCCGTTTCCACGTACTTCCTGACTTCGTCAAAACGGGAATCGGCCAGCGCCTGTACCGCCTGTTCACAGTGGAATTCCGCAATATCGCGTTGCCAATGCACGCTTTCGTGATTCGGCAGGGAGCGGGCGATATTGATGGCTTTCGTCCAGTCTTTCTCCTGCTGGTAAATTTCCAGCAGGTAACGCGAGGCCACATCATCGACGCGCGTCCCGCCCAACTTGAGGAACACCGCCTCGGCGCGGTCGAGCAGCCCCGCCTTGAGGAAATCCTGCCCCAGTTCGCCAAGCGCCTGGAGACGCTGTTCCTGCGTCAGGTCTTCACGATCAACAAGGAGTTGATGGATGCGAATGGCGCGGTCAGTCTCACCCCGCCGACGAAACAGCGAACCGAGCGCAAAATGCAGTTCCACTGTCTGCGGATCGATGCGCACCGCTTCGATAAAAGAGTCGATGGCCTTGTCCGGTTGCTCATTGAGCAAAAAATTGAGGCCGCTCAGGTAGGAACGTGGCAGGGCGCGTGACTCGTACACAACCTGACGGATGTCAATGCGTGCCGCCAGCCACCCGATGACGAAGAAAAGCGGCAGCGCCAGTAACCACCACAGTTCAATGTCCATTATTGCCTTCAGAACGGCTCAGGTGGGCGCGTGGCTTCTTCCGACGCCTGCCCGGCATCGCGTTCGGCACGGGCTAGTTGTTTGCGCAGACGAAAGACTTCATGCCGCTGCCTCAGCAGCGAGGCAACCGTGGCTGTCACCCCCATCAGCGCACCGACGGCAAACGCCACCAAAATGATGAATACCAGCTGGAAATGCCATTGTTTGCTGAAATAGAAGTACAGATCCACGCCGTGATCGTTCTTGATTGCAAAGCCGAACAGCAGGATGAACAGAATGAAACGGACGAACCAGACAAGCACACGCATGGGCGTTATTATCTCCGAGCACATGACAAAAGGGAAGACGGCCCAAGCTGTTTTCCAGTTTCAGGCCGTGTGAGGGACGCGATGAGCACGTCCTCACACATGCTCAAACGGCGGTATCGACCCGCTCCCGCAATTCCTTGCCGGCCTTGAAATGGGGCACATACTTTGCGGGTACATGCACCTTTTCGCCGGATTTCGGATTGCGGCTGACCCTCGGCGGACGATAGCTCAACGCGAAACTGCCAAACCCGCGAATCTCGATACGGTGCCCGTTTGCAAGCGCCCCGGACATCGCGTCGAGAATCATCTTGACAGCGAAATCGGCATCTTTCGCCACCAACTGCGGGAAACGCGCGGCCAGTTGAGAAACCAGCTCCGATTTGGTCATGATTGAAACGGCTTGTCCGTTTATTGCTTCTGTTCGTTCAGTTTGGCCTTGAGCAGCGCGCCGAGGTTGGTCGTGCCCGATGAAGCGGCATTCTCGGAAGCGAGCTTGTTCATGGCCTCATTTTGTTCGACCTGGTCCCTGGCACGAATCGACAGGTTGATCGAACGGGTCTTGCGGTCGACATTGATGATGGCAACTTCGACCTCACTGCCCTCCTTGAGTAACGTGGTCAGATCGTCGACTCGTTGCATGGCCGCTTCGGAAGCGCGCAGGTAGCCTTCCACATCGTCGGCCAGCGTAATCACCGCGCCACGCGCTTCGACCGACTTCACCGTCCCGCGCACCACGGTGTTCTTCTCGTGCGTGGCGATATAGTTGGTGAAGGGATCGCCTTCCAGTTGCTTGACGCCCAGCGAAATGCGCTCGCGCTCCACATCGATGCCAAGCACCACGGCCTCGACTTCGTCGCCCTTCTTGAAGCGGCGCACGGCTTCTTCGCCCGACTCGCTCCAGGACAGGTCGGACAGATGCACCAACCCGTCGATACCGCCTTCCAGCCCGATGAACACGCCGAAATCGGTGATCGACTTGATCTGGCCACGTACCTTGTCGCCCTTCTTGTGGTTGATGGCAAAATCATCCCACGGGTTGGAAGCGCACTGCTTCATGCCGAGCGAAATACGGCGACGGTCTTCGTCGATTTCGAGAATCATGACTTCCACTTCATCGCCAAGCTGCACGACCTTGGTCGGATGGATGTTCTTGTTCGTCCAGTCCATTTCGGAGACGTGCACCAGACCCTCGATACCCTGCTCCACTTCGACGAACGCGCCGTAATCGGTGATGTTCGTCACCTTGCCGAACAGGCGTGTGTTCTGCGGATAACGGCGGGCGATGCCGACCCACGGGTCTTCGCCCAATTGCTTGAGGCCGAGCGAAACACGGTTTTTGTCCTGGTCGAACTTCAACACCCTGGCTTCGATCTCGTCGCCGATGTTGAGCACTTCCGAGGGATGGCGCACACGCCGCCAAGCCAGGTCGGTGATATGCAGCAGGCCGTCGATGCCACCGAGGTCGACAAACGCGCCGTAATCGGTGATGTTCTTGACCACCCCTTTGATGATCGTCCCTTCCTTGAGCGTAGAGAGCAGCTTGTCGCGCTCCTCGCCCATCGACTCTTCGAGCACCGCGCGGCGGGAAACCACGACGTTATTGCGCTTGCGGTCGAGCTTGATGACCTTGAATTCAAACTCCCTGCCTTCATATGGCGAGGTATCCTTGACCGGGCGCATGTCGACCAGCGAACCCGGCAGGAAAGCGCGAATACTGTTGGTCATCACCGTCAGGCCACCCTTGACGCGGCTGGTGACAACACCCCGCACCAGCGAACCTTCGACAAGCGCTTTTTCGAGATCGTTCCAGGCCGAGATACGCTTGGCCTTGTCACGCGACAGGCGGGTTTCACCGTAGCCGTCTTCGAGGGCATCGATGGCCACATGCACGAAATCACCGACTTGGGCTTCGATTTCGCCGCGGTCATTGCGGAACTCTTCGATCGGCACATAGCTTTCGGATTTCAGCCCGGCATTGACGACCACAAAATTCTGGTCGATGCGCACGACTTCGGCGGTAATGACTTCGCCGATACGCATTTCCTGGAGGGCAAGGCTTTCTTCAAACAGGGCGGCAAAGCTTTCTTCGCCGGCTTGGATTGCGAGGTTGGTGGATGACATGAAAGTAGAAGGAAAGATCGAGACCGCCACAGGCGGAAAACGAAACGGTTAAGATAAATGCAGCGGCTTACCCGATCTCCCTGAAAGAAAGGCATCTGGCAAAACCGCTTCCGGCTGCAGCAGGAATGCATTCGGGCACCCAAAACCTGAACGCCTTTTTGCGCGAAATCCCGTAGCAGGTTGTGTATGCTAGCAGCTACCCCTTTTCCTATCAACTGTTTAAGGTCCCGCGCTCAAAAAATGGTGGACGAAACGACTGAAAAACCAAGGCAGTAATCTTTGTTGACCACTTGAAGGTTCACGCCCGGGCTATCGCCACGATAATTTTATGAGACAATGACGAATAAATTGCTTTTCCCTATCCAGAGGCAACGCAACATGAAAAAACCTGTTCTTCTGCTTTTCGCAACAGTCACAGCCGTATTGGCGGCTTGCATGACTCCGCCGCCCCGTTCCGAAGATCATATGGCAAGCAACCCGCAAATCCTCCCGGAAGAATCGGAGCGGATCGATGCCTTGACCAATGCGGGGAAAAGCTTTTCCCGCATAGTGGCCGTCCCGGCCGCGGACAACATGCTTTCCAATGGCGTGGCCATTGGCATCCTGTGGATGGGCAGCGGTTCTGCTTCGGCTGATGCGCTACTGGGCATTCTGCGGAAAGAAAAAGAGCACGCGGTCGCCGTCGTAGGCAAAAGCGATGCGCTGACCGTCGCCACCATCAAGGCCACAATCCAGCAACTCGACAAGAATCCCACGACCACGACCATATTGTTCGCGGGTGAATCCAAATATGTGGAGCAACTGCAAGAGTTGACGAGCAAGGCAGGCGTGCCATTTGAAGGGGTGGTCTTTCCCCCGCCGCAGGAACAAGAATCTCCCCCGCCAGAGGAAAAGGATTCCCCTTAAAGCGGTTTTTGTTTGATCCCGTCCAGCATGAAACGGGGAGAATTTTTTCTGGATTCCCGCTTTCGCGGGGATGATGCCGATACGTTCCATAAATCATAAATCTATTGACGGCACTATCCAGAACCGTTTCGGGCCGCAAACCAGTCCAGCACCTTTTCCACGGCTTCATCGATGCCAAGGTGATCGGTTTCCAGCAGCAGCGCGTCCGCTTCCTGCCGGAGCGGCGCAACAGAGCGGGCACGGTCGCGTGCGTCCCGTGCCTCAAGATCGGCCCGAC
>JAISPJ010000095.1 GCA_031274995.1 Azoarcus sp.
GCAAAAAATAATAGCTTCGCGAGTGAGAGTGGGCATACTTCTTGCACACACACACACACACACACACACACACACACACACACACACACAAATTTACTGAATACACAAGCGCGGAACGCGCTTGTCCATATAAAGCAGCCTTGCCTCCGTATGGAGGCAAGGCTGCTTTGCTTTTGGGTTCCGGAGTTCAGGTTACAAGCTATAGGTTTTAGTAACCCACTCGTGTGTCAATTGGGACTAAAAGTATGCTGAAGACATTGGTTGTCATTGGAACGCGCCCTGAAGCCATCAAGATGGCGCCTGTGATCAAGGCCCTTGCCGCTGACCCCACTTTTGAAATAAAGGTATGCGTAACGGCCCAGCATCGTGAGATGCTGGATCAAGTTCTGGATATTTTTTCCATCCGCCCGGATTTCGACCTCAACCTGATGCAACCTGGACAGGATCTGAGCGACATCACCAGTAATGTGTTGTTGGGGATGCGGGGCGTGTACAAAGCGTGGTTGCCTGAAATGGTCTTGGTTCATGGCGATACCACAACCACTCTGGCAGCCAGTCTTTCGGCCTACTACGCTAGAGTAAAGGTCGGCCATGTGGAAGCCGGTCTGCGGACTCACAACAAGTGGTCTCCCTGGCCGGAAGAGATCAACCGCAGATGTGCCGGTGTGATGGCCGACATTCATTTCGCGCCCACTCAAAAGGCGCTTGCCAATCTGGTGCGCGAAGGCAAGCCGGGAAATTCCATTCACATTACAGGCAATACCGTCGTTGACGCTTTGCTTGATGTGGTTCACCGTGTGAGAACGGATGCCGCGCTTCGCACTCGTCTCGACACGCAATTCGACTTTCTCAATCCGGGCAAGCGCCTTGTTCTGGTTACGGGGCACCGTCGTGAAAATTTCGGCGCCGGTTTTGAGAATATCTGCCTTGCCCTGCGTGATCTTGCATCCCGTGGCGATATTGAGGTGGTGTATCCCGTGCACCTCAATCCCAATGTGCAGAAACCGGTGCGGCGCATACTTTCGAACGTGTCCGGTGTGCACTTGATCGAGCCGCTGGATTACCTGCCTTTTGTGTACCTGATGGATCGCAGCACATTGCTGATCACCGATTCCGGAGGCGTGCAGGAAGAGGCGCCCTCTCTCGGCAAGCCTGTACTCGTGATGCGCAATACCACTGAGCGCCCGGAAGCCGTCGAGGCAGGCACCGTCAAGCTGGTGGGCACCAAAACTTCGGTGATCATCGAAGAGGCCAGCCGCCTGCTTGATGATCCCGTTGCCTATGAAGCCATGACGCATGCTCACAATCCCTATGGGGATGGGCAGGCTGCGGCGCGTATTCGAGATATCCTGAAATTTAATTACTGTTGAGAAGAATCATGTTTAATACCATTTCCATGATCGGGCTTGGATACATTGGTTTGCCCACTGCTACGTTGTTCGCCTCGCGCAACAAAAATGTCATTGGCGTCGATATCAACAAACTCGCCGTCGATACCATCAACGAAGGCAGGATTCATATCGTCGAACCCGAGCTGGACATCATGGTGCATGCCGCGGTAACTGCCGGATATCTTCGTGCCACCACGAAACCTGAGCCTGCAGACGCTTTCCTGATTGCTGTGCCAACGCCCTTCACTGACGGCAAAAAACCCGACCTCAGCTATGTCGAAGCCGCCGGCAGGGCCGTCGCACCGGTTTTGAGTAAAGGGAACCTGGTGATTTTGGAGTCTACTTCACCGGTCGGCACCACAGAAAAACTGGCGCAGTGGCTCGCCGACGCGCGACCCGATCTGACCTTTCCCCAACAAGCAGGAGAGTCGGCAGACATTCAGATTGCCTATTGTCCGGAGCGCGTATTGCCGGGCCGGGTTGTGCACGAACTCGTCTCGAACGACCGCATCATCGGCGGCATGACTTGTGCTGCCACAGCGATGGCTACGGAGCTGTACAAAATCTTTGTCGAAGGCGCGCTGATAGCGACCAACGCTCATACTGCCGAGATGTGCAAGCTTACGGAAAACAGCTTCCGTGATGTGAATATCGCTTTTGCCAACGAGCTTTCGCTCATCTGCGACAAGCTGGGCATTGATGTATGGGAACTCATCCGCTTGGCAAATCACCATCCCAGAGTAAATATCCTCCAGCCCGGATGTGGGGTCGGTGGGCACTGCATCGCAGTTGATCCGTGGTTTATTGTCGATAGCGCTCCTGAAGAGGCGAGACTGATCAGGACAGCGCGCGAAGTGAATGACAGCAAGCCGCATTGGATTGTGGAAAAGGTAGAAGAGGCCATTGCCGCGTTGTCGGCAAACGGTGTTTCCAAGGCAGATTTGCGTATCGCTTGCCTTGGATTGGCATTCAAGCCGGATATTGACGATCTTCGTGAAAGCCCTGCGCTGGAAATTACGGAAGCGCTGGCCAGAAAATATCCAGGGCAGGTGATTGCGGTAGAGCCGAATGTCGAAGTCATCCCCAAGAAACTGAGCGAATTCGGCGTGGAGCTTGTCTCGCCGGAACAGGCGCGCATGGCTGCGAATGTGCTGGTCTTGCTCGTTGATCACGCTGAATTCAGGGATGCCTCAATCAGTGTTTCCTCCGCCCAGAAATTAGTCGATACCAAGGGTATCTGGAGGCTTGGGTCTGTACTTTGATATAGGAGCTAAACTGATGACGAAAAAAATCGCACTGTTCTATGGGCATGTAGCGAGCAACATCGGTGACTTGGCCATTAATGGTGGCGTCATTAATCTTCTGCGCTCGCTTTGTCCGGGGGGGATTATTGATGTTGTGCTGATTAATGCAAATGAGAGTGAATTCCTTGAAGCCTCGAAGACTTCATTTGGAGACTATGGTGACATAAGATTTACAAATTTTAAGACACACGGCGAGAAAGCGCCTTCATATCTCCGCTCACCCAAGCTATTTTTTGAAGAAATTGGGGTAATGGATGCAGATATTATTTTACTTAATGCTGGAGAGCATATTTTCAGCTATCAGCATGAAGAAAATAAAACCAATCTGTTCTGGCGTATATTCCCGGCCTATGCGGCAAAATTTTTAGGAAAGAAGTGCATCCAGTTTCCCTCTACGTTCGGCCCCTTTGAGACTCAAGAATCATCTGCGTTGTTTTCATCGCTGCTTGATTTGGTTGATGCACTTGCCGTGCGTGATGCCCACTCTTCGCAGTTACTAAAAACAAGATATGCAGTCCAAAAACCCGCATTGCTCGATCCTGCCTTTTTTCTCGATTCGGAGACAGGAGAGCAAGTACAGCAGAAACACGGGGTTGCTGCACTGGTAATACGGTCAGAGGGATGGGGTATCCGTTTATCGAGCAGTTCACGCAAAGAGCAGACGGAGCGTTTCGAGTTAAGTGAATTCGAAGCTAGTAAGGCATTTGAATTTTCACTGGAATTTGCCAGTCGTTTGTTGAACACTACTGATGAGACACTACGCGTATTTGTTCAAACGATAGCAGATCTGAATCTGGCAAAGAGGCTAGGTACACACTTCCAGAAATTTATCGAATCTGGTCGTCTAACCATTGAGCGTCCTTATTCAGTGCAGGATTATCTCCGGCGACTATCAGAAGTTGATCGCGTTATTTCGAACCGCTTCCATGCACTGATCCTCGGCTTGGTGGCAGGCCGACAGGTTTATGGATTTTATTTTGATGTCCATGGACATAAGATCCCGGGGCTTTTCAACCTGTTAGAAACTCCTGGACGTTGCCAGAACCTTTCGCATACCAAACCTGCGGTGGCTGTAACAGCAGTAATGGATGAGATTTCGAGAGAGAGCGAGGCAGAACAAAGATCATTGCAGGAACATATTAAAAAATTGCGTCAGGATACTACTGCGTGGCTGAAAGAGGCATTCAAGAAACCAGTGCATACGGTTGATGCGCAGCAACTTCTCAAAGCTTCTGAATTCCTTGGTGGTTTTGCAGATGGCCAATTAAAGTCTTCTGTCGAGGGAGCGGCCCAAAAACAGATTCACTCTGCCAAGAAAACGGCGCAGGTCAAAGAAGAGCAATGGTCGAAGCAGAAGCGGCAACTGGAAGACCAGCTATCGGAAGCGGCGACAGCGCATCAAACCGGGCTTGAGGAGTTGAAAGCGGCGAAGGCTGGGGCGCAAGCCAAAGAAGATCAATGGTCGAAGCAGAAGCGGCAACTGGAAGACCAGCTATCGGAAGCGGCGACAGCACATCAAACCGGGCTTGAGGAGTTGAAAGCGGCGAAGGCTGAGGCGCAGGTCAAAGAAGAGCAATGGTTGGAGCAGAAGCGGCAACTGGAAGGCAAGTTGTCGAAAGCAGCGGCGCAGCGTACTGCCATGCAAGAGAATCTGGTTGCCGCCGCTGCCGAAAATCAGAAACTTTCTGCATTCAATCAGGCGCAGCTTCAAGCAATGCAGCTTGAGTTGCCAAATTCCTGGAGTAATAAGATTGGTAAGGTTTTCGTCGAGGGTACAAGTTTGTCCTCCTCGCTGGTCAGGTTGCCGCTTAGGTTCTATCAGGTATGGCGCGAAGCGAAGTCACGGTGGCCGTCGAAGTTTCTCGGCGGGGAATCGTTCAACGCAGTGCTTTCGTCTTATGCCAATGGCGGATTTGATGCCGTAGAGAGGCTGTTCGCCAGCGTATCCCTTTCACCGACAGATACAGCAAATGCCTATACGGCGCTGGCGCGCTATTTGCGGCATACCGACGTCAATAAGGCTTGCGAAGCGGCGCGGCGCGCTTATCTGGCCGACCCTCGCCCCTACCGGCGCAAGTGGCTTGCTTTCAGGCTCGACGAGGCGGCACAGTTTCTCGAGGCCGATGCTCTTTTGAATGCGCTACCTTTAGAGATTAAGTTTTCTACGTCGGAGAAATACCAGGCGAGGGAGATTCGGCATCGAGCCGACAAGCTGCGACTTGACAAAGCCAGGGAACAGTTGGGTGGAGACTCCGTGAGCCTGCCAAAGCTCACAAGTGAGGCCGATCTGTTTGATAAATTTCGGGAGGCTTTAAGGGAGCTGGATGTTGTGGGAGCCTATGCCGAATTCAAGCGCATTAAGAGCATGGCGCTTAGCAATTCCTTGTCACCCGATCAGCAAGTTGAGTTTGAAAACATCAGCAAAGAACGGGTTTGCTGGCTGGAACTGCTGGAATTGGCGGACACGAAGCCGTCTGACAAGGTACTTGATCAAATGGCGTATCGCATATGCTATGTGCTCCATAACTCCTTGCCGTATAGCTCTGGAGGATATGCGACACGGACACATGGTGTGGCCCTCGGTCTCCAGTCGAATGGGTGGGACGTTATCGCGCTGGCTCGCCCGGGATATCCACTCGACCAGAAACCTGAAATGTCGGCTGATGCTTTAGAGACATCTGTTTCTATCGATGGCATTCAATATCTGTTCACGGAAGAACCACTGAAGCGTGGCCCAAAATCCAACAGACGTGGGTTGGATATTGCCCGCTATATCGTTGCCGTTGCAGAGGTTTTGGTTGAACGCTTCAAGGATCTGAAGCCGGCTGTTGTGATGGCGGCGTCGAACTACCATACGGCTTTGCCGGCGTTGATAGCGGCACGCAGACTTGGTCTGCCATTCATCTATGAGGTGCGTGGTTTCTGGGAGGTTACGAGAATGTCTCGTCAACCGGATTATGCCCAGACAATTCCTTATTCAATGGAACGGGAGATGGAAACGGGCGTGGCCATGCGGGCGGATCATGTCTTTACGCTGACAGGACCGATGAAGGAGGAATTGACGCAGCGCGGAGTGAACCCGGAAAAAATCACCCTGTTACCGAACTCCTGCGACATCGGGGAATTCTTGCCACGTGCGCGCGACGTTGCTCTGGTTGAGAAACTCAAGATACCGGAAGGCGTTCCGGTCATCGGTTACATCGGCACGTTCGTGGTTTACGAAGGGCTTGACGATTTAGCACAGGCTTGCGGGCATATGGCGAAAAAAGGCATTGAATTTCGCCTGTTGCTGGTAGGAAACGAAGATGTATCCGGTGCCGGATTTGGGCCGATTGGCCAAACGATCCAAAGCATCGCCGCCGAATGCGGGTATGCAGACTGGTTGATCATGCCAGGGCGGGTACCCAAGGAAGAAGTTGCTGACTATTACTCGTTGATCGATATTGCCCCATTCCCGCGCAAACCTTGGCCGGTATGCGAAATGGTTTCGCCCATGAAGCCACTGGAGGCGATGGCTATGGAGAAGGCGGTGCTCACATCCGATGTTCGTGCACTGTCCGAGATGATTAAACCGAACCATACGGGGCTACTGTTTAATAAAGGTGACATTGCATCGCTCACGGATCAGTTGATGCGATTGATCTCTGATCGAGAGCTACGGCAAAAATTGGGAACAGAAGGCCGGAAATGGGTGGCCGCCGAAAGAACCTGGAAACTCACCGCGGGGAAAACGGGTGACATCATTGACCGGGTGATCCGGCAGAGGTGCGTATGACTACTCTCCCAGACCTCGAATTACAACGTCTCGACCTGAGAGAGTTTCTCTTCAAGTTGACTCTCGCCAATGGCATCGATACGAAACAAGCTTGGCAAATAACGGTCCCTGAATTTCCCCGGCCCATCTCACTTAAATTTATCAACATACCATTGGATGGCCTGAGCGGGAAACCTGTAGTGTTCAATTTCCATGGGGCTGTTGACCGCGCAAAGCGCACGGTGCCTTTTTTTGGTGCTAACTACATAAAAAGCTGGTGCCCGAATGCCCTTGTAATTGCGATTGCAGATCCTATGCTGGAGGTTCATGCTGACCTGCGAGTAGCTTGGTACGCCGGCAGTGAAACGCTCAATGTTCCCGAACTGTTGCGTCAACTGGTAACGGCTATTTTGCAGACGCTGGGCGCTTCCAGAGTGGTGTTTGTCGGAGCATCCACGGGTGGCCATGCAGCACTTGTGCAGTCTTGGCATGTCCCAGGCAGCATTGTCGTGGTAAGCAACCCTATTTGCTCAATCAGTCCCTATTACGAACCAGCCGTCAGAGAATATCTACAGACTTGTTGGCCATCCTTGGGGTACCCCAAACGAGGAAGCTGGCCGAAGTCCTTCGTGGATTTCGCCGAAAGGCTGTATGCCGAGCGCTGCGACAACAACGTCATTTATTTGACCAATGCAGATGACAGACACTTCTGGCGCCAAGCTGCGCCATTTTTTTATGCTGTTCGTCAGGGGAATGCCCGTACGCGGTTGATGCTTATATCGAACTACAACACGGAGTATTCCGGCCATGCAACCTCGCCGAGTGTTCTGGGCCGATGGGTGGCGGCGGCCTGTCAAGCGCCTACTGCGGGGGTGACTGATATTGCAAAGAAAGCCAATGAACTAGCCGTAGCGCAAGCGGTGATCCCGCCTAATCTTGCCAAAAAACCCGACGGCACAAAGCTTCCTTGCACGCAAGATGTTGAGATTGCTAACAAGCTCCTCGATTTGCTTAATTGAAAGAATCCCATGTTCAAACCTCTCAGCCCCTATCAGGGCCTTGCCGCTAAAGCCTATTGGCGTCCGGCGGTTGCCGAACGGCATTATTACGACTTGGAGGATTTGTCCCGGCCCGTGAACATCACGCTCAAGGACAAAATTGCCACGGCGGGTAGTTGCTTTGCACAGCACATTGGGCGGCACTTGCAACGCAGCGGAGCGCACTATCTGGACTTTGAGCCGCGCCCGGATTTTATTCCGGCAGACGAAGCCAAGCGATGGGGTTACGAGACTTACTCTTGCCGTTACGGCAACATCTACACAACAAGGCAATTACTTCAACTGGCTCAAGAAGCCCTGACTGGGCGCAACCCTGTCGATGTTGCCTGGCTCAAGGACGGTCGTTATTTCGATGCCTTGCGACCTTCAGTTGACCCGGTGGGTTATGAAAACCCGGATGATATTTTGCGGCTGCGGCGCGCTCACTTGAAAGCCGTGGCGGAAATGTTTTCCTCCCTTGATGTTTTCGTTTTTACGCTCGGGCTGACGGAAGTATGGGAAAGTCGTATGGACGGTACGGCATATCCCACCGCGGCAGGCACCATTATTGGCGAGCACGATCCCGCCAAATACCAATTTCGGAATCTCCGTTATCCGGAAATTTACGGTGATCTGAAGGCATTTATTGAGCTTCTGCGCACTGTAAATCCTGGGGCGCGCGTGTTGCTGACTGTATCGCCGGTACCACTTAACGCTACCGCAAGTCCGGATCACGTGATGGTAGCCTCTTGCCGATCAAAGTCGGTACTAAGGGCAGCCGCAGCAGACATCGTGGACGATATCTCGGAGGTGTTTTATTTCCCGTCCTACGAAATCATCGCCAGCCATCCTGGTCGTGGCATGTTCTTTGAGCCTGACCTTCGCAACGTCAATGAGGCGGGCGTTAACCTGGTCATGAAGCATTTCTTTAAGGCAATTAATTCTGGCGCAGTTGTTACAGATTCGAGCGCAGACGAGGATGAGGTCATCTGTGACGAAGATGCTCTCGATAAATTTTCCGAAGCGAACTAGAGGAACGACATTGTTTTATTTTCTGAGAACGGCTGAAAAGAGTTCGATACTGGTTCTTTAAGATAGGCTGAGGCTGTACCCCATCTCCACCCAAGTTTTCCCCTTGAAGGGGAGAGCTTAAAGAACTACAGCCCGGCAACAGCCCAAGGAATGCAGGGTTTGCTTTCGGCAATCAGCTCGTCGGCTTTTTGCCACCAGGGTTCGATTTCCGCTGGCAAAGCCAACACCGTTTTGCCGCGTGCCTGGCCGGCGTGGAAGCGGATGACGCCATTGCTTGCATCGGCGAGCAGCCAGCATTCGGCCAGGTCGCGTAGGCGCTCCGGCGTGATTCGTATGTCGACTTGATGGGAGAAACTGCGCAGGAGCGCGAGCAGACGGGGCTGCCGCGTTTGCAGCGGCGCGATGTCGTGCACGGCGATGCGCAGGAGATGATCCCTGTCAGCGGCGAGAAAGCCGGAGAGGGTGTCTACCTGCTCACGTTCTTCAAGCCCCATCGCCATCAGGTCGCGATCAAAGACGCGCAATTCCCGCTGCGCGCCCGCCAGAATCAGCGCGATGCCTGCGTGGTAGCCGGCTTCGCTGTCGAAGGGAGTCGTCATCATGGTCGTTGAATGAAGCCGCAGTGATTTCAGTTGGAGAAAACAGCCGTTTTCATGGGCGCAATATCCTTGACAACGCAACAATTCTAACGCTGCCATCGGGCATAATGGCAGCCTTTTTGGAAAGGCGGATCATGCCTGAGGCGCTTGTCGAATCGCTGGATCACGAAGGCCGCGGCGTCGCGCATGTCGATGGCAAGGCGATTTTCATCGAAGGCGCTCTGCCGGGGGAACAGGTTGAATACGCCAGCTACCGGCGCAAACCAACTTACGAGCAGGCGCAGACGGTGCGCGTTATCCGGCCATCGAGCCAGCGAGTGACGCCGCGCTGTCCGCACTTCGGCGTTTGCGGCGGATGCAGTATGCAGCATCTGGAACCGGCGGCGCAAACGGCGGCCAAGCAGCGTGTGCTGGAAGATGCGCTTTGGCACATCGCCCGTCTCAAGCCGGAA
>JAISPJ010000097.1 GCA_031274995.1 Azoarcus sp.
CGGACGCGGACAAGATCATCGAGCGCCTGGGGCTGAAACAGGTCACTGACAGCGATGCAATCGAAGCGATGATCGAGGAGGTGATTGCCGCCAGTCCGAAATCGGTCGAGGAATTTCGCGCCGGCAAGGAAAAGGCGCTCAACGCCTTGGTCGGACAGGTCATGAAGGCCAGCCATGGCAAGGCCAACCCGATCCGGGTCAACGAACTCATGCGGCGCAGGCTTGATACTTAAATGCGCTGAGTACTCCGGGGTTCCGGGAAACTTTTCACGCGGCTTTTTTTGCGTCGGAGGTAACATTGTCTGCGACTTCCCAAATAAAGCCGTGCTATCGTAAATATTTCGAGCATTTACACGGGGCGTGCGTAATCCTTGCTGTATATGGCAAGGCGGGGGGGGACGGGCTTTTTTTATGGAGCCGAAAGCTCTCCCGACCGTATCGGGAAGTTCTTGGCTCCGATGCCAGCGTGATTCCCCTGTAGTATCACAGCCTGCTAGTCAACAAACCGAACTATGGAGTGTCCATTTTGCGTCGTAAATCGGGATGATGCCGTTTGGCAGGATGGGTGTTGTCGCGTCATTACGGGTGGCGATCCCGGTTATCCGGGTTATTTCCGGGTCGTATGGGGAGAACATGTCGCCGAAATGAGCGATCTGGATGCCCGTGCGCAGCGTCATCTCATGGATGTGGTGCTGGCTGTCGAAAGCAGCCTGCGCGTCCTGATGAATCCTGACAAAATCAACTTGGCCAGCCTTGGCAACAAGGTCCCGCATTTGCATTGGCATGTCATTGCGCGTTTTGTCGACGATCCCCATTTTCCTGAGCCGATCTGGAGTTGTGAACAACGCAGTGCCCCGGTGCGCGACAAGCCTGGCCGCGCCGCGCTGGCTGCCCGGATAAGCATTGAGCTTGCCCGGATTTCGGCTTTTTGCTAATAATTTACTTGTAGAAACACATTTGCTTTCCCGGAGTTTCCATGGATTACAGCAACCCTGCACAATGTCTGGGTTCATTGCAGAATTTGCCGACAGACAACCCCACGGAGAGGTTTTCCGTGCTGGCGGACATCGTCGCCGGCCTGCTTACCGCTTGTCCTCTCCCTGAACAGCATCTCGAAGTTCTGGAGATGGCTCGCCCGCTGATCGACAAGACCCGGGCCAGGCTTCCCGGCCTTGATGGCAATGAGCCGTTGCCCCCCGATAGCCGGCACAACGACCTTTTGCTGAAGGTCATCAAGTTTTGGCGCGACTTTTCGCGTTCCTATGCCCTTGTTTCTGCGCGGGCCGCCGAAAACGGAACCCTGAAGGATCAACGCGCATTGCTCGCGCAACGCCGCATGTGCTATGCGGGCAAAATCGTGTCCGAATATTACCGGGCACATCGTGTCTTGCCTGCCGATTTGTGGAGACAAGTGCACGAGTGTTTCATTGCTGCCGAACAGGACGGCATCCACTCTATCCGCGTCTCGGACACGCTCAACGCCGTCTGGAAAGCGCAAAGCGCGCTGGAAGCCTATATTTCCATCCTGTTGCTTGATTTGGCCAATGCCTTCGGACGCAGCGGGCAGGAATGGACATGGATTTGCCGCTGGGCGGAGCGTTTCTCGCCTTACTGCACCCTCAGCCCGAATATCGAGGGACGCAAGCCCACGACCTATGGGCTCGACCTGGGCGCCGACCACGGCTTGCGCCCGCTTGGTTTGCTGCACAAGGGCTCGAACCCCCGTTATTTCGATTGCAACAAGCTGGCGAGCCAGATTCAGTCCGTCTTCGCGCAGTTCAAACAGGGGGTATCGCCTTCTTCACTGGGTCTTGGGGACGATTGCGGCGTCGAGGCCAGCGCCCGCCTGTTATTGTCGCTCTACCGGCCTTGGGGGCTGGCCTCTGCCGGACGGCGTTTCCCGCGGCGGGGCAGTACGGGCGAGGTCGAATTGTGTGCCGAATGGCTTACCATCGGTTTTCACATCCAGGGCAAATTATTTGAACAGCCCTGGGGCAACAACCAGCGCACGATGACGAGCAGTCTGGGTTACACGCACGACGAACTGGCGCTCCATGCCTTCGGCGAACGCGCGGCAGGGGTTGAAACCGAACTGAGCCGAAACGGGAAACGCAATTTCGACCACCAGCACCTCGAAGCCGAACGCCTCGGGCTGGTTTGCGAACAATGGGAGTTGCTCGACCAATCGGTCGGCGGCTTTCGCCTGCAACAGCGCCCCCATGCCGAGCGTTTCTCACATCATCAACTGGTTGGGCTGCGCCCGCATGACGGTGAATATTTCCTGCTCGGCCAGGTCAGTTGGCTGATGTACCGCGAAGACGGCCTTCTCGAAGCCGGCATTCATGTCCTACCCGGCTTGCCGCGAGTCATTGCTGCCCGTCAGAGCACCGAATCCGACATCCGGCGCGAACCCTATTCCCAGGCGTTTATGATCGAAGCCAGCGACGTGCTCCAGATCACCGCTTCGGCGATCTTGCCGGAAGGCTGGTACAAGACCAACGGCATTGTCGAGGTTTTCGATGCGGGTCTCGAACGGCGGCTCAGGATGACACAGCTCTTGCTCAAAGGCCCGAATTTTGAGCAGGTCGGTTTCTCGGAGCTTTCGGAACCCCTATGAGCGGCACCCGTCCAATGTCGGTATTTATCCTCTTCCGGCACCTTTCTTCCGTTTGCCATGACAGGTACTTTCACTTCCCCTGATTCTTCCGAACAGGCCGAGTCCGGCCAGACCACGCACTTCGGCTTCCAGACCGTTGCCGAAGAACTCAAACAAAAAAAGGTCGCTGGCGTCTTTTCCTCGGTGGCGAATAAATACGACATCATGAATGACATGATGTCCTTTGGCCTGCACCGGCTATGGAAGGCTTTCACCATTCAGTTGGCCGGTGTGCGCGAAGGCGATCATGTGCTCGATGTCGCTGGTGGAACCGCTGACCTGGCGCTCGCCTTCGCGCGTCAGGTCGGTGCGCGTGGCCAAGTCTGGCTGACCGACATTAACCATGCCATGCTTTTGCGCGGGCGTGACCGTCTCATCGACAAAGGGTTTTTCCTGCCGGTTGCCCAATGCAACGCTGAAAAACTCCCGTTTCCCGAATCGAGCTTCGATTGTGCCACCGTAGCCTTCGGCCTGCGCAACATGACCCACAAAGAGATTGCGCTTGCCGAGATGCGACGGGTGCTGCGTCCCGGCGGCCGCTTGCTGGTGCTGGAATTTTCCCGTGTCTGGAAACCTTTATCCCCTTTCTACGATCTGTATTCATTCAGACTGCTGCCCTGGATGGGCGAAAAAGTGGCAGGCGATGCGGACAGCTATCGCTATCTCGCCGAATCCATCCGCATGCATCCCGGCCAGGAAGAACTGAAAACGATGATGGAAAGCGTTGGCCTTGCCCGTGTCGATTACTTCAATCTCAGCGCCGGTATCGTTGCCGTCCATCGCGGTTACAAAATCTGAATCGGAGCGTTCTTTGAACCGGGATGTTCAACAGGAAAAGGAAAATGGAAAAATGTCGCGTGAAAGTATGGGATGTGCCGACCCGGCTTTTTCATTGGCTTTTGGTGCTGCTGACCGTTGGTGCGCTCATTACCGGGTTTTTGGGAGGTGGCTTGATCGAGTTTCACGGCCAGCTCGGGTTGGCCATTGCCGGGTTGCTCGTGTTCCGGTTGGCATGGGGAGTGGTCGGCTCGACTTACGCCCGCTTTACCCAATTCGTTCCCGGCCCCGCGCGGGTGTTCGCCTACCTGCGCGGGCAATGGCATGGACTCGGACACAATCCGCTGGGAGCGTTCTCGGTGCTTGGCTTGCTTGCGCTGATGCTGTTCCAGGCGGGCAGCGGCCTGGTAGCGGACGATGACATTTCTTTTGCCGGGCCACTGAGAGCACTGGCAAGCCAGAGCACCGCCGACTGCTTTACCAAGCTGCACAAGCTCAATGTCTGGCTGATCCTGGGGCTGGTGAGCCTGCACATACTCTCTGTCATCTTCTACGCCGTGGTCAAGAAGAACAACCTGCTGTTCCCCATGTTCACCGGCTACAAGACCGTAGACGACCCCACGCTGGAACCGGCGCGTGGTGGTGGCTGGCTGTCGTTCATCTTGGCCGTGCTGATTGCTGTCGCAGCGGTCTGGATTGCCAACGGCGGCTTGAACCCGCCTCCGCCGCCTCCGCCGCCACAAACGGCCCCGGCCTGGTAAAAGGCTTTTCCTTCACTCCCGTGGCCGTTTTACCGTCACGTCGATGCCTCCCTCGGCAAGCTGGACGGCGAGCATGTCACCCGGCCGGAGACCTGCGGCGGTGCGTACGATATGGCCCTCGGCATCGCGGATGATGCTGTAGCCGCGCGTGAGCACAGCATCCGGGTTCAGTTGGCGCAGTCCCGTGGAAAACGAGTCGAGTCTTTGCCTGTTTGTGCCGATCAGGGCGCATGTTGCCCTGCCCAGGCGTTCTTTGATGCCGTCGATTTGCCTTCGCAGGGTGGCGGGCGCGGGAACCCGGGCGCTCAGCCGCAATTCGAGCTTCGAGAGCCGATGCGCGAATTCTCCCAGGCGAACCATCATCGCTTTCCGGAGTCGCTGTTCATGGTAAATAGTGTTTTCCTGCGCGCGCCGCAGGCGGTCTCGCGGATGGAGGAGACGCAACGCGCAACGGTCGGCCCGTTGCGCCAGTGTTTCCAGTTGCCGCGTGATGGACTGGCGCAGGCGCCGAGCCGTGCCTGCAAGGACATCGCGGGCAGAAAAATAACCGGCGCTGGCGAGTTCCGCCGCGCCTGTAGGTGTGGGCGCACGCAAATCGGCGGCGAAATCGGCGATGGTGAAGTCCGTTTCATGCCCGATGCCACTCACGACAGGCAAGGGGCAGGCGGCAATGGCCCGTGCCAGGGTTTCGTCATTAAAAGCCAGGAGGTCTTCGAGGCTGCCGCCGCCGCGTACCAGCAGGATGAGGTCGATACCGTCCATTTTTGCGCGTTGCGTGGCGGCGGCAAGCGCCGCGCACAATTGGCGCGGCGCGTCGGTACCTTGGACGAAGGCGGGGTAAATCGTCACCGGCAGGCCCGGCGCGCGCCTGCGCAGCGTGACAAGCACGTCGCGCAACGCCGCTGCCGCAGGCGAAGTGATGATGCCAACCCCCTTTGGGAATGCTGGCAGAGGACGGCGGCGTGCCGGATCGAACAAACCTTCGGCCGCGAGTTTGTCCTTGAGCCGCCGGAACGCTTCGGCCAGATTTCCGGCTCCTGCCGGACGCAATGCCTCGATGCTGAGTTGATAATCGCCACGCGCTTCAAAGAGCGTCGCCAGCGCCCGCGCTTCGACACGCATGCCGTTTTCCGGGCGAAAAGGCAACGCTTGCGCACGATTTCGCCACATGGCGCAACGCACTTGGGCCTGGGCATCCTTGAGAGTGAAGTAGATGTGCCCGGAGGCGGCGCGGACGAGATTGGAAATTTCGCCATCGACCCACAGCAGGGGAAGAGCGGTTTCAAGTGCCGCGCGGGCCAGCCGGTTGAGTGCGCTCACGCTGATTACACGGGATGTGCCTTGCGCATCGGGCAGGAATTCGACAGGAGAGCCGTCACCGGGTGTTGGCATTTTGCATCATGTGACCGAAAGGTCCTCGATACGGTTGAAGGAGAGCCATCAACTCCATGTTGAACAGGTCTTGTTTCAGCACATTCATCGATGGGATTACCCATTGATGAATGTTCCCGGAAATCCACGGTCCGGGCTTGCTGTCAAGAACCGGATTGACAGAACACGATAACTCCTTGATTCACTCGGGGATTGTTGTATTTTTGTTTTGAATCAACGGGTTGCATTATTGCACAATTTTGCGGCGAGGGAATGAAAGTGGCGCGGCGGATGTGGATGTGACTTGTATCCCGTAAAATTCCACAAGCTTATCCACAGGTTTTGTGGATGATGCACGCACGTCGCACTTGCTCGCGTCGTCCAGCGGGGCTACATTTAGGCACCTTGAGTTACCTCAATTTCTTTCCAGGGAGCAGGCGTGTTCCAGATGTTTCAGGCAGGCGGTTGGCCGATGTGGCCGTTGTTGTTGGCTTCGGTGATTGCCGTAGCGTTGATTATCGAGCGTTCGATCAGTTTGCGCCGCTCACGTGTGATTCCAGTCGGTCTCTTGGATCGGGTCATTTCCGACATGGGGCGGCATGGCGCTCCACCGGAGATGGTATCGCGCGTTGCGACCCATTCGCCTCTGGGGCGGGTGCTCGCGGCGGGTTTGCGCAATATCAAGAGCTCGCGCGAAATCATGAAGGAGGCGATCGAGGAGGCGGGCCGTTCCGTGGCGCATGATCTCGAACGCTTTCTCACCACACTCGGCACTATCGCCGCCATCAGCCCCCTGATGGGGCTGTTCGGCACGGTCATAGGGATGATCGAGATGTTTGCGGGACAGGGTGTTACGGGAACGCCGGAACAGGTGGCCCACGGTATTGCGATGGCGCTGCATGCAACCGCTTTCGGCATCATCATCGCAGTCCCCGCGATGATATTCTGGAGGCACTTCCGCCGCTTGGTCGATGATTTTGTGGTCGAAATGGAACATCAGGCGACCGTGCTCATCGATGTCATGCACGGCGAGCGCAGGCACTGAAAACCATGAATTTCCGTCATGCGAGCAACCAGAAAAGCGAACCGGAGATCAACCTCGTCCCGTTGATCGACGTCATGCTGGTCATCATCATCTTCCTGATGCTGACCACGACCTTCAACAAAACCGCCGGCCTGGAGATTTCCCTGCCAACCTCTGATGCCAGCGGCAAGCAAACCATCAGCGAAGAAATCATCGTGGCGGTGACCGCATCGGGCGATGTGATCGTCAATGGCAGGTCGGTACCCGGCAAAAACGTCGAGAACATCGCCTCCGCGCTTGCCAGCGCACGGCCCGCGAAAGGGCCGGAGCCGGTCGTTGTCATCAATGCCGATGCGCAGGCATCTCACCAGAACGTAATAAACGTGATGCAGGCTTCGCAGTATGCGGGGCTTGCGCGCGTCACGTTTGCGACCCGGCAGGAGCGAAAACGCTGAACACGCGCCGGGCGATGAGAAGCGCGCCGGTTTTCTGGCGAAGGCGCTCGTGGCCCGCAGCCCTGGCGCTACCTGCGGCAACGCTCTTTCGCAGCCTTGCCGCGTTGCGTCGCGGACTTTATCGCCACGGCATCCTGCGCCGCGAACAGCTTCCTGTGCCGGTCGTCGTCGTCGGCAATGTTGCCGTCGGCGGCAGCGGCAAGACCCCGGCGGTGCTCTGGCTCATTGAGGAATTGCGCAAGGCCGGTTGGCATCCGGGCATCGTGTCGCGCGGGTATGGTGGCCGGGTGACGGCAACCGGAACCCCTCACCTTGTCGTTGCCGGTCCCGATCCCGATTTCTATGGAGACGAACCCGTGATGCTCGCACGGCAGACGGGTTGCCCGGTGGCGGTTGGGCGGGATCGTCCGGCAGCGGCGCGCGCCCTGCTCGCCGCGCATCCAGAATGCGATGTCATCGTCAGTGACGACGGTATGCAGCATTACCGTCTGGCGCGTACCGTGGAGATTGCCGTGGTTGACGAAGCCACGCTCGGCAATCACTGGTTTTTGCCGTCAGGGCCGTTGCGCGAACCGCTTGCGCGGCTGGCCGGGGTCGACCTGATCCTTGCGCATGGTGAATTATCACCGCGCCTGCACGCGCAGATGGGCACGGTGCCTGTTGCCCCGATGTGTCTGGTTGGCGAACGCTTCCGTTCGCTGGCAAGGCCGGATGAATGGTGCGGCGCGGAGGCGTTTGCCGGGAAGAAAGTCCATGCGCTGGCCGGTATCGGGCAACCACAGCGGTTTTTCGACCAACTCACGGCAATGGGTCTCGATGTCATCCCCCATCCGTTTCCCGACCACCATCGCTACCGTGCAGCCGATCTCTGCTTCGCGCCCGGCGAAACCAAACTGATGACAAGCAAGGATGCGGTAAAATGCGCTGCTTTCGCGCCGCCCGATGCCTGGGAGTTGCCGGTGCGGGCCATCATCGACGCCGGGGCCATCGCCCCTGTCCTGGAGAAGCTGAAACGATGGACGCCAAACTGCTCGAAATTTTAGTCTGCCCGCTCTGCAAGGGTCCGCTGGATTACCTGAAAGACCGCCGGGAATTCGTCTGCAAGCCGGACAGGCTGGCTTTTCCCATCCGTGACGGTATCCCTGTGATGCTCGAAGAAGAAGCCCGTGCGCTCAGTGCCGAAGAAGCCGGCGCGTTGCGCTGAAATAGCTTCTGCCTGACATTCCCGAGTACTCCATGATCCCGTTCCGTGTGGTCATCCCGGCGCGTCATGCTTCCACCCGCCTGCCCGGCAAACCGCTTGCCGACATTGGCGGCCGCCCGATGGTGCTCAGAGTGCTGGATCGCGCGTTGGACTCCGGTGCGGAAGAAGTCTGGGTCGCGGTCGATCATCAGGCAGTATTCGACGTGGTACATGCTGCGGGGGGCAAGGCACTGATGACCCGCGTTGATTGTTCGAGCGGAACCGAGCGCCTTGCCGAAGTTGCTGAAACCTTGGGTTGGCGTGACGACGAGATCGTGGTCAACGTGCAGGGCGATGAACCCCTGATCGCCCCCGGCCTGATTGCCGCCGTTGCCCGGGAGCTGGCAGCCGATGCTGGTGCGGCCATCGCCACTGCGGCGCATCCGATCAAGGATGCAGATGAAGTTTTCAACCCGAACGTGGTCAAGGTAGTGTGCGACGCGCGTGGCTGTGCCCTGTATTTTTCCCGTGCTCCGATCCCGTGGGCGCGGGACGGCTGGGCTGAAGGCAGGCGAGGGGGCGATTTGACGTTGCCGCCGGGATTGCCGGTTTTGCGCCATGTCGGGCTTTACGCATACCGTGCAGGTTTTCTGCGCCGTTACGCCGCGCTGGTTCCTGCGGCCATCGAACAATGGGAGGCGCTCGAACAATTACGCGCGCTCTGGCATGGTTATCCGATTCGGGTATTGATGCTTGATGCCGCGCCGCCCGGAGGAGTCGATACCGAGGAAGACCTGGTGCGCGTCAGGGCGGTTTTTGTGCGCGTATAATCACTATCTTTTATAATCCCGAATTGCCTTGGCCTGAAGGCAGGGGATTCCCCGATACGGTTCATGGGAGTCTTCGGCTCCATAAACGTTTATCCCGCTGACCTCGCCATTGTTTATGGTGAGCTCAGTGGGACACGTGTTTAACCTCCTTACCCGTTAAGGGGTCAGGATTTCGGTATGCTTTAAATTTGACCGCTGCCCACGATAGGGTTTAAGTTTCACCTTCTGGTCGATAATGGCCGCCTTGATGGCGGCCTGGCTTTTTTTGGAGCAGATGGGTTTTTGGGGAAAATATGCGATTGATTTTGTTGGGGCCTCCCGGCGCGGGCAAGGGCACACAGTCAAACTTCATCAGGGAAAAGTTAGGCGTTCCGCAGATTTCCACTGGGGACATGCTGCGCGCCGCAGTGCGTGAAGGCACTCCTCTGGGACTTGAGGCCAAGAAAGTGATGGAAGCGGGACAACTCGTCTCCGATGGCATCATCATTGGATTGGTCAGGGACAGGCTGACATGGGACGACTGTAAAGCCGGTTCTCTGTTTGACGGCTTTCCACGCACCATTCCGCAGGCTGAGGCGCTGAAGGCTTCCGGTGTATTGATCGATCTCGTGCTTCAAATTTTTGTGCCCGATGCCGAAATCGTCGCCCGCATGAGTGGCCGCCGCGTGCATCTGCCTTCGGGCCGCATTTACCATGTTCACTACAACCCGCCAAAAGTCGAAAATAAGGACGACGTGACCGGCGAAGCGTTGGTGCAGCGCGACGATGACCGCGAAGAGACCGTGAAAAGACGGCTGGAGGTCTATCACGCCCAAACCGAGCCACTGGTCGAGTTCTACCGCAAATGGGCGGCAAACGATCCGCCGCGTGCGCCGAGGGTTCGCAAGATTTCAGGACTTGGGTCAGTCAGCGAAATCACGGCTCGGGTATTTGCCGCGTTGCGGTAAAAAATCCCTTCCCGACAGGGGTTAAAATTTTTAACCCCTACTGCACTGCCCGTCGGCGAAAATCACGCGGACGCAGGCCGAGCGCGAACAGTACGCCGAAGTAGCTTGCCGTCCCGGCTACGACAACCCCCGATAAATGCAGCACGCGGCTCGCGCCGCCACGCGCCAGCCATTCCTCGGCTGTGCCTGAGCCGAACCACAGCACCGCGCCAAGAGCCGCCAGCGCCGCAAATAGCTGGAACGCGAAGCGCCCCCAGCCGGGTTGGGGAATATAGATTTTGCGCCGCCTCAGCCCGACATAAAGCAGGCTGGCATTGAGACAGGCAGCAAGTCCGATGGACAGGGCCAGCCCCGCGTGGTTGAGTTTGAGCAGCCAGACGAAAACGATATTCATCAACTGAGTGGCGACAAGGGCAAAGATGGCGATCTTTACCGGGGTGCGGATGTCCTGGCGGGCATAAAAACTTGGGGCAAGCACCTTGACCATTATCAGGCCGGTCAGACCCAGGCTGTACGCCAGTAGCGCATCGCGGGTCTGATACACATCCAGGGGCATGAATTTGCCGTACTGGAACAACGTAGAAATAAGCGGCACGGCGAGAATCGCCAACGCCAGCGTTGCGGGCAGCGCCAGAAGCAGGGTCAGGCGCAGCCCCCAGTCGAGCAGCGAAGAAAAATCCTCCATATGCCCATCGGCATGCAGCTTGGAGAGGCTCGGCAGGAGAATCGTCCCCAAGGCAGCGCCAAGCAGGCCGGAAGGGAACTCCATGAAACGATCGGCATAGAAAAGCCACGACACGCTGCCCGTGGGAAGAAACGAGGCAATGATGTTGTTGATGACCAGCGACAACTGGCCGACCGATACCCCCAGGACGGCCGGGCCCATCAAGACGAGGATGCGGCGCACCCCCGGAAAGGCAGGGTCAAACTTCGGGCGCGGCAGCATGTTGATTCGCATCAGGGGGCGTACTTGCAGCGATAGTTGCAGCGCACCGCCGAAGAATACCCCCCAGGCCAGCGCCAGCACAGGCGGATCAAAATACGGCGCGGCGAGCAGCCCCGCGCCGATGAGCGCGATGTTGAGCAGTGACGGGGTAAGCGCCGGGATGACAAAGCGGTTCCAGGTATTCAAAACGCCTGCGGCAAGCGACACCAACGCAATGAACAAGATGTACGGGAACGTGACGCGGGTCAGTTCGACCGTCAGGGCAAACTTGTCCGCGTCCTCGTGAAAACCCGGCGCCACGACGCGGATGATATAGGGCGCACCGAGCACCCCGAGCAGGGATATCCCCGCGACTACCAGCGCGAGCAAGGTAGCAACCCGGTCAACCAGGGCGCGGGTAGCCTCTACGCCCTGTTTGTTCTTGTACTCGGCCAGAATTGGAACATACGCTTGCGAGAACGCCCCTTCCGCAAACATGCGGCGCAGGAGATTGGGAAGTTTGAACGCGACGAAAAAAGCATCGGTCGCCATTCCCGCGCCAAACACGCGGGCAACGACGAAATCGCGGACAAACCCCAGGATACGTGACAACAGGGTCATGCCGCTTACGGTAAAGAGGGTGCGAAGAAGGCTCATGAGTGGCAGGCAGGGCTTTTGCCGCGTTACCGAAAAGAAAGACGGCATGATAGCCGTTCGCCGATGTTCTTGCTTGTTGCGTTCTTTGATGGGGGCGATTAGAATTGCTCCCTTTCATTTTCAACTGGCAGGATTTCCTATGGCCAATTCGGCACAAGCCCGCAAGCGTGCGCGTCAGGCGGTTACGGCCCGTGCTCACAATGCGAGCCTGCGTTCGCGCCTGCGCACGGCGATCAAGGCAGTGCGCAAGGCTGTCGCCAAGGGCGACAAGGCAATTGCGCAGACCATCTACCGTTCTTCGACGAGCGTCATCGACAGCATCGCCGACAAAAACATCATCCACAAGAACACGGCAGCACGGCATAAAAGCCGCCTGTCGGCAGCAGTCAAGGCAATGGGCTGAACCGTCTGTACCGCCTGAAACCAGATACCATGGTCTCCCCGCCCCTGCCCGAAGAGATTGCCGCCAGGATTGATGAACTCTGCGAGCGCCTTTCCGGGTTTGCGGCCAATAACCCTGTCCGCAGCTTCGAAAAAAATGTCAAGGCTGCCCTCGCATGCGCGACCAGCAAACTTGATCTCGTTTCCCGCGAAGAATTCGAGGTGCAGCGCGACTTGCTGCTCAAGACGCTCGACAGGTTGGCCGAACTGGAAACCCGTGTCGCTGCGCTTGAAGCTGGCGGGCAGGCTTCCTCCTGAGCTGGCCCGATCCTCTCTGCCGGGGATTCCTCGATACGGTTCCAGGAAACCCCAAACTCTATAAACGCTTGTTGCGCTTCAGTCCGCCATGGATGGCGTGGCTCGCGCCTGACATGCGCCCGAAATATTCCTTTCACGTAAATAATTTGTCATAATCCGTTTCAGCCCGGTTTTTTCCGGGATGGAGACTGGAATGACGTTTGCGCTCGTCCGTACCCGTGCGCTTGATGGCCTTGCCGCACCCGAGGTCACGGTCGAAGTTCATCTTGCCAACGGCGTGCCGTCTTTTGCCCTCGTTGGCCTGCCTGATACGGAAGTGCGCGAGGCGCGCGACCGGGTACGGGCGGCCTTGGTGATTTCCAGATTTGAATTTCCGAAACGCCGCATCACCGTCAATCTTGCGCCGGCCGATTTGCCCAAGGAAGGCGGGCGTTTCGACCTGCCCATCGCATTGGGCATACTGGCCGCTTCGCGGCAAATACCGGCGCGGGCGCTTGAAGGGCATGAATTTTGCGGAGAACTGTCACTCGATGGCAACCTGCGTGGCATCCGTGGCGCTTTGGCCGCCGCGCTGGCCGCCCGGCGGGCGGGAAGGGCACTGTTCCTTCCGCAGGCCAATGCCGATGAAGCCACCCTGGCGCGCGGAGTGACGATACAGCCAGCGGATTCACTGTTGGCGATCTGCGCCCACCTCACCGGGCAGGCCACCATCCAGCCTCATGCCGCTCCTGCCGGGACGGACATGGGGACAGCCGGAAACGACATGCCCGACCTGATCGATGTGCGTGGGCAATTCCTGGCGCGGCGCGCGCTGGAAGTGGCCGCTGCTGGCGCGCACTCATTGCTGTTTTACGGTCCGCCGGGTACGGGCAAGTCGATGTTGGCCAGACGCTTGCCGGGACTGTTGCCGCCGCTCAGCGAAGAAGAGGCGCTGGAAAGCGCGGCGGTATTCTCGATTGTCGGCGGCTTTGACGCCAGGCGCTGGCGCGTGAGGCCCTTCCGCTCGCCGCATCACTCGGCTTCGGCTGCGGCGCTGATCGGTGGGGGAAGCGTGCCGATGCCGGGTGAAATTTCTCTTGCGCATCACGGCATCCTCTTCTTGGACGAACTTCCCGAATTTGACCGCCGGGTGCTCGAATCCATGCGCGAACCTCTGGAGGCGGGTGTGGTTTGCGTGTCGCGAGCCCGACAAAGAGCCGAGTTTCCGGCGCGTTTCCAGCTTGTGGCGGCGATGAACCCCTGTCCCTGCGGCTACATCGGCCATCCGGCGCGGGCGTGCACCTGCACGCCTGCCCAGATCGCCAGCTACCACACGAAGCTTTCCGGCCCGATGCTCGACCGTATCGACCTCACCATCGAAGTTCCGCCCGTTTCCTATTCCGATCTGGCCGGGCGTCCGGCAGGTGAATCGAGCGCCGCCGTCCGGGCCAGGGTGATCCAGGCGCGCGAGCGCCAGATGTCCCGTCAGGGCATGCCCAATGCCCGGCTCGAAGCAGGGCAGGTCGAGGAACTGTGTGCCCCGGACGCAGCGGGTGCGGCACTCGCTGAAGCGGCAATGCGCCACCTCAACCTTTCAGCGCGCGCTTACCATCGCGTGCTTCGTGTCGCGCGTACGTTGGCCGACCTGGGCGGCGACGAGCGCCCCGGCGCAAAGCATATGGCCGAGGCAATTCAGTACCGGAGGGGGCTGGGCATTGCAAAATGAATGTGCCTGGTCAGAGCGCCCTGCCTGCCAACGCTTCCAGCCAATGCCGTGCCAATTCGACCATCCGGTTGGCAAAACCCCATTCGTTGTCGAACCACACAAGAAGATTCATCATGCGCGGCCCGCAGGCGCGGATCTGGCTTGCATCGATGATGGCCGAATGCGGGTCGTGATTGAAGTCGATCGAAGCGTGCGGGGCGTCCGACCAGTCGAGGAGGCCGGCGTATTTCCCCTGAATCGCATCACGCAACAAGCCATTGACGCGCACGGCGCTGGTTTCTCCTGAAAACGTGAGCACCATGTCGATAGCCGAGACATTGTGCGTCGGTACCCGGATCGCTTTCGCCGTGACCCGGCCTTCCAGTTCGGGCAACAGCCGCTCGACGCCGCGTGCCAGCCCCGTCGTCACGGGGATGATCGACTGCATCGCCGAACGGGTGCGGGCCAAATCGTGATGGTGGTAGCCGTCGATCAGCGGTTGATCGTTCATTGCCGAATGAAGGGTGGTGAGCAGCGCCCGTTCGATGCCGAGTTCTTGATGCAGCAGGGAAAGCACCGGGACAACCGCGTTGGTTGTGCATGAAGCGGCAGAGACCAGTCTGGCTTGCGGATCGAGTCCGGTATGCGTTACGCCATATACCACGGTCGCATCGACATCGTACGCATGGGCGCCGGGATTGGAGAGCAACAGGCGCGGGCAGCCAGCGTTGATGAAGCCTTGCAGTTGCGCTCGTTCAACATAACGGCCCGAGCACTCGGCGACGAGATCGATACCCTGCGCGCGCCAGTCGACTTCTTCCGGCGCGTGCGCGTGTGAGACGCTGACCCGGCGGCCATCGAGAAGGAGAATGTTTTCGTCTTCTTTGAAATCTGCCTGACCCGGAAATCGGCCATGTGTGGAATCGAAACGGGTCAGGTGGGCGATGCTGGCAAGCGTGGCAGGCTCGTTGATTGCCACAACGCAAAGATAATCAGCCAACCCGGCTTCATGAATCGCGCGCACGAAACAACGCCCGATGCGGCCATAGCCGTTTACCGCGAGTCGAAATGGGGCAGGGGCGGTGTTGCTCGACGGAGTCAAGATCGTCTCTTTTTGATTGTAGGCGAAGTATAAGATTTTATGGGTTCTGCGCCTGTACCGGTTTTTCGGTGTAATAAGCGATGACGAGGGAGACCAGGGCGAGCGCGACATACGCCCCGTTGAGCGGAATGACGGTGCCGTTGAACATGAGGCCGATCACCATCCCGATCAATGCTCCGCCGCTCGTGGAAACGAAACCGACCATCGATGAAGCCGTTCCCGCAATGTGGCCCATTGGCTCCATCGCCAAGGCGTTGAGATTCGCGGCGAGAAGGCCGAATGTGAACACGCTTGCCCCTTGCAACAGCATGAACACGAGCAGGGTTTCGTATCCGGCCAGATCGATTCCCAGGTGGAAAACGTTGATGACGACGATTGCCATCAGGCCGGTCACGCTGAGGCGTCGCATACCGACGCGGCGGACGAGTTTTGAATTGACGAAAGCGGCCAGTCCGGTGGTGAGCGCAATGGCGGCGAAGAGCAGGGGGAAACTGCGTCCGGCATGGAACACACCGACAAAAATCTGCTGTGACGAATAAATGAACCCGATATGTGCGCCGAAGACGAGGGAAAGCGCCGTCATGTATCCAGCGCAACGGCGGGTCGTCAGGGTTTGCCGGTAGGCGGAGTAAACCGAACGGGGCGTGAGCGGCAAGCGGCGATCTGTCGGCAGAGTCTCCTTCAATCTGGTGATTGTCCAAACCAGCAGCATGCCCCCCGCCACGACCAGCGTACTGAACATCCAGTGCCAGCCGGGTGTAATCATCAGAACGAGTTGCCCCAGCGAGGGCGCGAGCACCGGCACGATCATGAAAATCATCACTGCAAATGACATGACTCTTGCCATGAGTGCGCCCGCATAACAGTCGCGGGCCAATGAGACCGCCATCACCCGTGGCGCACCCGCGCCGATACCCTGCAAGGCGCGCGCCGCGAGCAGAGCGGAGAAGGAATCGGCGACTAACGTCAGGACTCCCGCGAAGATGAACAAGATGAGTCCCGCGATGATGACCGGCTTACGGCCAAAACGGTCGGCAAGCGGTCCGTAGAAGAGCTGTGAAGCCCCGATCCCGATAAAGAAAAAAGCGATGACAGACTGTGCCTGATTGGGATCGGCGAGTTTGAAATCGGCATGCAGAAGCGGTAATGCCGGTAGCATGATATCGATCGACATTGCACTGAGCGCCATACAGGCAGCAATGAAACCGACAAACTCGCCAAAAGCCATTGCCGGGCGTGATCTGGAAGGCATGATAAAATTAGACTGAAATGGAAAAGCGAAAGTTCCTTCGTCGCAGGCTGGGCAGGCCGCGAAGCGGAGAATCCGCGTATTATCTGGCCCGATACGGAACTTTGCCAATAAACGTCACGCAAAAATGCCGTTGATTATGGCTGGCGCGTTTTCGGTTCAAGAGAATACACTCCGAATCCCCGCTCTCCTCTCTCTCTGGGTCATTTCCGCGAAGACGGGGATACAGGAAAATTCGGGCAAGTCAATTCACTCTGTATAAGCTATAAGCTTAAATCAAAACCGCTATTCTAAAAAGCACAAGGGGTTGCATCGCTGCAACCCCTTGTTTTGTCTGGCTCCTCGACCTGGGCTCGAACCAGGGACCTGCGGATTAACAGTCCGTCGCTCTACCGACTGAGCTATCGAGGAAGAAAGGCGCACATTCTAATCAGGGTGCGCGTGTCCGTCAAGAAAGCAGCGGTTATCAGGCTCCTTCGCCTTGCGTTTGTGGTTTGGGCGCTTCGAGCAGGGCTTTCATGGAGAGGCGGATCTTGCCGCGATCATCGGTTTCGAGCACTTTCACCCGCACGGTCTGGCCTTCTTTGACGTAGTCGGCCACGTTGTTGACGCGCTCATGGGCGATTTGCGAGATGTGCAGCAGGCCATCGCGCCCCGGCAGGATGTTGACGATGGCTCCGAATTCGAGCAGCCGTTGAACGACTCCTTCGTAGACCTTGCCGATTTCGACTTCGGCGGTAATCGCTTCGATGCGGGACTTCGCCTCCTGCGCGCCTTCGGCGCTGACGCTGGAGATGGTAATGCTGCCGTCGTCTTCGATTTCGATCACGGTTCCTGTCTCTTCCTGCATGGCACGGATGACGGAGCCGCCTTTGCCGATGATGTCCCGGATTTTTTCCGGGTTGATCTTCATCGTAATCATGCGCGGGGCGTACTCGGAGACTTCGCCTCGGGCGCCTTCTATAGACTGCTTCATCAAGCCGAGGATGTGGAGACGGCCTTCGCCTGCCTGGGCGAGGGCGATTTTCATGATATCCCCGGTGATGCCCAGTATCTTGATATCCATTTGCAGCGCGGTAATGCCATTTTCCGTGCCAGCCACCTTGAAATCCATGTCGCCAAGGTGATCTTCGTCGCCCAGGATGTCGGTGAGCACCGCAAAACGGTTGCCTTCCTTGATGAGTCCCATCGCGATGCCCGCGACGTGGGTCTTGATCGGAACCCCGGCATCCATCAGCGCGAGCGAGCCGCCGCAGACCGAGGCCATCGAGGAGGAACCGTTGGATTCCATGATTTCGGAGACGAGGCGAATGGTGTAGCTGAAGTTTTCGGGCTTGGGCAGCACAGCGACCAGCGCACGCTTGGCAAGCCGTCCGTGGCCGATTTCACGGCGTTTGGTTGCGCCGAAACGGCCTGTCTCGCCCGTGCAGAAGGGCGGGAAGTTGTAGTGCAGCATGAATTTTTCGCGGTATTCGCCTGCGATGGCGTCGATGATTTGTTCATCGCGGCCTGTGCCGAGCGTGGAGACGACCAGGGCCTGGGTTTCGCCACGGGTAAACAGGGCTGAACCGTGGGTACGCGGCAGTACGCCGGTGCGGATTTCAATCGGGCGCACGGTGCGGGTGTCGCGGCCGTCGATGCGCGGTTCGCCGTTGAGGATGCGGCCACGCACGATATTCGATTCGAGGGTGAAGAGGATTTCCCGGACTTCGTTCTCGGAGGCAGGCGTGTCGGTGTCCCCGGTGACGGCGGCCAGCGTCGCTTTTTCGATTTCGGCGAGGCGTGCGCTCCTCTCTTGTTTGCTGGTGATGGCGAACGCCTGCTCGAGGCCGGCACGGGCCAGTTCGGTGACGTGCGCGATGAGCGCTTCGTTCTTGGCCGGAGGCTGCCAGTCCCATTCCGGTTTGCCCGCGATTTCGACAAGTTCGTTGATGGCGCGAATCGCGTGCTGCATTTGTTCGTGACCGTAGAGCACCGCGCCGAGCATGACCTCTTCGGTGAGTTCCTGCGCTTCGGATTCGACCATCAGCACTGCTGTTTCCGTACCGGCGACAACGAGGTTGAGTTTGCTGTCGGCAAGTTGGGTGGTGGTGGGGTTGAGCAGGTACTGGCCGTTGGCGTAACCAATCCGCGCCGCGCCGAGGGGGCCGTTGAAGGGGACGCCAGAGATTGCCAGTGCGGCAGAGGCGGCGATCATCGCCGGGATGTCCGCGTCGACTTCCGGGTTCAGGGACAGCACGAGGGCGATGACCTGGACTTCGTTATAGAAGCCGTCCGGAAAAAGTGGGCGGATGGGACGATCGATCAGCCGGGAGGTGAGCGTTTCTTTCTCGGTGGGCCGTCCTTCGCGCTTGAAGAAACCGCCGGGAATGCGGCCGGCAGCGTAGAACTTTTCGACGTAATCGACAGTGAGCGGGAAGAAGTCCTGTCCGGGTTTGACATCCTTTGATGCGCAGACGGAGGCGAGCACGACGGTATCATCCATGGTGACGACGACTGCGCCACCTGCCTGACGGGCGATTTCGCCGGTTTCCAGGGTGACGGTGTGGTTGCCCCAGGTGAAGATTTTCTTGGTCGAGGTAGGCAAGGGAAATTCCTTTAAGCGTGATTGCCGTGCGCTGCACGGCAATGAAGTTGTTTGGATCGGCAATGACAAAAGCCAGGATGACCTTTTGGAGGCCGTCCCGGCTGTTCTGTCATGGCGGGCGTTGTCGGAGTCGGGGCAATGGCTGAGGTTGCTCGCGCAAGAACCTTACTTGCGCAGGCCCAGTCGTTCGATCAGTTTGCGGTAAGCCTCGGCATTCCTGTCTTTCAGGTAGTCGAGGAGCTTGCGGCGATGGCTGACCATCTTCAGCAGGCCACGGCGGGAGTGGTGGTCTTTGCCGTGTTCCTTGAAGTGGCCGGTCAGGCCATTGATGCGCGCGGTCAGTAGCGCGACCTGGACTTCGGGCGACCCGGTGTCGCCTTGGGCGCGCTGGTAGTCAGAAACGATTTGCGCTTTGGTTGCATTGTCGAGAGCCATGTGTGCTTACTCTTGTGTTGTGTTCGTTCGTAAGGGAACAGCGGATTATATCCATCTGTAAAGGGGAGTTCAAGGAACCGGGAGGGGAGTCAGGGGAGCGCCGTACTGGTGTCAATCAATCTCTTCGGCCATAATTGGCCGTCTTCTTTCCACTGCCCAAGCCCCAGAAATCCCTCCGGGCCGTACAGCCGGACGCAATCTCCAGGGGTCTTTTCCTGCGTTGCCGGGCAAAGCGGTTGGCCTTGCAAAATCAGCCGCGCGCTGGTGTTTTCGAGTTCGAGTTTCGGAAAACCCATGAGCAACGCATCGGCTGGCGCCAGCAGGGCGTCACGTTGCGCCGGAGCGGTGGCTTCGACCGTATCGAGGGTGACGCTGTTTGACAGGTCGAATTCTCCGATGCGGATGCGCCGCAGGGCGTCGAGATGTGCGCCGCAACCCAGTGCTTCTCCAATGTCCATCGCCAGGCTGCGGATGTAAGCCCCTTTGCTGCATGCTACCCGGAGGATGAAGCGGTCTTTTTGAAACGCGAGGAGCGTCAGTTCGGTGATGGTCACGCGCCGGGGCGCACGTTCGATTTCGATCCCGGCGCGGGCATATTCGTATAGCGGTTTGCCATTGCGTTTGAGCGCCGAGTACATCGGTGGCGTTTGTTCGATTTCGCCGATGAACCTTGCGAGTACCGTGCGCAGGCGGGTTTCATCGAGCGCGACGGGTTGGGCGGATATGGTCTTGCCTTCGGCGTCGCCCGTGTCGGTTTGGATACCAAGCCTGATTCCCGCTTCATAGGTTTTGCCGGCGTCGAGCAGCATTTGTGAGAACTTGGCCGCTTCGCCAAAGGTGAGGGGCAGGAGGCCGCTTGCCATCGGGTCGAGGGTTCCGGTGTGTCCGGCTTTGTGCGCGGCAAAAAGCCTTCGCGCGATTTGCAGCGCCGCGTTGGAGGTGATGCCGGAAGGTTTGTCGAGCAACAGCACGCCGTCAACGGCGCGGCGAGTGGGCGGGGCGGCGGGCATCGGGAAGGATCAGTGATCGGTGCTCGGGTTTTCGTCTATTGCCTGGGCGCGGGCCGCGTCTTCGCGCACAGTCTGGTCGATCAACTGCGACAGGCGGCTGCCTTCTTCTACGGAGCTATCGTAGTGGAAATGCAGTTCGGGCAGGGTGTGGATGCGGATTCTCCTGCCGAGTTCACGGCGCAGAAAACCGGCCGCGTGCCGTAGCCCTTCGAGAACTTCCGGGGCGCTGGCCGTGCCGCCCATTGCGGTGAGGAAAATCTTTGCGTGGGCGTAGTCGGGGGAGAGTTCGACCTCGGTGAGCGAGATGAGGTTTACCCTGGGGTCTTTGACTTCCTGACGGATCAGATCAGCCAGTTCGCGGCGAATTTGCCCGGCCACGCGCTGGCCGCGTGAATACTCTTTCGGCATCGGTCAGAGCATCCTTGCCACTTCGCGGATTTCAAACACTTCAAGCTGGTCACCCGAATGTATGTCGTTGTAGCCCCGGAGCTGGAGGCCGCATTCGTATCCGGCCCTGACTTCCCTGGCATCGTCCTTGAAGCGTTTGAGCGATTCGAGCTCACCCGTCCATATGACGGTGTGGCTGCGCAGCAGCCTGACGGAAGCACTGCGCCGTACCGCTCCTTCGAGTACGTAGCAGCCGGCCACTGAACCCACTTTGGATATGGCGAAGACCTGACGGATTTCGACCATGCCGATGACCTCTTCGCGTTTTTCAGGAGAGAGCATGCCGGAGAGGGCGGCTTTCACCTCGTCGACGGCATCGTAGATGATGTTGTAGTAGCGGATGTCGACGCCGAAGCCTTCGGCAAGTTTTCGCGCGCTGGCGTCCGCCCGGGTGTTGAAACCGATAATGACCGCGCCGGAGGCTTGCGCGAGATTAACGTCGGATTCGGTGATTGCGCCCACGCCTGCGTGAATGACCCGCACGCGCACTTCACCGGTGGAGAGTTTTTGCAGGGATTGCGACAGGGCTTCCTGCGAGCCTTGCACGTCGGCCTTGATGATGAGGGCCAGGCTCCTGACTTCACCCTCGCCGATTTGCTCGAACATGTTTTCGAGTTTGGCGGCTTGTTGTTTGGCAAGTTTGACGTCGCGGAATTTACCTTGGCGGAAGAGGGCGATTTCGCGCGCTTTCTTTTCGTCGGTAAGCACGATGGTTTCGTCACCTGCCGCCGGAACGTCCGAGAGGCCGAGGATTTCGACCGGGATGGAGGGGCCGGCTTCCTCGATGTTTTTGCCGTTTTCGTCGAGCATGGCGCGGATATGGCCGAAGGTGGCTCCGGCGAGTATGACATCGCCACGGCGCAACGTGCCGGACTGGACGAGGAGCGATGCCACCGGGCCGCGTCCCTTGTCCAGCCGCGCTTCGACGATCAGTCCTTTGGCGGGAGCGTCGGTCGGGGCCGTGAGTTCGAGCACGTCGGCCTGAAGCAGGACGATTTCGAGCAATTCGTCGATGCCGGCCCCGCTCTTGGCGGAAACGGCCGCGAACAGGGTGTCGCCGCCATATTCTTCTGGAACGACTTCCTCGGCGATGAGTTCCTGTTTGACCTTTTCGACGTTGGCCGACGGTTTGTCGATCTTGGTGATGGCGACGACGACGGGAACCCCCGCGGCTTTGGCGTGGTGGATGGCTTCGCGCGTCTGCGGCATCACGCCGTCATCGGCAGCGACGACGAGGATGACGATATCGGTGGCCTGCGCGCCGCGCGCGCGCATGGCGGTAAACGCTTCATGGCCCGGGGTGTCGAGGAAGGTAATCATGCCGCGTGGGGTTTCCACATGGTATGCGCCGATGTGCTGGGTGATGCCACCCGTTTCGCCCGCAGCAACCTTGGTGCGGCGGATGAAGTCCAGCAACGAGGTTTTGCCGTGGTCGACGTGTCCCATGACCGTGACGACCGGGGGGCGCGGGAGAACCGTGTAGTCTTTGTGTTCGTCGTGCTCGGTCAGGAAGGCATCGGGATCGTCGAGCTTGGCGGCCAGTGCCTTGTGGCCCAGGTCTTCGACGACGATCATCGCTGTTTCCTGGTCGAGTGTCTGGTTGATCGTCACCATCATGCCCATTTTCATCAGGGTCTTGATGACTTCAGCAGCCTTGACGGCCATCTTGTGGGCGAGATCGGCCACGGTGATGGTTTCCGGTACGTGCACTTCGCGCACGATGGGTTCAGTCGGCGCCTGAAAGGAGGCGCGTTCTTCGGCGCGCCCGCCGCCGTGGCGCCCACCGCCCTTGGCCCCGCGCCAGGTGCTTCCGGTGGAGGTGCCGCCGACATCGCCACGGGTCTTGATGCCGCCACGGCGTTTGTTGCCGCTTTCGCCGTCGCGGGCGTTGCTGCTGCTGGCGTCACGTGAGGGCTTTTCCCGGACGGGTTTGTTCTCGCCGCTCTTGGCCGGGCGATGCAGCGTGCCCGTGGTGCTTTTTTTGTTCTGGGGTGGTTTGGCAGCGGCAGGCGTGCCGGGGGTTGCCTTGGATTGCGGTTGCTGCGCGGGTTGTTGCATGGCGCGCAGGCGGGCTTCTTCTTCCTGCCGACGGATTTCGGCGGCGGTCTTGACGGCAGCTTCACGCTCCTGACGGGCACGCAGGTCAGCCTGTTGCCGTTTGCGCAATTCACTGTGACGGTGCGATTCCTGCGCGCGCGCAGCGAGTTCTTCGTCGCTCAGGATGGGGGCAGTGGCAGTCGGTGGCTGTGACGGCTCGCTTTGTTTATGGCTTCTGGCGGGTTTGTCGGGGGCTGCCTGTTTGTCTGCGCGTGTTGTTTTCCTGGCCTTGACGGACGCTTCTTCCGGCGTGGTTTCGACGGCAGATGCCGGAGATTCGACGGGAGCGGGCAGGGGTTCGGGAATCGGGGCCGGGGTTGTTTCGAGAGACGGTGCCTCAGAAGGCTGGACGCCTGCGGCGGGTTCCATTATTGGTTGCGGCACGGAAGCCGTGACGAATTCGGAGGGTTCCGGCATGGCGGCAGGCACTTCTTCAGGCGTGGCGGCCTCGGCCAATTCGTCGCGTTTGACAAAGACACGTTTCTTGCGGACTTCTACCTGCACCGTGCGGGCGCGGCCAGTTGAATCGGTAGAGCGAATTTCGGAAGTCTGCTTGCGGGTCAGGGTAATTTTTCCTTTTCTGGCACTGCCGTGCGATTCACGCAGATAGTCAAGCAGGCGCGATTTGTCCTGCTCGGTGAGCAAGTCCTGTTCATTGTATTTATCGACCCCGGCGCACTTGAGTTGTTCCAGCAGTATGACTGCCGACATTTTCAGTTCGCCGGCAAATTGAGTGACACTTATCCCTTCCATCTTTGCGCCCCTCTTTTCATCATTTTTGCGCGAACCAGTGTGCCCGCGCGACAGAGATCAGCGCGCTGGCATGTTCCGCGGCAATATCGGTCAACTCGACCAGTTCATCGACAGCAAGGTCAGCCAGATCGTCGCGGGTACGGACATCGTGGCTGGCGAGCTTGGCCGCCAGGGCCTTGTCCATGCCGTCCAGGGCGAGCAGGTCACCGGCAATGCCTTCGATCTGTTCTTCGGTGACGATGGCTTCGGTCAGCAACACGTCGCGTGCGCGGTTGCGCAGTTCGTTGACAGTGGCTTCGTCGAAATCATCGATTTCGAGCATCTCGGCCAGTGGCACGTAGGCGACTTCTTCGAGCGAGGAAAAACCTTCTTCGATCAGGATGTTGGCGACATCTTCGTCAACATCGAGCTTGTTCATGAAAAGCGTCCGCAATTCCCCGTGCTCCTGTTCGGTGCGGGCGGCGGATTCCTGTTCGCTCATCAGGTTGATCGTCCAGCCGGTCAACTCGGAGGCGAGTTTGACGTTCTGGCCGTTGCGGCCGATGGCGATGGCGAGATTGGCTTCGTCGACCACCACGTCCATCGCGTGCGCTTCCTCATCGACGACGATGGAGACGACTTCGGCGGGCTGGAGGGCGGCAATGACGAACTGGGCCGGATCGGATGCCCAGACGATGATGTCGATCTGTTCGCTGCTGATTTCGCCGCGCACTGCCGTGACCCTTGAACCGCGTAGCCCCACGCAGGTTCCTACCGGATCGATGCGCTGGTCGTTTGCCTTGACGGCAATCTTGGCGCGCAGGCCGGGGTCGCGGGCGCATGCCTTTATTTCGAGCAGGCCGTCCTCGATTTCGGGTACTTCCAGTTCAAAGAGCTTCATCAGGAATTCGGGCACAGTGCGCGACAGGATCAACTGCGGGCCGCGCACGTCCCGGTCGATCCTGAGCAGGAAAGCCTTGACCCGGTCGCCGGAACGCAGATTTTCGCGCGGGATTTGCTGGTCGCGCGGCAGCACCGCTTCCATGCGGCCCACTTCGATGATCGCGTTTCCGCGCTCGACGCGCTTGATTGTGCCGGAGACGAGAAATTCCTCGCGATCCAGAAAGTCGTTCAATACTTGTTCGCGTTCGGCGTCCCGGATTTTTTGCAGGATGACCTGTTTGGCCGCTTGTGCGCCGATGCGCCCGAAGTCGATGGGTTCGAGCGGTTCCTCGATGTATTCGCCCAGTTCGATGTCCGGCTGAAGCTCACGCGCGTCGATAATGCCCATTTCGGCTTCGTCGTTGTTGACCTCTTCGTCCAGCTTCACAATCCAGCGCCGGAATGACTCGTAGTCGCCGGTGTCACGGTCGATGCTGACTCGCACGTCGGCACTGTCGTGGACGCGCTTCTTGGTTGCGGAGGACAGTGCCGATTCGAGAGCGGAGAATACGATGTCCTTGGCGACGTTCTTCTCGCGTGCCAGAGCATCGACAAGCAACAGGATTTCGCGGCTCATGACTGTGAAACCTCCGGGATTCAAAATTTTGGGACCAGACGTGCTTTCTCGACATCGTCGAAGGCGACCAGAAGCTCCCCTTTTTCGGTATCGACAGTGACCGCGCCATCGCGCAGGCCCTTGAGCACGCCAGTAAAATTACGTTGATTGCCGACCGGGACGCGGGTGCGTAACCGGATATCGGCCCCGGCGAAACGTTCGAAGTCAGCGGGTTTGACGAGCGGGCGGTCAAGCCCCGGCGAAGAGACTTCGAGCCGGGCGAAGTCAATATTTTCGACCTCGAGCACGCGGGTGAGCTGATGGCTGACCGCCTCGCAGTCGTCCACGGTAATCCCCTGCGCGATGTCGATGAACACGCGCAGCAGCTTCCCGTGTGGCGAGCCTTCGACCGTCACGAGTTCAAACCCGAGTCCGGTTACGACCTGCTCAATCAGTTCGGTGAGTTCCCGCACCTTTCCCCCGCAAATACAAATAAAAAATGGGCGTAACGCCCATCCCGTTGACTTCTGACCGGAAAGGAAGGCCAAAACCAAAGCCCCCCCAAAGCTTGCTAATTCTAGCGCGAAAATTCAGATTTGGCAAAGTATAGAGACACAAATAAATGAGATTCGGCGGGAGTAAAAGAAAGTTTCATCCAGCTCAGCGAAC
>JAISPJ010000065.1 GCA_031274995.1 Azoarcus sp.
CTGTTCCCGCGCCTCGCGGAACGGGCGCAGCAACGCAGCGACACCCTTTCCGGCGGCGAACAGCAAATGCTCGCCGTGGGCCGTGCGCTGATGACGAAATGTTCCGTGCTGCTGCTCGACGAGCCTTCGATGGGCCTCGCCCCGCTCATCATGTACGACCTGTTCCGCACGCTGAAAAGACTCAACGCCGAGGGCCTGACCATTATCGTGGTCGAACAAAACGCGCACCTCGCCCTGAAAGTGGCGGATCGCGGCTACGTGCTCGACACCGGCGAAATCGTCGCCGAAGGCCCCGCCGAAGAACTGCTGCACAAGCCGGAAATCAAGGCCGCGTATCTGGGCGGGTGAAATCCCGGAGGCCATCACCCCACAAACGCTGCCCGGAACAATCCTTAAGGGGCGAATAGCTGAAAACGGGTACTTGCGCATCGCCCCGCTTTACCCGAAACTGCCTGCCCATCCCAAAGGGAAGGAAGCACGCCATGACTTACCTCCAGGACACAAAGCCTGTCACCCTTGTCGAGTTGGGCAAGATGCGCGCCGAAGGCCGCAAGATCGCCATGCTGACCTGTTACGACGCCAGCTTCGCCGCGCTGTTCGACCGCTGCGGTGTCGATACCATCCTGATCGGTGATTCGCTCGGCAACACCATCCAGGGGCAAAAAAGTACGCTGCCCGTCACGCTCGATCACATGGTCTATCACACCGAATGTGTGTGCCGGGGCGCGGAACGCGCATTCGTCCTCAGTGACCTGCCCTTTGGCAGTTATCAGGAAAATCCCGCCAAAGCCATGCGGAGCGCCGTCCGCCTGATGGCGGCGGGCGCACAGATGGTAAAGCTCGAAGGCGGTGAGATCATGGCCGAGACCGTGCGTTTTCTGGTCGAGCGTGGCGTGCCGGTCTGCGCCCATATCGGCCTGACCCCGCAGTCGGTGCACCAGTTGGGCGGATACCGTGTGCAGGGACGCACCGACGCCGGGGCAGCGCATCTCAAGGCCGACGCACTGGCGCTGGAACAGGCGGGCGCGGCCTTGCTCGTGATGGAGATGATCCCCGCCGCGCTGGCCGGAGAAATCACCGCCGCGACGACGACGGTGGCCACCATCGGCATTGGCGCGGGGCGAGGGTGCCACGGCCAGGTACTGGTGATGCACGATATGCTTGGCGTCTTCCCGGGCAAAATGGCGCGTTTCGTGCGCAACTTCATGCAGGGAGCCGCTTCCATCGAGGAAGCCGTCTCGGCTTATGTCGCTTCGGTCAGGGATGGCAGCTTTCCCGCGCCGGAACACTGTTACTGAGAACGGAAACATGCGTATCCATGCTTCCATTGCTTCTTTACGCGAGGCGCGTGCCGTGGCCGGACGTGTCGCGTTCGTCCCCACGATGGGCAATCTGCACGATGGGCATATCGCGCTCGTGCAGGCAGCCCGACAACATGCCGGTATTGATGCCGTCATCGCCAGCGTTTTCGTCAACCGCCTGCAATTTGGCCAGGGTGAGGATTTTGACAAATACCCGCGCACATTCGAGGCCGACTGTGAAAAGCTCGCTGCCGCCGGTGTCGATCACTTGTTCGCCCCGGATGAAGCGGTGATGTACCCGCAACCGCAGCGTTACTGCGTCGAACCCGATCCAGTACACGCCTCCATTCTCGAAGGCGCTTTCCGTCCCGGCCATTTCCGGGGCGTGGCAACCATCGTGCTCAAACTCTTCAATATCGTTCAGCCCGACGGTGCCATTTTCGGCAAAAAAGATTACCAGCAGGTCATGGTATTGAAAAACATGGTGCGTGAACTGGCCTTGCCCATCGATATCATCGCCCTGGACACCACTCGCGCCGCCGATGGATTGGCGCAGTCTTCGCGCAACGGTTACCTGACAATGGAAGAGCGCGCCGAAGCGCCGCGCCTGTACCGGCAACTCTCCTTCATCGCCGAGGCCGTGCGCCAAGGGGCGGGTGATTTCGCCCGCCTCGAGGCGGCCGCGCTCACCGAGTTGGAACAAAACGGCTGGAAACCGGATTATTTGACCGTGCGCCGCCGCACCGACCTGCAAGCGCCGAAGGAACCGGAAGAGCCGTTGGTCGTACTCGCCGCAGCCCGGCTGGGAACGACGCGATTGATCGATAACATCGAGATCTGATTTACAGCCATCCACGCTCGCTACGTGGAAAGCAGACCTGCAAACAGAAAATGTTCTAAGGCAAAGATTCCACGCCGGAACACACGCTAAATTCGCTTCCGTCGAAGGCCAGCCAGACAGCGTGATCGCGCCAATCGGGGAGTACGTGGCGTTCGCAGCGATGACCGTCTATCAGGTAAGTATGGTGCGCCGGACGATGCGTGTGACCGTGGATGAGTGTGGGATAGGCGTGCGAACGCAACAGACTGACGACCGCGTCGGCGTTGACATCCATGATTTCCGCGCATTTTCCTTGTTTAGCGGCCTCGCTCCGTTCACGCAGTTTTTTGATGAAGTTCCGCCGCTCGTCCAGCGGTTCGGCAAGAAATCCAGCTTGCCACTCGCGGTCACGCACCTGGAGGCAGAAAGCCTGGTAGTCATGGTCATCGGTACACAGCGAGTCGCCGTGGGAAAGCAGCAGTGTCCGCGTGGCGAAACGGATCGAAACCATGTCGGCAAGAAGCCGTGCGCCACTGGCATGGGCAAAGCCTTCTCCGGCGAGGAAGTCACGGTTGCCCGCCATGAAATAAACGACAGTTCCGGCAGCGGTGGCCGCACTCAGGGCTTCACATATGCTCCGGTTGAAAGCCGATTCGATATCGTCGTCGCCGACCCAGTATTCAAACAGGTCGCCGAGGATGAATACGCTGCCTGCCTGCCGTGCCGGTCCTGAGAAAAAGTCGAAGAAAGCGGCAGATGCCTGCGGACGTTTTTCGGTCAGATGCAAGTCAGCCACGAACAAGGCAGGCAGCCGCGGCGCAGGAATGGCTCCCGCTACCCGCATCGGCGCGAAAGCATCGCCTGACGTGAGCTCAGATAATTTCGGCGAGTTTGATAACGATGTCTTCTTTGGGAACATCCTGATGAAAGCCTTTGTTTCCGGTAGTAACTTTGCGGATTTTGTCGACGACCTCCAAACCGTCGCTGACATGGCCGAATACGCAATAACCCCAGCCATCCGGGTTGGGGGCGCGGAAGTCGAGAAAGGCATTGTCAACGACGTTGATGAAGAATTGCGCGGTTGCGGAATGCGGATCGTTGGTACGGGCCATGGCAATGGTCCCGCGAACGTTCTTGAGTCCGTTATCGGCTTCGTTCTTGATGGAATCGCGGGTCGGTTTTTCTTTCATCCCCGGCCCGAAACCACCGCCCTGAATCATGAAACCGTCGATGACACGATGAAATATGGTGTTTTCGTAGTGGCCGGAAGCGACGTAGCCAAGAAAGTTTTCGACAGTGACAGGGGCCTTGTCCGCATCGAGTTCAAGTGTGATGACTCCGTGGTTTGTATGAAGTTTGACTGCCATGGGTGGCTCCTCGGTCTTACCGGGTTGTATTGCGTTTGGCCGGAGAGGCGGCCTTGGCCTTGCCGTCCGTAACGCCAGAGGGGTTGTCTGCCGGGACAGCCACGCTTTCAAGGACACGGGCCGATTCGATGACAACCGCGTTGTCAGGAACGTTCCCGTGCATACCCTGGGAACGGGTCTGGCGCTTTTCGATTTTCCGCACGATGTCCATGCCCCTGACCACCTTGCCGAACACGGCATAACCCCATCTTTTCGAATCGGGGGCACGGAAGTTGAGAAACTCGTTGTCGGCCACGTTGATGAAGAACTGCGCTCTCGCGGAATGTGGATCATCGGTACGTGCCATCGCCACGGTTCCGGTTTCGTTCTTCAAACCGTTGCCGGCTTCATTTTCGATGGGCGCACGGGGCTGTTTTTCCATGAGCGTTTCGTCCATGCCGCCGCCCTGGATCATGAAACCTTCGATGACACGGTGGAAAATCGTGCCGTTGTAGTAACCATCCCGGACGTAGCGCAGGAAATTGGCGACTGTCTTGGGGGCAAGCTCTGCGTTGAGTTCAAGCACAATCTCACCAAGATTGGTCCTGAGTTCCACCACCGGATTGGCGGCTTGGGCGACGAGAGCGCAAAGACCGCAGGCCAGGGAAACAAGGAGTTGCCGGATCATGAAAGCTCCTGGAAAGCTGAAAAGGTTTGCGGGCAGACTGCCTGACGGGGAAAATGACATGCCAGTGGGAAATGGCGCACCTGTCCGTGTTATACTTTCGGAAAACATCTTCGGACAGCGCTGGATTTTAGCAACAACTCTTCCGCGTTCAAAACGAAAATACATTTTGGTGCCGATATATTGTGTTATAGCGTTTTTCTTCAGAGTTTCCATGCTCACTATTTATAATTCTTTCAGCCGTAGCAAAGAAGTTTTTAATCCCATCGAACCCGGACGCGTCGGGGTATACGTGTGTGGTATGACGGTATACGACTACTGCCACCTTGGCCACGCGCGGGTGATGGTGGTCTTCGACATGGTGGTGCGCTGGTTGCGGGCGTGCGGCTACGGGGTGCGCTACGTGCGCAACATTACCGACATCGACGACAAGATCATTCGTCGCGCGCAGGAAAACGGCGAAACAATCCGCGCCCTGACAGATCGTTTCATCACAGCAATGCACGAGGACGCGGACGCCCTCGGGGTACTGCGCCCTGATTTCGAGCCGAGGGCGACCGATTTCGTCGCTGACATGCAGGCGTTGATTTCAGTGCTGGAAGAAAAGGGGCTGGCTTACGTTGCTGCCAATGGCGACGTGTGTTACGCGGTGCGCCGTTTTCCGAATTACGGGCATCTGTCGGGCAAATCGGTGGATGAACTGCGCACTGGCGAACGGGCAGGCATCGTTGGCGGCAAGAACGACCCACTCGACTTCGTGCTGTGGAAACAGGCCAAGATTGATGAGCCGGAGGAGGCGAAGTGGGATTCGCCCTGGGGACGCGGGAGGCCGGGTTGGCACATCGAGTGCTCGGCGATGAGTTCAAGATTGCTTGGCAACCACTTCGATATTCACGGTGGCGGGCAAGACCTCCAGTTTCCGCACCATGAAAACGAAATTGCCCAGTCTGAAGGGGCGCATGGCTCATGCTTCGTAAATTACTGGATGCACAACGGGTTCGTGCGCGTCGACGATGAAAAAATGTCGAAATCGCTCGGCAATTTCGCCACGATCCGCGATGTGCTTAACAAATACGACCCGGAAGTCATTCGTTTTTTCATGCTGCGCACGCACTATCGCGGCCCTCTCAGTTACTCCGGCGTACACCTCGATGACGCCCGTCAGGCGCTTGTGCGGCTGTATAATGCCGTCAAAGCGGTTCCTCCCCAAGAAACGCCGGAAATAGACTGGTCAAGCATTTGGGGGGAACGTTTTCGCGCAGCGATGGACGAAGACTTTAATACTGCCGAAGCTCTGGCAGTGCTCTTCGATTTGGTCAACGAAGCCAATCGCGGCGGAGACATCAGGCTTGCAGGGCAAGTTCGCGCACTGGCACAGGTGTTAGGGCTGCTCCACCGTGAGTCTGGCGAGTTTCTTCGGTCCGGGTCCAGAAACGGGGTTTCGGGATGGGATGTTGGCGTGATCGAAGCGCACATTGCCGCCCGTGCGGCAGCCAGAAAAGCGCGCGACTTTGCCGAGGCGGATCGCATACGTGCTGAATTGCTTGCCGCAGGCATCATCCTTGAGGATGAACCCCAGGGAACGTGTTGGCGGCGCGCTTGAGGGGGATGCAAGCCGTTTGTTCGCCCGGTAGGAGGAAGATGTCCGGGCATGGTATGTCGTAACTGGAGGCCGTTCTTCAGTTCGGTATGTTGAGTGGTGTTTTTTTAGGCGGGAAAAACAAATGAGAGAGAAAGACATTTGCCGGATTGCGGTGTTCTATGATGGCGCTTACTTTTTTAAGGTCAGCAGCTATTACGTGTACCAACATGAGCGGCACGCCCGTTTATCGTTTCGGGGGGTGCATGATTTTATCATTTCAGAGGTTGCGCAGCGCGAGGGCATTTCGCCCAGCCGTTGCCAGATTGTAGATGCAGCATATTTCCAGGGACGTTTGACTGCGCAGCAGGCGTCGGAACAGGATCGCCTGTTTTCCGACCGTGTTTTCGAAGATGCCTTGACGCGTGCCGATATCGCGTTGTTCCAGCAGCATCTGGCGTTTCGTCCTGACGGTTCCTTTGAGGAAAAGCGTATTGATGTCTGGCTGGCGCTTGAGGCTTACGAGATGACCAGCCTCAAGAATTACGATGTCTGCGTACTCATCACGGGAGACGGCGATTTCGTGCCGCTCGTGCGCAAGCTCAACACCCTGGGGGCTCGGGTGATGCTGTTGGGCTGGGAATTTGAATACGAACGCGAAGACGGGCGCACGATGCGCACACAGGTCTCAACCGGCCTGATCGACCGCGTCAATTATCCGGTGCTGATGAAACCCCTGATCGATGATCGCGCCCGGCGGCATGACCCGCTGATCGACAATCTGTTCCTGCCGCAAAACACACAGAACGAATGGGAATGGCGCTCCGCGCACCGTGAAAACGGACAGCGCACACTGCCGGAGGGATTCATCGAAGGTGTCGAGAGCCAAGGAACGATTGTCAACCTCATTGCCGGCAAGGGTTATGGTTTCATCAAACCCTCTTCTGGAAGCGACAATTATTTCTTCCACGCCAGCGACCTGATCGACATCAGTATCGACGGCCTGCGTTACGACGATAAAGTCTTGTTCGTGACCGCACGCGGCGATAAGGGCATTGTCGCCAAAAATGTCCGTTTGAGCCCGGATCATGATGATAACGACGAAGACGACAACTACGTCCCCAGAGACGATTGCAACGACATGCAAGAGCATGGCGCATTGTCTGCGCATACCTGAGAGGACTCTGTTCCTGAGCGGTTTTGGTTCGACACTCCATTCCCTCTCCTGCTTGCGGGAGAGGGAATTTTTATTACATTGATACTTCAGTACCGATTGCTGTCTTTCCACATGTCGCGCGTGAAATGCATGACACGGTTACGGCCTGCTTCCTTGGCGTTGTAAAGGGCAACATCGGCAAATTTGACCGCTTGCCAGAAAGTATGGCTGTCGCCGGGGAAATCGGCTATGCCAATAGAAATGGTTCGTTGCAGGATGGTTTCCCCGTGAGGAATCTTCATGGACTCCACTGTAGTGCGTATTTTTTCGGCCACACTGAAGGCGTATGCATTGGAAGTATCCTGCAAGACGACCATGAACTCCTCGCCACCGTAGCGGATAACGATATCCGAAGACCGTACTGACTCTTTGATGACATTCGCAAAAGCTTTCAGCACTGTGTCACCGGCATCGTGCCCATAGGTATCGTTAATCATCTTGAAATGATCCATGTCGAGCATCAGGACGGCGATGCGCGTTTGCTTGCGCCGCGTGCTGGCGGTCAGGGTGTCGATGTATTCTTCCAGGAAGCGCCGGTTGTTGAGCCCTGTCATGGAGTCGCGTAGCGAGGATTCCCGCAGGGTATCCATCAGTCGGCGCACTTCGAGCACAGGCGCTGTGTCGGCCATGTACACCTTGATATAGGGAAGCGCCGCCAGGATACGGCTCCTGTCTTCTTCCTTGACAACCATCTGCACGATGCTGCCCACCACGCCGGATTTGAGAAAGGGAAAGCACAAAGGGTAATGGCGCTGCGTACCTTCCTTCTGTTCGCCACTGCCTGTCACGACGGCCCCCTTCCCGCCATCACCCTGCAAATCGGCCACGCCTTCGATCTGCTTGAAGCTGTAGCAGATATCGGGTTGAATCAAACCGTTTATCATGTGCGCGGTATGAAAAACCCGGCAACTTCTCGGGCAGGACAGGATTTTCTGCTGACACCAGCGGCAGGATGTATCCAAACCCAAGCCGTGGGGTACCTGATAAAGTTCATTACCGTTATTGGAAACCTCAAAAATAGAAAATTCGCCTTGCTCCCTGAAAAACCGGGTATTGAGCGTCCTGATAAGACGTTGGTAAACATCCTGTTTTGTGTCATCTTCTTCAATAGCATTCTTGTATTTGGAAATTTGTGTCATGTTCTTGACCATATCGATGGTCGCTAGCAACTGGTTTTCATGCTTGGACTGTTTACGGTCAACCAATTGCGATATATAATTGTCCATCTTGTCCAGACCTTCACTCAGGAATTTGAGTAACCGATTCATATCATTGGCAATCTTGCCAATTTCATCATTTGTCTGTTTTTTGATCTCACTCCTGAAATTACCGTCGATGGCATTCTGTACCGCACGCTCAATATCACTGGCGGTCTCCGAGATGGGTTTGAGCAAGTAGTATAAAAGGATGAACAGCACGATCACAGCGACGATCACGACCCCGATAATGCCAGCAACAGTGATGATACTGTTGTGGCGCAGGGAAGTAATGGACATGGTCATCGATATTGCGCCAAGGACATCGCCAGGTTTTGCTTTATGACATTGCAGGCAATTGGGGCTTCCTTCTATATTGGCAATATAGGGAATTGTGCCACGAAAAATGATTTCTCCATTATTTTCAGTAAGTTTAAATAACGGTTCTCCTGTTTTCAAAACCTTTTTTTCAATCGCATCGGGCAAATATTCACCCTTGCGGTTTTCACCAAATTGCATTTCCAGAACAGGGGAACGAACCACGCGGGCAGTTTTGAGGTTTTGTACCTCTGCGAGGCGAAGCAAAAAGGTCTGGCGCTTATCAATGGTTCCATTAATCATTGATTCGGTCAGATGTACCCGGACAATTTCCGCTGCCGTGCGCAGATGTCCCGTCGCGGTACTGATGGAGAACTGGCGGAAAGCAAAAAATGTGATTACTGTCAGGACAACAACGAGACCGACTGAAATGGCCACAAAGAACAAGGAAACTTTGAAATTGAGCGTTCTCGCGGAATTAAGAGCCATGTCTCACCCCATGATCCATACCACTCTACCCCAGTCTTGACATTGCAGAGGATTATCAATGAAAAGTTCTCCGTCAATAAGGACGATAAAATAGCAACCGTGATACTTTTATCAAAAAATCTCTCGCTGCCACATTGGGGCAATCTTATTTGGCACATGTCAAGCGTAACCTCCGGCATTGACGCCGGGGCAGTTTGAAGTTCATTCATTTTTCTGTCACGGCAGAAGTGAACATGCCGTTATATGATTAGGGGGTTATGGGCAGTACGGAAGAAACTCTCGTTCTGGCGGCAGACATTGGCGGCACGCGCGCACGGTTGCTTCTTGGCCGTACGCGCGCAGATACCTTGCATGTCCTGCGCCACCAGGAAATGCCGTGCGCGGATCATGCCGGCATCGAATCACTCATCGAAGCGTTCCTGGATAAGGGAAAGGACGAAGGAAGACCGGACGTGGCCTGTCTCGCCGTGGCCGGGGAGCTCGAAGGCCAGCGGCTACGCATGACCAATCTGCCCTGGGAGATGGATACTGAACGCCTGTGCGGGCAATTCAGGTTCTCACGGGTGCGTCTCATCAACGACTTTGCCGCACAGGCGCACGGTCTTGCCTGCCTCAGCGATGACAGAATTATCGTCCTTCATCCCGGTGTTCCCGATGCGCAAGGTGTGCGGGCGCTGCTCGGCCCCGGAACCGGATTCGGAATGGCTATATCGTCCGGCGAATTGAGTCATCCCCTGGTTTTTCCAAGCCAGGGAGGGCTGGCGGATTTTGCGCCACGGTCTGCCCGCGAACTGGCCTTGTTCGAGGCACTGCTGGCCGAACATGGGCGCGTGAACATCGAGATGCTGCTTTCCGGGCGTGGAATCGAGCGCCTTTACCGTTTTGTCGCCGGACTGCCGCCCGGGGCGCCACTTTCCAGGGATGCGGCAGACATTGGGACCGCCGCATCGGCAGGTGAAACCATTGCCACAGAAACCTTGCGGTTTTTTGCCCGGATACTGGTTGCCGCCGCAGCCAATCTGGGGCTGACCGTACTCGCGCGCGGCGGGGTTTATCTGACGGGGGGCATTGTTTCGCGCATCTTGCCGTTCATGCGTGCGCCGGAACTCATCGAAGTGTTCCGCGATCACCCGTCGATGGGCACAGTGCTGGCACGCATCCCGCTTTATGTGGTGCGCGACGAATTGCTGGGACTCAGGGGCGCCGCAAAAATCGCCGCCGAGATGGTGCGCGATGAAAGCTGACGGTATCGCCCTGCCCCGATCCGGCTTGCGGTCAGGCCGCCGTTTCCTGTGCCTGGCGGTCGACTATTGGAACAATGCCGGAAACAAATGGACGGTCCGCGGCGCATCCCTGTTGCTGTTGGTACTGACCATTGCCCAAGTGGTGCTTGCGATCTGGATCAGTTATTGGCATCGGGACCTGTTCGATGCGCTCGAAAACCGGCAGCGTACTGAACTGTTCAGGCTGGTACTGACTTTTGCGCTGATTTTCATTCTCACAATGGCGGTGACGGCATTGCACCTGACGGCCAAACGTTGGCTGCAACTCGACTGGCGGCGCTGGCTTACCGGGTTGCTGCTCGATCGATGGCTGGCGAATGCCCATCATTACAGGCTCCAACTCGTCGGCGGAGAACACGACAACCCGGATGGGCGTATTGCCGAAGATGTAAAAATTGCTACCGAAGTCGCCATCGGGCTGGCCCATTCGTTGCTGTTTTCCGTGCTGATCCTGGGCAGTTTCGTGGATATTCTGCTTAGTGTTTCGGGGAGCGCGCCGCTGCCGGGTACTTCCGTTTCCATACCTGGCTACATGGTGTTGATGGCCTTTTTGTACGCGGGCGCGGGTTCCGCACTTGGCCTTACGCTCGGGAGGCCGCTCATCCGTGCCACCAATCGCCTGCAGACCGTGGAGGCCAACCTGCGTTTCGGCCTTGCGCGGATGCGCGAACATTCCGAGGCGATTGCGCTCACGCATGGGGGGCCGAGCGAGCGCCGCCATGCCGGACGCCTCTTTGCTGATGTCGGCCTGGGCTGGAACCGCCAGACCCTGGCTTATCTGGGCATTGTTTCCTTTTCCACCGGCTATGGGACGCTGTTGCCCGTTTTTCCGATCCTGGTCGCCGCGCCGCAATACGTTGCCGGCATCATGACCCTGGGGCTGCTGATGCAGGCCGCGCAAGCCTTTCAGCGCCTGACTTCCGCCCTGTCATGGCCAATCGATAACCTTGGCGAAATCGCGCGTTGCCGCGCCTCGATCTACCGCGTCATCACCTTTTGCGAAGGCATGGAACGGCTCGAACGCGAAGCCGGTGAAGACGGGCATGGCGCAAACCATATCGAATTGAGTCGTACCGGCAGGGCGGAACTGGAAATGAGGCGTCTTTGCCTCGACAACGCGGACGGGCAATCTTTGCTGGCCGATTTCAATTTCGTCGTGCGTCATGGCGAACGCATCCTGGTGACGGGGGACCCGTCTGTGACAGGAGCCTTGTTCAAGGCGGTAGCAGGACTGTGGCCGTGGGGGCGCGGCGAAGTGTTTTTACCGGCCGGACACGACATCGTATTCGTGGCCCAGCGTCCCTACCTGCACGCCGGCACCTTGCGTGCGGTGCTGGCCTATCCGTACCCCGGCGGTCAGTACAAGGAAAGCGTCCTCCACTGGGCGCTGGAGTGCGCCGGTATCGGCTGGCTGCAATCCCGGCTCGGCGATTCCGAAGACTGGGCGTGGGTATTGCCCTTGCGTACGCAACAGCGGCTTGGCATTGCGCGGCTTTTCCTGCACCAACCGCAGTGGGTGTTCATCGAGGAAGCGGCCGATGCGTTCGATGCAAGGGATGAAATGGTAGCTCTCGAATTCCTGCATCGGGAATTGCCCAATGCCACACTAATCAACATCAGCCGTCACAATGAACGCCCAAAGGGATTCTATAACCGTCACCTGACGCTGTATCCGCCGGGTTCCGGTCACATGGAGGAGTGACTTCGGGCCGTCCAGGCCATCCCGTCGTCAGCGTACGGGCCCAATGCGGCCGCGCAGGCTGGCATCCAGTTGCGCGAGACGCTCCGGCGTTCCGACATCGATCCATCGCCCACGATAGTGTTCGCCGCTGACGCAATTCGCGCCCATCGCGCCACGCAGCAACGGGGCAAGGCGGGCGGGTTTGCCTGCTTCGAGCGGGGCGAAAAGGGCAGGATGGTAAGCGGCAATACCGGAAAAGGTCAGGCGTGGTTCCTCATCTGCGCGCACGCGCCCCTCGACGAGCGCGAAGTCGCCCCGTGGGTTATGGTCGGGGTTGTCGATCAAAAGAAGATGGGCGAGGTCTCCATCCGGGGAGAGACGCGCGGAAATCCGGGCCAGCGACGCAAAATCCGCTTCGCAATAAATGTCGCCATTGACGGCGATAAAAGGATTTTCCCCAAGAAACCGGATGGCCTGACGGATGCCGCCCGCCGTCTCCAATGCGCCCGGAGGTTCAGGCGACCAGCAAATGCGGACGCCGAGAGCGCTCCCGTCGCCGAGCGCCGCTTCGAGCAGTTGCCCAAGGTGGGCGTGGTTGATGACGAGATCGGTAATCCCTGCGGCAGCCAGACGCTCGATATGCCGGACAATCAACGGCTTGCCGCCTGCGGCAAGTAGTGGCTTCGGGCAATGGTCGGTGAGCGGGCGCATACGTTCGCCCCGGCCTGCGGCAAGAATCATCGCTTTCATCGTAAAACCGGCTCCGGTTTGAAAAATAACGCCTTGAATTTGGCGCCGTTACACGTCCCGCTGGATGTGAAATGCAAATAATTACTTGTTATTCAACGTGTTATTATATTGTTTTTTGTCATTTGAAATGGTTCCCCGTTTTTATTTTCCCGGGGTTTTACCACACGGGGGAGAAGTCGGGCTTCCGCCTGCCGCCGCGCATCACGCCCTGAAGGTTTTACGCCTCGGAAGCGGTGATCCCGTGGCGCTGTTTGACGGAAGCGGTGGCGAATTGCATGCGCGGCTCGACGTTCGTGCGTCTCTGGCGGTGGCGGTCGACGGCCAATGGCAGGAAGTAAGCCGGGAGCCGCCGCTCGATATCGTCCTGGTGCAAGCGCTGGCAAGCGGCGACAAGATGGACTGGATCATCCAGAAGGCGGTGGAACTCGGGGCCAGCGGTATCATTCCCGTGCAGGCCACGCGCTCGGTATTGCGTCTTGCCGGTGAGCGCGCCGACAAAAAGCTTGGACACTGGCGGCAGGTCATAATTGCCGCCTGCGAACAGTGCGGGCGCAACCGGCTGCCTTTCATCGCCCCGGCGCAAAGCCTTGCCGCGTACCTCGCACGGGCCAAAGAAACCACGCGGCTGGTACTGGTGCCTGGTGGCGAGCGCCTTTCAGCGATTCAGCCTGTTCCCTCGCCCATTGAGATTCTCGTCGGTCCCGAAGGCGGATGGAGCGATGAAGAACTGGCGCTTTGCCTGCGCGCCGACGGCCGGACGGTTGGCCTGGGGCCGCGCGTCCTGCGCACCGAAACCGCCGGACTGGCGGCATTGGCCGCCTTGCAGGCGCGGGCAGGAGATTTTTAGGCCAGCGGGTTTATCGCAGAGATTCCTGAAGCCATTCATCGAACGGTCTGGGTTTGCCCGACCTTTCATAGGCGCTCGCCATGTTGCGCATCACGCCCTGTGTCACTGAATGTCCTTCACCGTACGTGCCCAGCAGAATCCGGTAGGCCCTGAGATATTCCGGCAACGCGAACTCATAGTCACCTTGAGCCCGGTAGACCTCTGCAATGTTATTGAAGGCGATGGCAGCATGCTGGTTTCTGTCGGGGTCCTCTTTTTCCTGGATTGCAGCTGCCTTCTTGAACAGATTCATTGCGCCGACATAATTATCCTGATGGAGATAAACCATGCCGAGATTGTTATAACCCTTGGCCGTATCAGGATGGTCACTACCAAGAGTTTTCTCGTAAATGGCCAAACTTTTTTGATACCATTTCACCGCTTCTGGATATTGCTCCTGACTATCATACACCAGAGCAATATTGTTATACGTTTTTGCCGTATCAGGATGATCTTCACCCTGTACTCTTTCTCGAATCTTCAGGGACTTATTGAGCCAGTTCGAGGCTTCAGCGTAATTATTCTGCTTACGATAGACTTCACCGACAGAGTTGTATATCGCGGCGAGATTTTTATGAATCGTAATCGTATTGTTGTTTTCTTCTCCAAGGGATTGTTCATAATACGGCAGTAATTCTTCATAACTGTTTATGGCTTTTTGATAGTGCGTCAGCGCGTCCGCATAGTCGCCGTGCCGATAATACCCCCTCGCGGCCTCATGGTTGCTCAAGGCTTCATTTATGAGCGGATTGAGTCTGTCGAGTTCGGCACGGGTCAGTCGCCTGAGCTCGGATTGCGGCTTTTCGGGTTCTTTTGCCCCTTCGGTTTCTTTCATCTTCTCGCCTGACCGGGATTTTTCACCTGACCGGGATGTTACGGTCCCGGATGCCGATGGCGCAGATTCGTGTTCTGTAGGCGCAGATTCGTGTTCTGTAGACGTAATTTCTTCTACCTGTGGCGCTTCAGCCATTTGTAAATCATCCCTGCCTGCATAGATGAAAGCAATCACGATGCCGACAATGACGGCAAACAGCGTAAAAATAACAAACGTAAACGTGTTACTTCCTTTCGGTGAAGAAGCGGGTTCAGGCAAGGCGGCTTCCGGCTGCGGGGCTTGAACCCCTTCATTGAGCGCCTCCCGAGCGATAACGGAGGTCGAAACGGGTTCTTTCAGCTCGACAGTGCCTTCCGTATTCATGGATAAACTCCTGGCGGTATGTGTCATTGGCTAATCAGGCAAAGTAACAAGGTGCGCCAACGAGTTCGGAGCCGCACCGGGCGCCCAAGGGAGCGTTCCCAATAGCGGAGCACCGAGACGGTGGCACAGTATATTCGTATTGTCGTACAAAAAAGGCATGTCTGGATACAGGCAATTTGCAATCCAGCCTTCCAGGCGCAAATTGCGGGAGAAAATGGCTTCGGCGGTAAGCAACGCATGGTTAATACAACCCAGCCGCATACCGACGACGAGAATGACGGGCAAGTCCAGTTCGCGAGCAATGCCTGGGGCGTCGACTTCTTCGCCAAGAGGCGCAAGAAATCCGCCCGCGCCTTCGACAAACAAGCGATCACAACGCCGGGCGAGTTCGTCGAACGCCTGACAGATGCGCACGGACTCGATACGGACGCCTTCGTCACGCGCCGCGATATGCGGGGAAACGGGCGCTCGCAGGCAGTAAGGATTAAGCCATTCCAGCCCCGGATCAAAGCTGCCGGCAGCCAGCAGCCGCGCCGCGTCCTCATTGATGGTCTTGCCATCGATGGTTTCGGCCCCCGAGGCCACCGGCTTCATGCCGAGCGCCGCGAGACCCTGCGCACGCGCTGCATGAATGAGCACGCAGGTGGCGAACGTCTTGCCGATTCCGGTATCGGTTCCGGTGACGAACCAGGCACGGGATGCGCTCATGCAGGTTTCCTCAGGGCAAGCAGAATCAAATCATACGTTGCGGGCAGTGTACCGTCCGGGCGGCGAAAAGCTTCATAAGCGGACTGGAGCGCCTGCCAGCCTTTTCGTCCGAGCGTCCGCCGCCGTTCCCGGCCCTCGACGGTACGCGCGCCAATGGCCTTGATATTACCGAGAAGTGTACGCAAATCAGGTGCAAGATCGAAGAGCGGTTCACGCGCATGAAACTGGACGGTCAGCCCGGCAGATCTGGAAGCCTCCAGCCAATGTTCCGTGGCAGTAAAATCGATGACGTGCACGCCATCATCCACTGCGCCGAAAGCAGTGCGCAACTCGTGGAGAGTCCGGGGGCCAAGGGTGGCAATTCGCGCCACGCCCCCCGGCGAGAGAACCCGGCAGACTTCCCTGAGCGCGGCCTCGGAGGAACACCACTGGAGCGCAAGGTTTGACCAGTAAAAATCGACGGACGCATCATCCAGCGGCAAGCGTTCGATGTCCGCGCAAATAAAGTGTGGCGCGATGCCCGCACGCGCGGCAGCCGTGAGCATCGCCCTGGAAAAGTCGAGCGCGACGCACTGCGCCAACGGGAAGTACGCCGATAACATGGGTAACGTTTGCCCGGTCCCGCATCCGGCATCCAGCACGCGGCGCACATGAGCGGGCAGCGTTTGCGCGCGGGTAAAAGCAAGCAGGCGTTGTGCCGCAGCGCCCTGCACATGGGCGGCGGAACCGTAAGTGGGCGCGGCACGGTCGAAGGCGCGGCGAACCAGATTCTTGTATCGGTCAAAAACGTCGCTCATGGCACGTCGTTATCAAGAATGGCACGGACCAGCGCCGCGCAGTCGTCCGGGTGCGATAACAACGGGGCATGGCCGCATTGCCCAAACACGGTCAGGCTGGCACGGGGCAAGGCTGCGGCGAGCCATCGCGCGGCATCAATCGGCATCAGCGCGTCATCGTTGCCGTGGATGAGGTGCACCGGTTGCCTGATTTGCGCGAGATACGGGCGCAGGTCGCTTTCCGCGAGGATTTTCAACCCGCAGGCGAGCGCGGACAAGGGGTGCCTGGCATGCGGAACGGCAACGGCTTCGAGTTGGGGCAGCAGTTGCCGCCGAAAGGCGTCCCCCAAGGTTTGCAGGGCCAGGAAACGGCGCAGGGTTTGGGTTGGCTGGCCAAGGTATCCGTCGGTGAAGGAAGCGACCACCGCCGTGTCCAGCCCATGAGGCCAATCGGGCATGGATACGAAGCGCGGCGTGGCGCTGAAAAGGATCAGGCGCTCCACGCGCTCGGGCCGGGAACGGGCAAGTTCCAGCGCAAGCAAGGCTCCGAGCGACCAGCCAACCGCAGTAGACCCCAAAGGCAGGCCGGGGGCAAGCGCATCGGCCCAGGCAGCAAGTGCAGGCGCAATATCGGCGACGTTGCCATCGTGGCCGGGCAGAACGGGCGCGTGTATCCCGAAACCGGATTTTTCCGCGCCGAGCGCCGCGATCAGAGGTTGCCACACTGCGGGGACCATCGCCCAGCCGTGCAGGAAAAACAAAGGCGTTTTCCGGGTCACAAGGTCTTTTCCAGGCGATTGATGGCTTCGATGAGGCGCTCGACATCGGCCAGCGTATGCGCTGCCGACAGCGTGATGCGCAGCCGGGCGCTGCCTGCGGGAACCGTGGGCGGGCGGATCGCCGGTACCCACAGCCCTTCTTCCATGAGCGCGGCCCCGAGCGCCAGCGCGGCGGCGTTGCCCCCCACGACGAGGGGTTGGATCGGTGTGCGCGAGGGCAGCAGTTTCCAGCGTTTCTGAGCCAGACCTTTTGTCAGGCGTTCGATCAGCGCCGCAAGATGGGCGCGGCAGCCGTCGCCTGCCTCGATGAGTTCGATGCTGGCAAGCAGCGCCTGCGCCAGCGCCGGAGGCGAACCTGTTGTGAAAATGTAGGTACGCGCCTTCTGCATCAGCCATTCGATGACGGTCGCGTCCCCGGCGACGAATGCGCCCGAAACCCCGGCGGCCTTGGAAAGCGTGCCCATCTGGATGAGCCGCCAGCCGTCGATGCCCGCTTCCGCCGCCGCGCCGCGCCCCTGCGGCCCAAGCACGCCGAAACCGTGCGCGTCGTCGACAAGGAGCCATGTATCGAACCGCTCCGCAAGCACCATCAATTCCCGCAGGGGCGCGACATCGCCATCCATGCTGAAGACCGAATCGCTGACAATGAGCTTCGTCTCCGCCGTACTCGCCGCAAGCTGCCGCTCCAGCGCGGCGGTGTCGAGGTGCGGGATGCGGTGCGCGTCGGCGCGTGATAGCAACATGGCATCGATCAGCGAGGCATGATTCAGGCGGTCGGCGAAAATCGCGTCGCCGCGCCCGGCCAGCGCCGGGATAATGCCCATGTTTGCCATGAAGCCCGAGGAAAACACCAGCGCCCGTTCGCGCCCGACGAAAGCCGCCAGCCGCTCTTCAAGCGCGTGCTGCACGGCGTAGTGGCCGGACACCAGATGCGAAGCGCCCGCGCCCGCGCCCCATCGCCGTGCGCCCTCGGCCAGCGCCCCGGCCAACTGCGGGGCTCCTGCCAGCCCGAGGTAATCATTGCTGCAAAAAGCAGTAAAAGCACGCCCGTCCAAGGTGACATGAGGCGAACAGGGGCCTTCGATGTCGCGCCGGACGCGGCGTGAGAACCCGCTGTCGAGTTTGTCGAGTTTGGCGCGCAGATGTTCGAGCCGGTTCATGTCAACGCCCGATCCAGCGCGGTGGCGGCAGCACCAACCAGTGCCCGCAATTCCGGCTCGTCCATGACGTAAGGGGGCATAAAGTACACCGTGTGGCCGATCGGGCGCAGCAGCGCACCCGCTTCCAGCGCCGCCACAAAGAACCGCCTGGAAAAATCGTCTGCCACGCCCTCCCCTGCCACGTCGAAGGCCGCAACCATGCCGCGCTGGCGCAAGTGGCGCACTGCCGCATGATCGGAGAATGCCTCTTCCAGCAAGCGCCCCAACAACTCCGCACGTTTGCGGTTGGCTGCCAGCACACCCTCTTCTTCAAAAATATCCAGGGTCGCCAGCGCCGCTCGGCAGGCCAGCGGATTGCCCGTGTAGGAATGCGAATGCAGGAAACCCCTGCGTGTATCCGTGTCGTAGAAAGCGCGGAAAATCTCCTCACGGCACAACACGACGGACAGCGGCAAGTACCCGCCGGAAATTCCCTTGGAAAGACAGAGCAGGTCGGGACGAATCCCCGCCTGTTCATACGCAAAGAACGTGCCCGTGCGCCCACAGCCCACTGCAATTTCATCGCAGATCAGATGCGCCTCATAGCGGTCACACAGCGCACGGGCCCGACGCAGATATTCCGGGTCGTACATGACCATCCCGGCAGCGCCCTGCACCAGCGGTTCCAGAATGAGGGCCGCGACGCGCCCGCTTTCCGCTTCCAGCCGCGCTTCCAGCGCAACTGCGGCACGGCGCGCCACGTCAGAGGCGGTCTCTTCCGGCCTTGCCCGTCGCGCGTCCGGCGAGGGCACCGTGGCCGCCTGCCGCACCAGCGGCGCGTAGGCATCCCTGAACAGGGCCACATCCGTCACGGCCAGCGCCCCCACGGTTTCTCCGTGATAACTGCCTTCCAGGCACAGAAAACGGTCTTTTTGGGGCAATTCCCGGTTGCGCCACATGTGAAAACTCATCTTCAGCGCAATCTCCGTGGCCGAAGCCCCGTCCGAAGCATAAAAAGCGTGCCCCAGAGCGCCTCCGGTGAGTGCCGCCAGCCGTTCGGAAAGCTCCACGACCGGAGGATGCGTGAAACCAGCGAGCAGCACGTGCTCCAACCGTTCGAGTTGATCGCGCAACGCCGCGTTGATGCGCGGATGGCAATGCCCGAAAAGATTCACCCACCATGAACTGATACCGTCCAGCAACCGCCTGCCGTCTTCCGTAACGAGCCACGGCCCTTCGCCTCCAACCACCGCCGTAAGTGGCAGTGTTTCGTGGTGTTTCATCTGGGTGCACGGATGCCAGACGGCGGCAAGCGAGCGTTGCAGGAGCGAAGCGGGCATTTGTTTCAGTTTCAATTCGCTGACAGCGTTGTGTGTGCCGCGTCCGGTTCCAGTACCCCGTCCACCAGCCGCATGACCCGCTCGCTACGCCGTGCGAGCGTTTCATCGTGGGTGACGATGACGAAACTCGTCGCCAGTTTTTCATTGAGGGCCATCATCAGGTCGAACACGGCTTCAGCGGTGTGGCGGTCGAGGTTGCCGGTGGGTTCGTCGGCAAGCACGCAAGCAGGGCTCGTCACCAAGGCGCGGGCAACGGCGGCGCGTTGGCGTTCGCCGCCGGAAAGCTCGCTTGGGGTATGGTCGAGCCGGTGGTCCAACCCGACTTCCTGCAACATGGCCCGCGCACGGGCATCGGCCTGTTTCTTGTCCATGCCCCGGATGTAAAGCGGCATGGCGACGTTTTCCAGCGCGGTAAATTCGGGGAGCAAATGATGGAACTGATATACGAAACCCAGGGCGCTGTTGCGCGAGCGCCCGCGCGTAGTCTCATTCATGGAGGAGAAATCCCTGCCAAGCAGGCTCACGCTTCCCCCGCTTGGCGTATCCAGCCCGCCAAGCAGATGGAGCAGCGTGCTCTTGCCGGAACCGGACGCGCCGATGATCGCAAGCCGTTCGCCGCGCCTGACCTCGCAATCGACCCCTTTCAACACTTGTACCGCGTTTTCGCCTTCGCGGAAATGCCTGGACAGCCCACGGCAACTCAATACCACATCGGTCTCACTCATAACGCAGCGCCTCCGCCGGTTTCACACGGGATGCCCGCCAGCTCGGGTAAATCGCGGCAATCAAGGTCAGCAGGAAAGAGACGGTCAGAATGGTGGCAACGTCGCTCGCCAGCACTTTCGAGGGCAATTCGCTGATGAAATAAATGCTTTTGTCCCAAAGCGTCATGCCGACGATACGTTCGAGCGCCGGAATGACGACATCGAGATTGAGGGCGATCCCCAATCCGCCTGCCAGCCCTGCCCCCAACCCGACGACGCCGATGATGGAACCCTGTATGACGAAAATCGTCATGATCGAGAGAGGCGAAGCGCCAAGGGTACGCAAAATGGCAATGTCGGCAGCCTTTTCCTGCACGGTCATGGTGAGGCTGGCGACGACGTTGAAGGCCGCCACGCCCACGATCAGGAACAAGAAGAGCGTCATCATGGTTTTTTCCAGCGCCACGGCACGGAAGAAATTGGCATGAATGCGCGTCCAGTCGCGCAGCATCAAATTCGGCACAGTGATGATTTCGGCCAGGTCACGCGACACAGAAGGCGCGGCGAAGAGATTCTTGAGCCGCAGCCGTACCCCGCTTACGGCATCCCCCATCCGGTAGAGCGCTTGGGCATCGCCCAGATGAATAAGTGCGAGGGCGGAGTCGTACTGGATCACCCCGGCATCGAAAATGCCGACGACCGTAAATTGGCGCACGCGCGGCATGACCGCCGCCGGTGTCACCATGCCTTGCGGCGCAATCAAAGTCAGTTTGCTGCCCGGCCCCGCGTCCAATGCCCGCGCCAGGTCACGCCCGAGGATGATGCCAAAGCCCCCGGGCCGCAAGGCATCGAGCGAGCCTGCCTGCATATATCCGGCAAAGTTTGCCACCGAGCTTTCCGGTTCGGGGAGGATCCCCCGCACCTGCACGCCGCGCACCGCGTCACCGAGCGCCAGCATTCCCTGCTCGTTTATGTAGGGTGCCGCTGCCATGACCTCGGGGTGCTGGCTGGCATCCTCGATGACTTGTTGCCAGTCCAGCACCCGGCCATTGCCCTTGACGGATTCCACTTCGATATGCGAAGCCACACCCAGGGTACGGTCACGCAGCTCTTCCTGAAAACCGTTCATCACCGAGAGCACGACAATGAGAGTCATGACGCCCAGCGCAATGCCGAGAATGGACACGAATGAAATAAAGGAGACGAGGCGGTTGCGCCCTTGTGCGCGCCTGCGTGAGCGGGTATAGCGCAAACCCACGAAAAGTTCGTAAAGCATCGAAAGGGAATATTTGGCCGACAGGTAAAAGATGGATTCTAACCGTCTCCGGCAAGTATCTGCACCTTATGGTATGGTTCTGCACTTTTCATTGCTCAACACTCAACATCCTTTGCGGGGGATCTTGCCGGGTGAATAAAACCATCGTCCAAACCATCGTTTGCTCCATGGCGGCCATCGCCTCGGTGTGCTTCCACGCCTTCGCCCACGCGCAGCCAAGCGACTCCCTCTCGGCCGCCGAGTCCCGGTTTCTTGCCGCGCGTGACGCCGCACGTGCTGGCAACCAGGACAAACTCGAGATGCTTGCCAACCAGGCAAACGGGCATCCGCTCGACAGCTATATCCGCTACTGGCTGCTTTCCAACAGCCTGTCAAAGCCATTCTCCATGCCGAGAGAGAGTGATCTGACTCGATTTATCTCGGACGAAACCGGCACGCTACTCGCGGAACGTCTGCGCACGGACTGGCTCCGCCGGATGGCAAGAGACGGGGACTGGTCCTATTTCCTCCAGATTTATCCGGGCCTGCAAAACCCGGACAACGAGATGCGCTGTCAGTTGTGGAATGCCCGGCTGGCAACCGGGGACAGGAAAGTCCTCGATGAAATCGCCAGGAGCTGGCCTTCCCTGACCTTTACGCATTCCGCCTGCTCATCCGCGATGCGTGAAGCAATCAACCAAGGAAAAGTCAGCACGAATGATGTTTGGCGGCTGTTCCGCCGCCGGGTCGATACCCGCTCGCCGGCACGCGCGAGGGAGGTTCTCGGCTGGCTTGCCGCAGGCAGCACGAAGTCTTTCAATCAAGCCGTGCGCAACCCGAAACGCACTCTCGACCGCCTGCCGCCCAGATTCGCCAATTCCCGCGCGGAGCGGGAAATGGCGCTGGTGGCGATAACAAGGCTGGCGCGCAATGATGTGTCCGCCGCGCATACCCGCTTTCAACGCATCTCCAACCGGCTCACCCCCGAGGAACGCGCCCACGGCTGGGGTGTGCTGGCCCTGCACGCAGCCCAGAATCACAGCCCGGACGCTGCCGCCTGGTTCCGCAATGCCGCCGACGCCCAAATGAGCATAACCCAGCGCGCATGGCGCGTGCGCGTGTCGCTGCGCACCGGCGACTGGAGGGGAGTCATCGCGGCCATCGACAAACTCAATGCCGAAGAACGCGCCCTGCCCGAATGGATCTATTGGCGTGGGCGAGCCCTGAAATACCTGAACCGCGCAGGCGAAGCAGAGAAAGAATTCAAACGCATCGCCAGTGTGGCCAGTTTCTACGGCATTCTCGCCAATGAAGAACTGGGGAACCCTTTCGACACACGTGTGGCTCACACGGCGCTCGCCGCCGCCACCGTGGAAATGGCCGCAGAGGTTAATGCAGAGGAGGCTATCGAAAGCGATCCTGCTGATGCCGACTCTGAATCAGATCCTGGCGAGAACGGCAGAGAATACACCGGTAGCGACAAAGAAAACGACGCTGAAGCGATACAGGCCGAGGCCGAGGCCGGAACCGGAGCGCCCGGAGCCGCGATCATCAACGGGCCGAGTGTCGACAAGCATCCGGGCTTTCAGCGCGCACTCGCCCTGTTCCAGCTCGACCTTCGCATGGAAGCCATTCGGGAATGGAACGCTGCATTGCGTGGGCGCGACAAAGCCTTTCGCCTTGCTGCCGCGCAACTGGCCCTAAAAAACCACCTCTACGACCGTGCCATTACTTCCGCCGAACTTGCTGACAAGGCCGACGCCTGGGAATTCCGTTTTCTCACGCCCTACCGCGAACTCATCGAACCGCGCGCGCGTGCCAACGATCTCGACCTGAACTGGGTCTACGGCGTGCTACGGCAAGAAAGCCGTTTCATCATTCCTGCCCGTTCCCCTGTCGGGGCACAGGGACTAATGCAGGTCATGCCGAACACCGGCAAGTGGGTTGCCAAACAACTTGGCATGTACTACCACCCCGGCCTGTTGCGTGATCCCGAAACCAACGTGGAAATCGGGACCGGCTACATGCGCATCCTGCTCGACGAACTCGAAAACGATCAGGTGCTGGCCGCCGCCGGTTACAACGCCGGCCCCGGCCGGGCGAGGAAATGGCGTGCCAGCCGACCGCTGGAAGGCGCGATCTACGCCGAAACCATTCCCTTTGAAGAAACCCGCGAATACGTGAAGCACGTCATGACCAACACCGTCATCTATGCCGCCCTGCTCAAAGGCAAACCGCAATCGCTCAAGACATACCTCGGCACGATCTCGCCGAAGATGTCGGCGTCGGACTGAAGCTGGAGGCCAAGCGTGCGCGCGTATGTCGTCGGCGGCGCAGTACGGGACGCCCTGCTCGGCCTGCCGGTCAAGGACCGGGATTGGGTGGTCGTGGGTGAAACGCCGGAAGCCATGATTGCGCACGGCTTTCGACCCGCAGGGCGGGATTTCCCCGTCTTCCTGCACCCGGAAACGCACGAGGAATACGCGCTGGCCCGCACCGAACGCAAAAGCGGGCACGGCTATACCGGTTTCATCTGCCATGCCGCGCCCGATGTCACCCTGGAGGAAGACCTCTCGCGGCGAGACCTCACGATCAACGCCATCGCCCGTGAAGCCGAAGGCACGCTGGTCGACCCCTACGGAGGCGCACGCGATCTCGAAGCCAAAGTCCTGCGCCATGTCGGTCCGGCCTTCGCCGAAGATCCGCTGCGCGTCCTGCGCGTGGCACGCTTCGCCGCCCGCCTGCCCGGCTTCAGCCTCGCGCCGGAGACGTTCTTGCTCATGCAATCAATGAGCGAAAGCGGCGAACTCGACCACCTCACGCCCGAACGGGTATGGAAAGAACTCTCACGCGGCCTCATGGAAGAGCGCCCCTCGCGGATGTTTCATGTCCTGCGCGACTGCGGTGCGCTCGCCCGCATCCTTCCCGAACTCGACCGCCTGTTTGGCGTACCGCAACCACCGGTCTTCCACCCCGAAATCGACACCGGCGAACACACGATGCGGGTCATCGACCACGCCGCCCGAACCAAACACGGGCTGGAAATCCGTTGGGCCTGCCTGCTGCATGATCTCGGCAAAGGAGAAACCCCCGCCGACATCCTGCCGCGCCACTACGGCCACGAAGCCCGGAGCGCGCTGCTCGCCGGGCAACTCTCGGAACAGCTGCGCACCCCGGCAGGTTGCCGCGACTTTGCCGTACTGTTCGCCCGCGAGCACGGCAATCTGGGACGTATCGACGAAATGCGCCCGAGCACCATCACCAGCCTGCTTGAACGCTGTGACTGCGCACGGCGGCCAGAACGTTTTCTTGCCCTGCTTGAGGCCGCCGCCTGCGATTATTTCGGGCGCGGCGGCCACTGGCCCGTGCCCTGGCCGCCCGCCGCGCCCTGGCGGGCGGCTATGGAAGCATTCCTCGACGTGGACGCCGGCGCGCTCGCCCGCACCATCGGAGAACCCCGGCAAATTCCCGACCGCCTGCACGCCGCGCGGGTCGAAGCTGTGCGCAAACGCCTCATATGCCACAAAGAGAAAAGGTCATAACCTCCCCAACTGGCTTCTTTTTTCTCTATTAGGCTGATTAGAGCGGTTTTTCTGGCACGGTTACACGGAAATTACACAAAACAAAAAGGGTTGCGGGGATAAAACCTTGCAACCCTTTTATTTTTTGGTGGGCCCCCAGGGAGTCGAACCCTGCACCAACGGATTATGAGTTCTTGAGCTATAATTTGCTTTTGTTATATTTACCGTTTTTAATCAATAAGTTAATTGTGTTTTAGGTAGTTCTAAGTTACTTAAATTTGCCTAAATTATCTAAATAGTGTTAGATATACGTTAGACGATAAAACTAAAGAGGGAAAAATGCTAACGTCAAAATTCTCAAAAACCACCCTGAACGCCTTGCAACCCGACCCTGCCGGGAAACGGTTGACGATCTACGATACCGAAATTCCAAAGCTGGCTATCACCGTCACGGGAGCGGGTACGAAGACGTTTTACGTGATTAAACGTGTGGCGTCCAAGATCGCTTGGTTGAAGCTCGGACGGTATCCAGAAATGTCGGTAGATCAGGCACGGCTTGCCGCGATCAAGGTTCTCGGCGAGATTGTCGACGGTGTTGATCCGGTCGTCGCGCGCCAAAACATGAAAGGGGAACTGACGCTTTCCGAGTTCTTCGACGCAGAATACGGCCCCCGGTGCGGCGAAAAAAAATTGTCGTGGAAGGACGACCAGCAGCGTTTTTGCTATTACCTGAAACAACCGCTTGGCGGCCTGAAACTGAGCGAGATCCAGCGAACACAGATAGCAACCGTTTTGAGTGATGCGACCAAGGCGGGCAAAGCTGTCGCAACCGTCCGCAGCATCCGCGCACTGGCTTCGCACATACTCAATCAGGCCGTCGAATGGGGTTTTCTGAAATCAAGCCCCGCGCACAAGCTGAAAGTGGAAGGCAAGCCGGTGGAGCGTGACCGTTTTCTGAACCAGGACGAACTGGAGCAGTTTATCGACGCGCTTGCCCAGGAAGATGATTACTTCTGTGACTTCTTCTTGCTGGCGCTGCTGACCGGCGCACGACGGGCAAACGTCTGTGCGATGCACTGGAATGAAACCGACCTGAAACTGGCGACGTGGCGCATCCCCCGGACAAAGAACGGCGACCCCCAGACGGTGCTGCTTTCCCCCCCGGCGGTGGCAATCCTGCGGGCGCGTCAGGAAAAATATGGCGGTAAAGGCTACCTGCTCAACCGCTGGAAGGCCGAAGGGCTGTCGACCGGCACGCTCAAAAACCGCATGGCGGCAATGCGTACCTGGGCCAAGGCCGTCGGCAAGCCGGAGCTAATACCACAGGAGAATACCGCCCTTGGGATCGCGTCCCGCCAGTACGTCGGGCAACCCAACAAGGCGCAACGGCTCGACGGCGAAAAACTCGCCAAAATCACCGACCCCTATGTGCACATGACCCTGCGCTTGGAGACCGTGTTCGGGCTTCGGCGTGAGGAGGGCATCAAAATCCGGCCAAGCATTGCCGACAAGGGAAATGTACTCAAATTGAAAGGCTCATGGTGCAAAAACGGCAGGCCGCGAACAATACCGATTCGCACGGCTGAACAGCGTGCCGTGCTCGATGAGGCGCACCGGCTTGCCGGGAGGGGAGCACTGATTCCGGCGCATAAGTCCTACGACGAACAAAAGAACATCTACAAGAGCCAGCTACGAGCGGCGAATCTCCGCAACATGCACGGGCTGCGGCATCAGTACGCGCAAGACCGCTATCAGGAGCTTACCGGCTGGAAATGCCCGAAAGCGGGAGGCCCGGCACGGGACACGCTTACCCCGGAACAGCGCAAAGTGGATACTGCCGCAAGGGAGGCGGTCAGTCAGGAGCTTGGGCACAACCGGATAGAGATTGTGGCGCGGTACACAGGTTAGGAAATTGTCATTCGTGTAGCAGGGAGACAGGTCAAGATACCGCGTGGGGTATCTTGACTCCATGCGGAATGAAAAAATCATATTTCGCATGTTAAAGTCAACGATTTGAGGGACTGAACCGGGAGTACGCCATGCAAACCCTGTCTGAACAGCGCAAAGCAGTCTACAAAAATCCCAACCTCGCAATCTGTTCTTCGCTGGCGCTCTACGTCTTGGTGGAGAGAAATCCTCGCCCTGAT
>JAISPJ010000055.1 GCA_031274995.1 Azoarcus sp.
CAGGTTTTGGTATGGTTTCTCGCCCTCGTAGCCGTTGCCGTAATAGCACCTGCCAAGCCATCTTTGCGTAGCGGCCCTGGCTTTGGCCTTGTTGACCCCGAAGCCGATGATCGAGATAGTCGCTACCAGAAAAAGGATGACGGCCCAGGGGGGCGCGGCTACGCCTGCAAGGGGAATCCTGACCCGCATCAGGGTGCCTGCTTGTGCCGCAGCGATCGCCGTTGGGGAGGCGGTTGTGTACCAGAGAACGTAGGCAAGGGTAAGTCCTGCTCCGGCGGAGGCTAAATGAACAATAGCTAAACCAGCTTGACCATCAGCTGCCGCTTTCCTTCCCTCCACCGCATCACACAACGCCATCAAAGCCGCGCCCGCGATGCCAAATCGTGAGGAGGTCCATCTGACGACGCGGTTGGCGGTTGCCAGACGCCCCGCCTGCCCTCTTCTGAGCGCCTCCGCCCCGAAGGTGCCGATTGCGACTGCGGCAGACTCCGCCAGGGAAGCGCCAAACGAAACCGCGCACGCGAACATCCTTGCCCGAAGTACCTCAAGCCCCCGCTGGTTGGCGGGCATGCGCCTGGTCACTTTCACGAACTCGCTGTAGGCCATGTGCACGCCGTAAGCGTTCAGAATGCCGCAGATGGTGCTCGTCACATTGGGCATGACGACGCTCGACAGGACGGCCCTGGCAGACGTGGGCTGCTGCTGGTGCCACTGCAAGAGATCGACTTGCGAGGGATCAACTACGCCAGCACGCAGCGCGGCGCCCTGCCTTTGAGCCAACCCGCCGCCCGTGGAGCCGGTGAATTCGCTGCCGTCGGTTCTTAGCGTGGGGAACCTTCTCTGGATCTTTTCCAGGTCGATGATATACATCCCCTCTATCTGGTGATTGCCCGCAGGAAGCTGAAAGATGTGTTTCGCCAGGGCAGCATTGGCATTGTGCTGGGAGTTCAAATTGACATTGCCCGGAAGTACATTGGTGCTGCCTCCCGCTGCCCCCCGATTGGCAGCGGGTAGAACCTGGCTGACAGCGAGGGCTTCTCCCAGGACGAGCATGCCCGGAGCCGTGGTACGCGCCGAGACTACGGCCACCGGCCTGGCGAAGTACGCACCCATGATTGCGCGCATGTGCTGCATGGTTATCTTGAGGTTGGCTCCCCTTTGGGCGACGATCGCCCCAAGACCCTGGTTGAGCAGCGCGCCCAGGACGATATTTGCATCGCGTTGCAACGATCCGATGAGCCTGAAATTGATGGCATTGAGGATGGGGGCCAGGGCTTGCTCATGAGCGGCCAGCATCCTGTAGACGATTTCTGCCTTGTCCGGCGTGGAGCCTTCCGAGATGTCCTCTATCCTGAACGAGGCCGTGCCAAGCTTTTCAACATAGCCTGCAACCCCTTCGATGAAGGGTTTCAGGTTCAACCCCAGGGCGCGCAGGTAGTGATTCCGCCTGTCTGTGATCTTGCCGTCGACGTATTTTCGGATGAGTTTGCCACAGGCCATTTTGTCCTGCGAAGCGCCCAGGCATCCACTCACGGCGGACGCAAAGACGATGCCGCTATTGATATCCAGGTCGTCAAAGCAGGAATCGAGGTAATAGTGGAGGGTATCGCTCTCTAACCATGCGACGAGGGCTTTATCGAGCGCCTTGATATGCTTTTCATTGACGGCATCCAACGAAGCCTTGTTCTGATTTCTGAACCCGTCAACTTCTCCCTTTTTGTAAAACCCTGTGTAGGGTTCCCAGGCTTTTTCGGTATGTTCTTTCAGTTCTATTTCAATGCGAGCACGGGCTTCCAAAAGAGCATTGTCCATCTCTTCTGTATCAAGGTTATATCCGCGCCCTTGTGTCTGTTCCCTGTAGGCGCGATCCCGGTACCCTCGGACGATATCTTCAATTTGTTGGTTGTATTGAGGCATCCATTTATTGGCTTCATTGATATGTACCGAATTGCTCAACGCCAGAATCGCATCGGAAATGGCCTGCTTGCGTTCATAATCCTTAATCGACATCTGATGTGCGATGAGGGCATCTTCATGCCGATAATTCATCAACGACTCAATATCGCTGGCAATACCCACCGGGTCTTCGAGCGCCAGCACCATTGCCTTGCCCTGGGTTTTGGGTGAATTTTTGGTCAGGCGCTCGAATACAGCCTGGTAATGCTCAACATTGGAAATGGCTTTATGGCGACTGATGCTGTATGGATGCGTACTGTACTCAAATAATGGGAATGCATAATATAAAGAACTGTCGCCACTATTTCGCAGTTGTTCCGCCCAGTCTACTTCCGTTAGTTTCAATAGGCCGGTCTTTGCCAATTCCGCACTATCCGCACTGAGGCTGGTCAACCAGTTGGCAATGTTGATTTTTGTCATTACTGCGTCGCGGCAGCCTAGTTTGTCACTTGGGTCGAGTTTTTCGTTTTTGTTGAAACGCTCCCAAACAGCTTTTGTCCATTCCACCTCGGAATAGCAAATCCACACGTTCTGCGCCTTTTCCGCCTTGGGGATGGTGATGCACCGTGCCATTGCGCCCTTTTCATCCCCGGGAGTACAGGCATCTGGTACCTCATTAAGCATGATTTTTTCCGGACCGTCCTTGCCGATGGGCTGAGGAAAAGCGTAAAGCTCGCCTCTGGGCGTCGTAATGAAGCCACGCCAGGGCTGTCTATTATCTTCGGGGTTGTAGACGTAGACATAACCGGGCCGCAAGGCGCGCAAGGTGTAATGCGAGTGATTATCCAACGGGATTTTTTCTTTCATCTTGCCAAGGTCGTCTGGCAGTTTGGGCGCCTTCGATTCTTCGGCGGAAATTGCGTAGCGTGCCAACACAATGGGCAGACCGGGGGTCTTGTCGCACATATCTCCGTGACAGCAGGCCATGATGAGAATCCTTTATTGGGTCTGGATACGGTTGAAATGGAAATCTTTCGGGAACTGGTCGCTCACTGCGTCCACGATGTCTTCGTCCCGTGCATCGGGGGGCAGGGCTTGCAATTCCTGAATGGTGATCTCGTCGGCCAGATTTGCGTAAGCGCGGAATTCATCGAGACTCTCCCACGGGCGGTCGAGGTCTTCACGCCAAAAGAACAATGCCTGATTGACCACCCGAAGGCGGTCGAGTACCGCGTATTGTCCGGGTCGCACGCTCCAGAACGAGGGCACGTTTTCCGTGACGCCGGGTTCAGGTTCGGTGATCCATCTTTTATCAAAATAGATCGACCATTCTTTAACAGGGCCATAGAGTGCCTGAATCTGGGCAGGACGGAGGAAGCGGTTGAAGTGCACAAAGTTTTTTGGATCAAAATAGCGCAAATATCCCTTGCCCTGCTGAAAATAGATAATCAACCGATTCGTCAGATGCCTGGCGAGCGTGTCTGGCTTAACATCCTTGGGGACGACGAGCAGATTCAAGAAGGGCGGCGGATCGCCGCTTTCTTCGCTGACGGCAAATTCCTCCAGCAATCCCGGAAACCAGTCTGCACCGGGATCAATCGGCAGCAACGCCGGAAGGCTTTCAGCATCGTTTCGAAATTCTCCGGGAACGAGCGGGATCATCGGCGCACTTTTAAACCACGGTTCAGGAAACACGTTCAGGCGATCCACCACCGCGTATTGGTGGTGCCTGATGAAGTCGGTTGAAGCCGGTTTTTTCACGCAGAGACTCCTCAGAGTTTGGAAACAGCGGCTTTACTGGCTCCGGCACCCCCTCCGCACGTCGCCGTCTCCCCAAAACTCTTTTTCTCCACATCCATGCTGGCCGGGCCGTCCAGGCTGTGACCGGCGCTTTTGAACGAAACCGGGCCTGGGCAGTGGATGTCTATGTTGCCGCCCTTCATGCGGATGTACGCCCCGGCGCAGGCAATGAGCATCTCTTCCCCGGCGACGGCAACGAGTTTCTGCTTGCAGGCGGTGACCCGCAGGCTCGCATCGCCCGTGATTTCCACATCTCCCGACTGGGCTTCCAGCTTGGCGTGCCCCTTGGCCGTGATGAGCTTCAAGTTGAACTTGCCCGCAATGCCGACCACAAAGAGGCTGATCTTCTTGCCCACGTTGTGTATCCAGCGCCGCGCGCTCGTCTGCTGCGTGTCCCGCAGGCTCACCGTGTCCAGGTTCCTTTCGGCCACCAGGACGAGTTCCTGCGGCGTGGCCAGCCCAATGCCTTCCTGCCCGCTCAGCAGCAGCACGGGCTGGCGCCCTTCCTGGTCGCCCGATTGGCCCTTGCCCTCGGGGTCGGTGTTGGTGGCGGCCTCCCAGGCGTTGACGGCTTCGACCAGGTGGTCCAGGTGCCCGCTTCTTGCTTTCGCGCCCTTGCTGCCTTCCTCGTCGCGCTCCTCGGGGCCGGTCTCCATCGCGTCCGCGTTCTGCTGTTCGGCCGTTTTGGCGAGGCTCTGAGCGTTCTTGCGCCCCGCCTCCAGTTGCGCCTGCGCCTGCTC
>JAISPJ010000101.1 GCA_031274995.1 Azoarcus sp.
GGCCCTAGAAGGCGTCAGCGATTCTTACGAGGCGCATATCCCCGGCGCCCCGCAGATCGACCCCGTGCTGCTACGCCCGGTGGACGACCTCGAACTGACGGTGCGTTCGGCCAACTGCCTGAAGGCTGAAAACATCTATTACATCGGTGATCTGATCCAGCGCACTGAAACCGAGTTGCTCAAGACGCCGAACCTGGGCCGCAAGTCGCTCAACGAAATCAAGGAAGTGTTGGCCTCTCGCGGACTGACGCTGGGAATGAAGCTGGAGAACTGGCCACCGGCCGGACTGGACAGGCTCGGTTGAGCCTGGCTGGATACAAACGAGGATTTGATAATGCGTCACCGTAATGGCCTTCGCAAGCTGAACCGGACGAGCAGCCACCGTCAGGCCATGTTCCGCAACATGGCCAACTCGTTGCTGCGTCATGAGGTCATCAGGACGACCCTGCCCAAGGCGAAAGAATTGCGCCGGGTCGTCGAACCTTTGATCACGCTCGGCAAGACGGCAAGCGTCGCCAACCGCCGCCTGGCATTCAACCGGCTGCGCGACCGCGAAATCGTCGTCAAGATTTTCAATGAACTGGGGCCGCGCTTTGCCAATCGCCCCGGTGGTTACCTGCGCATCCTGAAATGCGGGTTCCGTGACGGAGACAACGCCCCGATGGCGTATATCGAGCTGCTCGACCGCCCAGAGGTTGCCGCATCCGATGCCGACGCAGCGACTCCCGCAGCGGCGTAAAAGTCTCGGGTTTTTGCCCGGTTTTGAGCTTTCGACAAAACCCTCGGATGAAAAATCATCCGAGGGTTTTTATTTTTTTGCAATCCCGATCTTTCATCGCCTGCAAACAGGGAACGTAATTCATATCCTGCTCGTTGATGTGTTCAAGCCACCACTTTTTCAAAAATTCCATTAACGGCCTGGGATCATTTTCTACGATAGAAACGTACTCGACGTGCTCTATTTCCCAGGTAAGCTCTCTGTGTAATTCAACATGTTGTTCAAAATCAGGATACTCTGCTGCTTTGAGAAAGCGTTCCTCTGTGATGAAATGGATACGAGAGTAATTTTTTACCGTATCACTGATAACGGAATACAGCATGGTATTACCCATGCCTCTTTCTGTCAGGCAATAAAATGAATTGATGATGGAGACAATGCCCCTGTGCTGTTCATCAACAAGCGCAATCCCGGTGTCATTGCACTCTTGCCATTTTATGAAAAGCGTTTTGCTCAAGTCCATCTTGTCCTCCGAACCCGCCTGGTACCGTAGATACGATACCGATTGTCGCAGCACTCATTCTCCTGAATAAATTTAATCATCCGCATTTTTTTCATACTCGCGCAGACAGGGCGCATAAAGCATATCTTGATCATTGATATGCTCAAGCCACCATTTTTTCATAAATTGCAGCAACAACATGGGGTCATTATCATTGATAGCAGCATGTTCAATGCGCTCTGTTTCCTTGGTGAGGCTTCTGTGTATTGCTATATGTTTTTCAATATCAGGATATTTTGCTGCCTTGAGAAGGCGTTCTTCGGATAGAAAATGAATGTGGGAGTATTTTTTTATCGTCTCACTGATGGATATACACAGCGCTTTGTCGTTCACGCTCTTTTCTATCAGAAAATAAAATGAATTGATGATGGAGACGATACCTCTGTGCTGTTCGTCGATGATCTCGATGCCAGTGTTATTTTTATCTTGCCATTTTATGAAAAGCGGGCGGTACATATGTCGGTCTCCTATGAAAACTGGACCTGCCTATGGTTGTAGATACGATGCGATTATCGTAGTGCTTGTCTCTCTGGACAGTGAAAAAATTGCGATCTGAATACAGATTGGATCGCAATTTGGCAACATGATGTCCTGAACCTCGTGCTTGAACGGGTCGATACGCCCGGCCTTCCTTGTGTATGCGGACGGCTCAACGATAATCCATTGTTTTTATCGTAATGGCGGACACGATAGATTATGTCAATCAAGCGTATACTGATTTCTCATTGGCCTTACATGTCAATGAGGCGCTATGATGCATTCGAAGCTGTCACAGGCAATGTGCCAGTGATCCAGGCATAACCCGTTGTAATCCACATCAAGGAGCCAAGCACATGAGCAATTCTCTCATCAACACCCAAGTTCTTCCGTTCAAGGCCACCGCTTTCCAAAATGGCAAGTTCGTCGAAGTATCGGACGCCACCATCAAGGGCAAATGGGCAGTCTTCTTCTTCTATCCGGCGGACTTCACGTTCGTCTGCCCGACCGAACTAGGCGATCTGGCTGATAACTACGCGGAATTCAAGAAGCTGGGCGTGGAAATCTACGCAGTGTCCACGGACACCCATTTCACCCACAAGGCATGGCATGACTCTTCCAAGACGATCAGGAAGATCGAATATCCGATGGTCGGTGATCCCACGCACGCCATCAGCAAAAACTTCGGCGTCTACATCGAGGAAGCCGGTGTCGATGAGCGTGGCACCTTCGTTGTCGACCCGGGCGGCAAGATCCAGATCATTGAGATTAATGCCGGCAACATTGGCCGTAACGCGCAGGAGTTGTTGCGCAAGGTGAAGGCCGCGCAGTACGTTGCCACTCACCCGGGCGAAGTCTGTCCGGCCAAGTGGAAGGAAGGTGACAAAACGCTCGCTCCTTCCATCGATCTCGTTGGCAAAATCTAAACGCATCGTGGCGTTCGTCTTGGCAGCAGGTGTCAGGACGAATGCTTTCTCTTCAGATTCCTTTTCAGCCTGCCGCAAGGATTTCACCATGCTTGATGACAATATCAAGGCACAGTTGCAAGCCCACCTGGAAAAAGTCGTCCAACCCATCGAGCTGGTGGCTTCTCTCGACGAGAGTGATACTTCCCATGAGATGCGGGAACTCATCCATGAGATCGCCGCGCTCTCCGACAAAGTGAGCGTGCGTGAAGATGGCCGGTTAGAGCGCCGTCCATCCTTTGGCGTTGCCTGCGCGGGGGAAGCGCCACGCATCCATTTCGCGGGGCTGCCGATGGGGCACGAGTTCACTTCGCTCATTCTTGCCTTGTTGCAGACCGGCGGGCATCCGCCCAAGGTTGAGCCTGAAACGCTCGCGGAAGTCCGCGCCCTCAAAAGTGCGGAGGGGTTGCGTTTCGAGACGTTCATTTCATTGTCCTGCCACAATTGCCCGGACGTGGTGCAGGCACTCAATCTGATGGCAGTAGTCAACCCTGCCGTCAGCCATGTGATGGTCGACGGAGCGTTGTTCCAGAACGAGGTGGAAAGTCGCCAGATCATGGCCGTTCCCAGTGTTTTCCTGAACAGCCAGCCGTTCGGCCAGGGGCGGATGGAGCTTGCCGGGATTCTCGCCAAAATCGACCCAAGCGCGTCATCACGCGATGCAGAGGCGCTCTCTGCCAAGGAACCGTTCGAAGTTCTCGTCATCGGTGGAGGGCCTGCCGGTTCGGCGGCAGCAATCTATGCCGCGCGCAAGGGTGTCCGCACCGGCATTGTCGCTGAACGTTTCGGGGGGCAGGTGCTTGACACGCTTGCCATTGAAAACTTTATTTCAGTCAAGGAAACCGAAGGACCGAAGCTGGCTGCCGCGCTGGAAGAGCATGTGCGCCACTATGACGTCGATGTGATGAGTCCGCAAAAAGTCGTTTGCATTGATCCGGCACCGCAACCAGGCATGCTTGCCAAGGTGCGGCTCGAAAACGGCGCGGTGCTGAAAGCAAGGAGCGTGATTTTGGCAACCGGCGCACAATGGCGCGAGATGGGTGTGCCAGGGGAAAGGGAGTTCCGCTCCAGGGGCGTGGCCTACTGCCCGCATTGTGACGGCCCGCTCTTCAAGGATAAGCGCGTAGCGGTCATCGGTGGTGGCAATTCCGGCGTGGAAGCAGCCATTGATCTTGCCGGACTCGCCACGCATGTGTCCCTGCTTGAATTTGCTCCTGAATTGAGAGCCGATGCCGTGCTGCAAGCCAAACTCGCCTCTCTCCCCAATGTGACGGTCATCAAGAACGCCCAGACGATTGAAGTCACCGGCACGGACAGGGTCAATGGCCTCGTCTATCAGGATCGCGCCGCGAGTGTGAGGCACAAGCTCGATCTGGAAGGTATTTTTGTTCAGATCGGCCTTTCCCCGAATACCCATTTTGTCAAAGATACGCTCGATATCACCGGATCCGGCGAAATCGCGGTCGATCCACGAGGGCAGACCTCCGCGCACGGCATCTTCGCCGCCGGGGACTGCACGACGGTTCCCTACAAGCAGATCATCATCGCAATGGGAGATGGGGCAAAGGCAAGTCTGTCCGCGTTCGATTATCTGATAAGAACGTCTGTCCCGGCAGCCTGACCGGTCCGGGGCTGCCTGAGACGATGCCGCCGCCCCTGCCCTCCCCCCCGCTCGCGCTCTATGTGCACTTCCCTTGGTGTGCGCGCAAGTGTCCGTATTGTGATTTCAACTCGCACGCGCCGCGCGATAGCGACAGTTGCATTCCGTTCGCCGCCTGGGCCGAAGCCGTGGCCGCTGACCTGGAAACTGCCCTGCCGCAGATCGAGGGGCGGAGCATCCATAGCGTTTTCATCGGCGGCGGCACGCCGAGCCTGTTGCCACCAGCCGTGCTGGAAAAACTGCTCGATGCCCTGCGTGCGCGGTTACTGTTCGAGGCAGGGATCGAAATCACGCTTGAAGCAAATCCCGGAACCGTGGAGGTTCCGCGTTTCCGCGATTACCGCGCGGCAGGCGTTACCCGGCTTTCAATCGGTGTCCAGAGTTTCAATGACAGGCTGCTTGCCCGTATCGGCCGTATCCACGATGGGCGCGAAGCCCGCCGGGCGCTCGAAACAGCACTCACGCATTTCGACCGGGTGAATGTTGATCTGATGTACGGGTTGCCAGGGCAAAACCCCGGGCAGGCGCTGTCCGATCTGGAAATCGCCGTCGGTGACGGCGTCCGGCACCTTTCCTGCTACCACCTCACCGTAGAGCCCAATACCCCCTTCGCGCACGATCCGCCCAATGATCTGCCTGACGAGGATACCGCTGCCGATATGGAGGAGATGATCGAAACGCGGCTTGCCGACGCCGGGTTCACGCACTACGAAGTCTCTGCTTTTGCTTACACAGGATGCGAGTGCCGTCACAATCTCAATTACTGGCATTTCGGCGATTACCTGGGACTCGGTCCCGGCGCACACGGCAAACTGACGACATCGGGCGGAATCGTGCGCGAGGTGCGCCACAAACACCCCGCTCGCTATCTGGAAGCCGTTGCGCGGCGCGAACCCGGCTTCATCCAGGAACGGCATGTCGTCGGCGCGGAAGAGTTGCCGTTTGAATTCATGATGAACGCCCTGCGCCTTTCCGAAGGCGTGCCCGCCACGCTTTTTAACGAACGCACCGGCTTGCCGCTGACGGCAATTGCCGGGGAACTGGAAAAAGCCCGCCGCGCCAGCCTGCTCGACCCTGCCCCGGAGCGCCTGCGGCCCACGGCGCGAGGGATGCGGTTCTTGAACGAGTTGTTGCAGATTTTTTTGTTGGATCGGTAGGTGTGGAAGTCTGCGGAACGCTGATTGCAGGCCGGACAGGTTTCATTTGCAAGCCGCTACAGGTAGGCGTTTGTATTTGGAGCAGTTTCAGTTTATCTTCGTTTCAATGGGAGCGCGACGCCATGAATAATCCTGTCAAAACCAACAAACGGAACCCGTCCATTGGCTGGGGGTTTCTCTTTATTGTAATGGCAATCGTTTTCCTGCTGGGCCTCCTCACGGCCAGCATCATGGAACGGCGTACCGAAAACGCTTCTGTCTTTAACAATAAAAGGGCGGACATTCCCGGCGCCGCGCCTGCTTTCGTTGCGTCTTCAGAACCCAACGACAAAATGAAAGTGGAAATCTCCAAAACCGGCATCGATTCGCACAATGATCTGTGGGGAGCCAATTACCCAAGGGAATACGACACCTGGAAGAAAACCCGGGAGATGGACTTCAAGAGCAAACATCTCGGCAACGGTGTAGAAGACCTGCTGGAAGCGCGGCCGGACATGGTCGTGCTCTGGGCCGGATTCCCTTTCTCCCTTGACTACTTCGCCCCGCGTGGCCACTGGTACACGCTTTACGACATGCGCAAATCGCTGCGCGTAGGCTCGCCCGGCGTCGGAGAAAACAAAGACGTGATGACCGGAACCTGCTGGACCTGCAAGGGCCCCGACGTGCCGCGCATGATGCAGGAATTGGGTATCGGAAAGTTTTACACGGCCAGGTGGAGCGAACTGGGACCCGACATTGTAAACCCCCTGGGGTGCGCGGATTGTCACGACCCCAAGACGATGAACCTCACCATCACCCGTCCGGCGCTGGTCGAGGCTTTCAGACGGCGGGGTGAAGATGTCACCAAGGCCAGTCCGAATGAAATGCGCTCCCTCGTCTGCGCCCAGTGCCACGTCGAGTACTACTTCGCCGAAGGCGGCAATAGATACATCACCTTTCCGTGGGACAGGGGTTTCACCGTCGAGGACATGGAAAAATATTATGACGAGGATGCCAGATTCTCCGACTGGACGCACACATTGAGCAAAGCGCCGATGCTCAAGGCGCAGCACCCGGACTACGAGCTTTACCTCCTGGGCACGCACGGCAAGCGTGGCATCTCGTGCGCCGACTGCCACATGCCACGCAAGACCAAAGATGGCCTCAAGTACACCGACCACCAGATCACGAGCCCCCTCAAGAACGTCGCCGGCACCTGCCAGACCTGCCACCGCGAAAGCGAGGAAAAACTCAAGAGTTACGTCCATGACCATCAGGACAAAATCCTGGAGATCCGCAACCGCGTCGAACCCGAACTGGCCAAGGCACACCTCATGGCAAAAGCCGCGCTGGAGGGCGGGGCCACGATGGATGAAATGAAGCCCGCGCACAAACTGCTCCGCCATGCCACTTGGCGCTGGGACTACGGTGTCGCCTCCCACGGAGCTTCCTTCCACGCGCCGGTGGAGACAGCGCGCATCCTTGCGACCGCCCTTGACAAAAGCCTGCTCGCGCAGATCGAACTGCAAAAGCTGCTCACCTCCAGGAACATCACGTTCTCGATGCCTGACATCTCCACCAGGGAAAAGGCGCAGGCGTATATTGGTCTCGACATGGCAAAGCTCAATGCCGACAAGGCGGAGTTCATGAAGACGGTCGTTCCCGGCTGGATCGAGGATGCCAGGCAAAAAGGCAAGCTGACCGAGCCTGACCTGCTGGACCAATACAAGTGACGGGCGCTGCCGCGCTGTTTCGACAAAGATTCGCACCTCTATCAAAACGGCTAACCCCGCCTCTTGGCAAGGCATGCTGTCAGATCAGGCTGAACTTCTATAACTGAATCAAAACCGCTCTAAGCGCCAGCCAGTATCTCTTACGTCCCGTACTGTGTGAAATACGGGACGTTATTGTTACTTTCTCTTGATTGCGTTCATATTGCTGCTTTTATACGCCGCCTGTGCGCGACCGCGCCCACGATGCCAAGCCCTGCCAGCAGCATCGCCCAGGTTTCGGGTTCGGGGACGGCGGGGAGGTTGTAGGCGAGGGTTATGCCTATAATATCGGCGCTGTTATAGTAAATATAGCTGTTATCCCAACGAGCGAATAAACTTCCATCTGAATTAATGTTATCTAAATAAAAGTCTCCCAGTCCCACAGGAAAGTTTTCAGAATAACATCTATCATAATAGCAGACTTGACTGCATGTATCGCAGTTTAGCCCCAAAAGCCCTCCCCGCAGGGAGTCAGCCAGTGAAATGCTATAGCCCTCTCTACCGAAGTCGCCGTAATGAATAAAGGACTGCTCGAAATCGAAAATACCAACGCCGTCGAATGGAATCGCCGAGAAAGCAGTTGATAGCGCAGAACGTACAACTGCGGGATCATCACTGGAATAACCCTCTATGTTATAGTAATAGTCGCTGCGAGCGTCCAAACCTCCAAATTCATTAGGTTCACTGTCTATATAGTGGCTCTCTGCTGCTGACTCAATTACCCTATAAACTCCTCCAGAATAGCTCGCTTTATAATAATCCTTTCGGTAATAGGCGGAACTGTTTCCATAGTATCCATCAGGGAAAGCATAAAACGAATATTGAATTCCTTCCTTGCCAGAGTCTGGATTGAAAACAAACGGGGTTTTCATTTCAAATATTTGACCGCCGAATTCACGGCGAAGTGACGCAAAATAGCTACTGTCGTTCAGGCTGCTATCGTAAAATTCAAACTGACGACTATCCGCATTCCAAACACTGTCAACAAACACCGTCTCCGCAGACGCCGGAGCACTGCCCAAAAGAACACCAACAAAAAGCACAACACCGGCACCAGCCAGCAGCGGCTTCTTCATCGGGCGGTTGCGACGTCGGTTGGCGAGCGTAAGAACGTGTCCGAGTTGCATGATTTTCTCCCAGGCTTATTGGTTGACTGACGGATCAAACGCAAACAACCCCGTCCCTCTTCCGGGGGACGGGGTTGCTCAGAAAAGCCCCTGACGCAACGCGCAGAGGACATCAACAGGTTGCTATGTGGTGTGTGTGTGTGTGTGTGTGTGTGTGTGTGTGTGTGTGTGTGT
>JAISPJ010000083.1 GCA_031274995.1 Azoarcus sp.
GGATGCCCCGCCCATTGAGGAAAATCGAGATGAACTCCTCCGTATCAAGCGCAACCGAGATCGCCTGCCGCAACAGCCGCGCGCGTTCCCGTCCGGTGGCATCCGCTCCGGCTCCTCCGACCAGCGAATCGCGCATGTTGAAGCCAAAATAGAAAGTCGACGAGGAAACGGAAGTCATCAAACGGATGCCACGCGCCGCCATGTCGTCGGACAGCGTCACTTCGCCACGATCCCCCATGTTCACTGCTTGGTCGAAGTTGTCCGAGGAAATTCCGGCAGCATCGTAATAACCTTGCAGGAATTTGTTCCAATAGGGAATCGCTTCGCGTTCGCGCGTAAACACGACCTTGTCGATGAGGGGCAGAGTCTTGCCGCAATCGGCCAGCAGCCCTTCCCCGGCATCGTCCGGCATCCCTTCGCAGGGATAAGTATCGGCGCGGTAATTTGGATTTCTCTCCAGCACCATCCGGGCATTGGGGTTGTTTTCCACCAGCATGTAAGGCCCGGTTCCCATCGGCCAGCGGTCGAGGGTCAGATTGCGCGCGGCCATGCCCGGTTGGGAAAAAAAGCGGTCGACTTCCGGCGGAACCGGCCCGAAGAACGGCATGGACAGCCAGTACAGGAATTGCGGGTACAGCCCGGTGAAGGTGATCCGGTACGTGTAGCGGTCGATCTCTTCAATCCCGTCGAGCGCAAACGCATCGAGGTCGAGCCAGGCACCCGGATTTTTCTTCATCTGCTCGCCAAGCACGGCATGCAGCGCCTTGAGGCCCGGCAAATGTTCCGCCATCAATTCAAAAATCGGCGACTGCACGCCGGGGTGTGCCAAGCGTTTGATCTCAAAAATGAAATCGTTGGCGACCAGTTCCCGGCTGTCCAGGTGGGCGAAATCCATCGGACTTCGGATGCCGCCCAGATCAGCCTCGGAGAGCGCAAAGTAGCGCGGCTCGCCGTTCTCGTCGCGGGCAAAGGCGGGGTGAGGCTGGTAGCGCACGCCGGGGCGGATGCTGATCTCGATTTCACTGTGCGCCACCTTCGACGGATCGGAAGCGTCGCGCAACTCGCTCCCGTCGGCAGCGAAATAACGCACCGTTGGCATGCCCGCCGCCACGGCAGGCTCCAGGACATAGGGCCGCTTCAGATAGTGATACTGCAAGGGCGGATCAATGATCTGGTAGAGAAAGGCAGCCTCGTCCTCGGCAAACGACTGTGCCGGATCGAGATGCCGGGGCCGATCCAGAAACGCGGTATACAAAACATTCTGCCCGTTCTCCCCGGCGGGATAGGGGTCATTGGGCACGGGGCCGCAGGCAGCGGGCAGCAGGCAGCACAGATACGCATACACGGCACGGCGTGTACAGGTAAATGGGCAAGCGGCGGAAAGACAGCGAAAAGCTCTGATCAGCACGGGAGCAATTCTGGCAGGTGTTGAGTCACCCCGCCACCCATTGATTGCCAAAATCAAGTCCTGACATATATTCAATGCAGCCAACGTGCAAGGTAAGTATTACAGTTAATTTTTCGCTATAATCGCCGCCAACGCCACGAGGAGCTATCGACCCATGGGTTTTCTTGCCGGGAAACGTATTTTGATAACTGGATTGTTGAGCAATCGATCAATTGCCTATGGCATTGCCAAATCCATGCACCGCGAAGGCGCACTGCTCGCTTTCACTTACCAGAACGACCGCTTCCGCGACAGGGTTGAAAAAATGGCTGCCGAATTCGGCAGTTCGCTGCTCTTCCCGCTCGATGTTCAGGACGACACCCAGATCGAAGGGCTGTTTTCCGGGCTTGGCAAGCAATGGGACGGGCTTGACAGCATCGTCCATTCGATTGCCTACGCGCCGGGCGAGGCGCTCGAAGGTGATTTTCTCGAAGGTTTTTCGCGCGAGGCGTTCCGTACCGCGCTCGAAGTCAGCGCCTATTCCTTCCCTGCGCTGGCCAAAGCCGCCCGCCCTTTGATGCAGGGGCGCAACGGCAACCTGCTCACCATGACCTACCTGGGCGCGGTACGCACCATGCCCAACTACAACACGATGGGGCTGGCGAAGGCCGGCCTCGAAGCCTCGGTGCGCTACCTCGCCTTTTGCCTCGGCCCCGAAGGGACCCGCGTCAACGCCATTTCCGCCGGGCCGATCAAAACCCTGGCTGCCTCCGGCATCGGCAGCTTCAACAAACTCCTGGCATTCAACGCGCACAATGCGCCGTTACGGCGCAACGTCACCATCGACGAAGTAGGTGATGTTGCCGCGTTCATGTGCTCCGACCTGGCAAGCGGCATCACCGGCGAGATTCTTTATGTCGATGCCGGTTTCAATTCCACGGCGCTCGGCAACACCCAGCCTCTCTCTCTCTGATTCGGAAGCAGGTAGTAGTTCCGGGTTTCCCGTCGTTCTCAGACAGAAAATACGGCCTGTACTGTATTGTGTATTGCGCGTTGATCGTCAGACAGCCGATGTGCAGGGGGCTGGGACATCGACCGACAATTTGCTGTACGCCTGACTCCTTCGTCCAGACAATCGGGGTCCTTCATGGTCTTTGAAAAACTGTTCACGCTCATGGCCGAAAAAAAGGCCTCGGATATTTTCGTGACGGCCGGCGCGCCGATTCACATCAAGATCGAAGGGGTTTCTCTCCCGATCAATCAGCAGGTCATGGAACCGGCCATGATCAAGAAGATGCTCTACGAGATGATGGCACCCGAACAGGTGGGCCGTTTCGAGCGTGAACGCGAGATCAACCTCTCCTTCGGACGGCATGACCTTGGTAATTTCCGTATCAACGCATTCTGGCAGCGCAGTTCGGTTGCCATCGTGGTGCGTTTCATCCAGAGCAACATCCCGACCATCGACTTTCTGGGGCTGCCCTCCTTTCTCAACGATCTGGTGATGGAAAAACGCGGTCTGGTCCTGATGGCAGGAGCAACGGGTTCCGGCAAATCGACGTCGCTGGCAGCGATGATCGACCATCGCATCCGCAACGCCACCGGCCACGTCCTCACGGTCGAAGACCCTATCGAATTTCTCTTTCGCCACAACAAATCCATCGTCAACCAGCGCGAAGTCGGCATCGACACCCATAGCTGGCACAACGCGCTGCGCAACGCGATGCGGCAAGCCCCGGACTGCATACTGATCGGGGAAATCCGTGACCGTGAAACCATGCAGGCGGCCATTGCCTACTCGCAGACCGGCCACCTCTGCCTCGCCACCCTGCATGCCAACAACGCCTATCACGCCCTGAACCGGATCGTGAACTTCTTTCCGCTCGAAAACCGGGAACTGCTTTTCCTCGACCTTTCCATTGCGTTGCGCGCCATCATCTCGCAACGCCTGGTCACGCAACCCGACGGGCAACGCATCCCGGCAGCGGAAATCCTGTTGAACACCCGTCACATCGCCAGCCTGATTCAGACGGGTTCGCTCACCGGCATCAAAGAGGCGATGGAACAAAGCCTCGCTCCCGGCTCGCAGACTTTCGAGCAAGATCTCTACCGGCTCTACCGCGAAAAGAAAATCACCCTCGACGAAGCCCTGCTCAACGCCGATTCGCCCACCAACCTGCACTGGCTCATCAATAACGGCGGAAATCTGCTTGCACAGGATAAACCCCTTGGCAATGCCGCCTACGCCCTCAGCATTCCCGATCTGGAGCAAACCTGCCCGAACGAACCCCCGCAGTCATTCAACTTCAAAGCAGAATGAGTAAAAAAATCCATTGCAGCGAACCGCCCGCCGAACTCGTCACCGTGCGCGATTGGCTGCGCTATGCGGTGACACGCTTCAACCGCGCCGGTATTTTCTGCGGTCACGGTGTCGACAACACTTACGACGAAGCGGTGTGGCTGATCCTTGCCACCCTGTCACTGCCGCTGGATCGCCTTGAGCCGTTCCTCGACGCCTGCATCCCCGCCGACGAGAGTAAAGCAATCTTCGAGAACATCGAACGCCGCATCCATGACAGCATCCCGACGGCCTATCTCGTCCATGAAGCCTGGCTGGGAAACCACCGTTTCACCATCGACGAGCGCGTCATCGTCCCGCGTTCCTGCTTCGCCGAACTGCTCGATGACAATACGCTCGCTCCCTGGATCGAAGACCCGGAAACCGTCACTTGCGCACTCGACCTATGCACCGGCTCGGGCTGTCTGGCCATCCTGATGGCGGAAGCCTTCCCCAACGCCGATATCGTCGCTGCCGACCTTTCCGCAGACGCGCTCGCCGTCGCGCGGCGCAACGTCACCGATTACGGGCTGGATGAACGCATCGAACTCGTGCAAGGCGACCTCTTCGCCTCACTCGATGGCCGCCTGTTCGACCTCATCCTTTGCAACCCGCCCTACGTCACCATCGAATCGATGGAACAACTGCCGCCCGAATACCTGCACGAACCGACCCTTGCGCTGGCGGCGGGCGAAGACGGTCTGGACATCGTGCGCCGCCTGATTCCTGAAGCCGCACGCCACCTGCACCCTGGCGGCGTCCTCGCAGTCGAAATCGGCCACAACAGTCAATTAGTCGAAAACGCTTTCCCGAAATTGCCGTTTACGTGGCTGACAACACGCAACGGCGTAGATAGCGTCTTTGTGCTCAGGCGGGAAGACTTGCCGGGCGCGACGTGATCCACCGCTCTCAGACCAGCCTTGCCAGCAGGCTTTCCTTGTCGCCGTGCAGGAGGTCGATCATCGGGAGTTCGGGCATGGTGTAGACGCCGGGTTTTTGTTTGAATGTCGCCCGGGCGCAGGAGAGCATGATTTGCGCGGTGAGCGCGGGATTGTTGATGCGCATGTTGAATTCAAACAACTGGTTGTCGGTTTTCCCCGAAACGCCTTTGCGGACGAGGTTGACGCCGTGGCCCATGTCGATGATCGCGTCGATGTTTTCAACAACGAGGACATGCGTTTCATCGTGACTGAAATAGGGGTCGGCTTTGAGTTTTTTGCTGACTTCTTCGAGCGTGGCGCCAGGGGCGAGTTCGACATAGACGACGCGCCGATGAATGCCGGTGCCGAGTGGAATGGTCATTGAGAGCGCGTTGGCGACGCCGGCAATGCTTTTGGCCGCGACGGTGTGTCCCATGCTCATGCCGGGGCCGAA
>JAISPJ010000033.1 GCA_031274995.1 Azoarcus sp.
GGTAATCCAACTGCTTGTGGAGTTGACTCACCCTCAACTCCACAAACACATTATAACTGAAAAACCAACTAATTCTGAGTTAAAGCGGATTGAATTTGTAAGCACTGAGGGTGTTGTAAGTTAAGTATATAAGTCCCATTTTTTTAATTCTGGTTTCTATGAACCTATTGAGGCCATCGTCGATCCTAGTGAAAACGTATTTCGTTTTGGTTGGCTCGATCACAACGATAACAACAATAATCGCAGCTATAACAATTATATTACGGGTATTTCTCTTGCCTTCAACCCCAATGCCATCCCCGAACCCGAAACCTGGGCGATGCTGCTGGCTGGTCTTGGCATTCTGGGCATGGTCACGCGCAGGCGGCGTATAAAAGAACGCAACTAGGTGACAGGAATAATAACGTCCCGTATTTAACACAGTACGGGACGTTAGGGATTGTTTGGGTTGCCCTTTATCACACTTGGCTATTTGCACGCGCAACGCTGCCAAGCCGACCAAGCAGGATTCTTTCATCTGTCCTATACAAACAGTGCATCACCTGTGTTTTTCTTCAGTATATGGGTGTGTTATGTATATAATTCCGCAAAAAAAAGCCTCCCTCTTGAGGGAGGTGGCACGCCGAAGGCGTGACGGAAGGAGTTGCACCGATTCGGTTACCGCACCACTCAACCATTGCGCGTGTTCAAACGCCGCTACTCCCTCCGTCACCCACGCTACGCGCGGGCGACACCTCCCTCAAGAGGGAGGCTTTGAGTCAGTGCGCCCACGGCGCGAAGGGGTTTTGTGCAGCTTTTCTGCTGCTGCGACAGTATTGTATTATTCTAATATGCCTATCAAATATCTTCGTACCTTGATACCTCATGCAAGGAAATTGCGCAGGGAGATGACTCCTCAGGAAAAACGATTGTGGTACGAGTTTCTCGCAAATTTTTCTCCACGTTTTCAACGCCAAAAACCCATTGACAGGTTCATTGCCGATTTTTACTGCTACAAGGCAAAACTGATTGTCGAAATCGATGGAAGCCAACATTTCACGGAATCAGGACTCGCCTACGACGCAGAAAGAGAGGCAATTCTGAATAGCCTCGGCCTGCGTGTTATCCGCTTCAGTAACCGTGATGTAAATGAGAATTTTGAAAGTGTTTGCAACGCAATTTTACAATTTGTACAGCACTCGCCCTTACGTCCCCAACATCCCGGTGACGCGGATCGTGCGCGATTCCGGCACTTCGCTGTTGGCGATGACCCGCAGCGCGGGGACGGCGCGGCGCAGGAATCTCGATAGCAGCAACCGCAGTTGCGCGGGAACGAGCAATACTGGCGGCAGGCCGATTTCTTCCTGGCGTTGGGCGAGTTGGGCAGTCTGTTGCAGAAGGGTATCGGCCAGCCCCGGCTCGATCGCTCCGTCGCCTCCCCCGGTCGCTTGCAGCAGGATGCGTTCCAGACCCGGTTCAAGCGCCATGACCTGCACTTCGGCATTGCTCGGGAACAACGTCTGGAGGATGGCGCGTCCGAGCGCCTCGCGCACCCGCGCGGTGAGTTCGGATGCCTCCTGCGCGCGCGGGGCGTATTCGGCCAGCACTTCGATGATGGTACGCATGTCGCGGATGCTGACTTCCTCGGCCAGCAGGTTTTGCAGCACCCGTTGCACAGTGGAAACGGGCAGCAGTTTGGGAACGAGGTCTTCGACGAGTTTGGGGACTTCTTTCGAGATGTGGTCGAGCAGTGCCTGTGTTTCCTGGCGTCCCAGCAATTCTGCTGCGTTTCCAAGGATGACCTGGTTGAGGTGCGTCGCCACGACGGTGCTGGCATCGACCACCGTGTAGCCAAGCGCGTGCGCCTGTTCGCGGGTAACACTGTCGATCCAGTACGAGGGCAGCCCGAACGCAGGGTCGATGGTTTCCCGCCCGGCAAGCGCCCCCACGACCCGACCGGGATTGATCGCCAGGAACTGGCCCGGGAAGGCTTCGCCGACACCGACTTCGACCCCCTTGAGGGTGATGCGGTAGGCATTGGGCTTGAGTTCGAGATTGTCGCGGATATGCACTAGCGCGGTCAGGAAGCCCACGTCCTGCGCAAATTTCTTGCGTAGCCCCCGAATGCGCCGCAACAGTTCGCCGTTCTGGCTCTTGTCGACCATCGGTATCAGGCGATAGCCCACTTCGAGGCCGAGCACGTCGACGGGGGCAACATCGTTCCAACTCGCTTCCTGCGCTTCGGCAGCGCGCACCTCGGCGTCCCTTTGCGTTTCTTCCCGTGTTGGTTCCTGAGCGTCCGTCTGCTGTTTGCCGCGCATCCATGCGAGCCACCCGATTGCCGAGGCAAAGAGCAGGAACACCATATTGGGCATGCCGGGAATCATCCCGAGTATGCCGACGATGGCGGCAGTCAGCACAAGAACCTGTGTGTTGGAGAATACCTGGCCGGCGATCTGTGCGCCGATGTCGGTTTCGTCGTCGCCTACCCGTGAGACCACCAGGCCGGCCGCTACCGAGACGATGAGCGCCGGAATCTGCGCGACCAGCCCGTCGCCGATGGTCAGGATGGTGTAAGTGTGGGCCGCGTCGGAAACTGCCATGTCATGCTGGATGACGCCCACGAACAGCCCACCCAGGATGTTGATGATTAAGATCAGGATGGCCGCGATGGCATCCCCGCGCACGAATTTGGAGGCGCCGTCCATCGCTCCGAAGAAGTCGGACTCTTGTGCCACTTCCTTTCGGCGCAGCTTGGCGGTTTTCTCGTCGATCAGACCCGCGTTCAAGTCCGCGTCGATAGCCATCTGCTTGCCTGGCATCGCGTCCAGTGTGAATCGTGCGCTGACTTCCGCGATGCGTCCCGCGCCTTTGGTGATGACCACAAAATTGATGACGGTAAGGATCACGAACACCACGATACCCACGGCAGTATTGCCGCCTACGAGGAACTGTCCGAATGCCTCGATAACCTTGCCCGCAGAATCCGCTCCAGCATGCCCGTGGAGCAGTACGATGCGGGTGGACGCCACGTTGAGCGAGAGCCGCAGCAATGTGGTGACGAGCAGCACAGTGGGGAACGCGGAAAAATCCAGCGGGCGGCGCGCGTACATCGCCACCATTATGACCATCACCGAAACCGCGATGTTGAACGTAAAAAACACGTCCAGCAGGAATACCGGCAACGGCAGCACCATCATCGCCAGAATCATGAGGATGAGAAGCGGGGCCGCCAGCGCGCGCAGGTTAGTCGGGGCAAAAATCCGGCGCAGGTTCAGGATGTTTTCGTTAGCCATGCCAGGTCGTGCTCATATTCGTTGTCATGGGTCAATCTTCCGGGGGCGGGCCGGGATCGAGCGCGGCGGGAACGGGCAGGTCGGCAGGTGGCCGTGGCGCGGGCAGGCCGTTTTCCATCGCTTCGTTCAACTGATAGATGTAAGCCATCACTTCGGCCACCGCAGTGAAAAGCGGGGCAGGGATTGCTTCTTCCAGTTCGCAATGCGCATAGAGCGCACGGGCGAGCGAGGGCGCTTCCAGCAGGGCCACGTTGTGTTCGCGGGCAATTTCCCGAATTTTCAGCGCCAGTTCGCCGCGTCCCTTGGCCACGACGATGGGCGCGGACATGCGAGAGGCGTCGTAGCGTAGCGCCACCGAAAAGTGTGCCGGGTTCGTCACCACCACGTCGGCCTTGGGTACTTCGGCCATCATCCGCCGCCGCGCCATTTCGCGCTGCATTGCGCGGATGCGGCCCTTGACGTGCGGATCGCCATCCTGTTCCTTGCTCTCACGCTTGACCTCCTCCTTCGTCATGCGCAGGTTTTTGTGGTACTGCCACAACTGGAAAGGCACATCGAAGAGCGCGAGCAAACCGAGGCTGGCGACGATCAGCACCGCGATCCAGATCACCGTAGAGGCAAAATCGGCGATTGCGGGAAACAACGGTTCTTTCAGAAAGTCGAAAAGGTGGTCGCGGTTACGCCACAACACCGATGCGCCGACTCCGCCGATCAGCGCCGCCTTCATGACCGCCTTGAGCATCTCGGCCAGACCATGCAGCGAAAACATGCGTTTGAAGCCCTTGAGCGGATTGAGCCGGTCGAGTTTCAGACCCAGAACCTTGGGAGCAAACAACAAGCCGCCGAGTATCATCGGCGCGGCCAGCGCCGCCACCATCAACGTGAGAAAAAGCGGCATCAGCGTCAGCAGTGCCCCGCTGAGCAAACCTTGCAGCCATTCGATGATCGCTACGTTGTTCGTCTCATATGCCAGATGACGATCAAAAGAAAACCCGCGTCGCAGCAACCCCAGCAGCCGATCACCCATCCAGCCGCCGAGCATCAGGAGAAAAAGCGCCCCCGTCACCGTCACCAGGAAGGTCTGGAGTTCGCGCGACTGCGGAACCTGCCCCTCTTCGCGGGCCTGTTGCAATCGTCGGCCTGATGCTGGTTCTGTCCTGTCCTGGTCGCTGTCTTCCGCCACGGCTGGCCTCGTGCCTCACATGCCGCGCCGCGCCGGGAATGGCAAGGGCGCAAAATGGCATTTGGGGCATTATCCCCATTCGCGCCGCCCGATAATGGCCGGATGTAAGCGGGAAAGCCGCCTTATTTCGCGGACAGGGACTTTACGCCCTCGATCCGCTCGCCTGCTTTCACCCCATGCCTGGCAAACCAGCCCTGGTTCATTTCCAGCGCATGACGCGCCGGTTTCACCGCGCAATGGCTCTCCTCGCTGTGCGGGGTCATATCCTCGATATTGAGGATGCGCCCTTCTTCATCGAGAAACGCTACCGATAGCGGAATCAGCGTATTTTTCATCCACATGCAGATGCGTGTCGGGGACGGATACACGAATATCATCCCTTGGCCGGGCGGAAGATGGCTCCGGTACATCAGCCCGAAATTCCGAGCCTGTTCGTTGGCGGCAACCTCCGCCTCGATGCGGTGTTTGCCTGCTTCCAGGCTTACCCATTGCACCTGCGCGTCCGCCGCGCCAGTTGCCGCCAGAAACGCCCCCATTGCCAAAACACGCCACATCATCGCCCTCACCATTCACCCATCCCGACAAACGCGCGACAATAATCACTTTACGCTTTTGATATCGCCATGCCCGCCATACTACGCGCCATTCACGCCGATATTACGACATTGGCCGTCGACGCCATCGTCAACGCCGCCAACAAAACCCTTCTGGGCGGAGGCGGGGTCGATGGAGCCATTCACCGCGCTGCCGGACCGGGCCTGCTGGCCTGCTGCCGTACCCTGAACGGCTGCGGCACAGGCGAGGCCAAAATCACCCCCGGCTTTTGCCTCCCCGCCCGGTACGTCATCCACACCGCAGGTCCCGTCTGGCGCGATGGCGAACACGGCGAACCGGCGTTGCTCGCCGCCTGCTACCGCCATGCGTTGGAACTCGCCGCCCAGGCCGGACTGGAAACCATTGCCTTTCCCTGCATCGGCACCGGAGTTTACGGCTACCCGCCCGTCCTTGCCGCGCCGTGTGCGCTCTCTGCCGTGCGGGAGGCGCTGACGCGCCTGCCGGGCATCCGGGAAGTGATTTTCTGCTGCTTCTCGGAAGGAGAGCAGAGGAGGTATGAGGGTTTGCTGGGCAGTGAGGCGCGATAGAGCCGCAATACGCGCTATCCGTCAAAAGTCGCGGATTCTTGCACAAGAGGGAGGCGCTCGTATAAAATGTAAAGTCAGTATGTGTTCGTTTGCTCTTATGTTTCGCACAGCTTTGTTGATTATACAAAAATATATCAATCAAAGGAGTTGGTTATGAATAACGAAGAGTTTATAAAGGTGCTTGCAGATTCTACAAAAACGAAAAGCCCGCCAAGCTCCCGGAGTTTATCTGATAAACAACTTGGTGACGGTGCATCATTTCAACCCGAAGAAAACGATGATTTTATCGCTTTAGACTTTAGAACGGTCAATACTCCATCTTGTGGAGAGTGGATAACTGATAATCGTGACTTTCAAAAAGGAAAGTATCAGAAAGGTGATAGGAAATACGACTATTTTGATTTTGATTGGCGTCTTGTAAACAACGACTTATTTATTACGATCAAAATCAATATTCTGAATAGCCATGATTGCGCTCATGATGTTTTTCACAACGATGCAGCAGATATTGTCCCATCAATGTCTGGTATGCAATGGGCTCATGTTTTCAAACCTTGCAAGAAAAATATCGGGGCAGTTTGTGCGCGTACTGCTATATCGACTTTTTTTGTTTATAAAAATGTTTTTGTCAAAGTCAGAGCAATTCCCATCTTACCAGAGAGTAGCCCCCTGCGTGATATTCTCAGTGAATGGACTGCTGAAGCATTAATCCCAAAATCGCCCAATGGTGACCCGTGGGATATGGTTATTGCAGAATGGATTTACAGCATCCTGAAAACTGCCTCGCGTTTCAAAGTATTTCCAGCGGAACCCAGTCCAAGGTAATTCGTCGAGCGCGGCGAGCCTCAACCTGCCGTGCTTTGGCGGACTGTCTTCTATCTGCCGAATTTGGGGTTTTCCTTAAACGCGCTGAATCGGGCCGGGATATTTGGTAACTCGCGCGTCGGCTGTCAGCAATATGATGCCCTCGACGACGGCTTGGGCGACGAGGAGGCGATCAAAAGGATCTTTGTGGATTGGCGGCAAGACGTCGACAGCTATCGCGTGTTCACTGCATATCGGCAATTCATTGTAACCGTTGTCCAACAGGCCGCGCCGCAGCATACGCGGATCGACTTTGAAATCGTTTCGGCTCAAACCGCGCTTGATCACGATTTCCCATAGGCTGGCGACGCTGAAGAACAACTCGTTTTCAGGTGCGCTCATCAGCCTTCGCGCATTCAATGGAAGATGTTCCGAACCTTGTGCCGCCCATAGCAGCAGATGAGTATCCAGCAATAGTTTCATGTGCTGCCTTCAAACATTGCCGCGATCTGCACTTCGCCCATCTGGTCGAAATCATCCGGTACGCTGATCTGTCCCGCCATAAAGCCGAATCGTTTGACTTGAGAAGGTTCCGGTGCATCGAGGGCGATCACCTTGACCATCGGCTTTCCGGCCTTGGCGATGATGAACGGTTCCCCTTTGGCGGCCTGCTCTACCAGCCGGGAGAGCTGGGTTTTGGCCTCGTGGATGTTGTACGTATTCATATCATGCCTGCGTTTGCCCAGGAGTTTGTTCGTTAGACTTGGTTCATTGGACTTAGTTTATCACGGCAGGCATCACCCCAAGGGGACATTATTCATGCTTCAAAAATTAACCTGCTTGCCGCTGGCCTGTGGTGACAACACGGGTGAGTTGCCTGTTGATTGAAATTGAAGGGACGTTGGACGCCGACAACACCGGCGGGGGTTATCAGATGAAGCGCCGGAACTGATCGGATGGTAGAGTTTGAACTTCTTAAGTTCCCGAGGCTCGCAAAATTTCAACCTCTCGACAAATTCCTAAAATCGCCGCCCTCCAGACCGTCTCCGGCCCTGATGTGGCGGCCAACCTCGCGGTGGCGGATGAACTGATTGCCGAGGCTGTTGCCAGAGGTGTGCAGATGGTGGTGTTGCCTGAGTATTTCGCGTCGATGTCGTCTGATGAAACTGACAAGGTTCGCATGCGCGAACACGAAGGCTGCGGACCGATTCAGGATTTCCTGAGCGGGGCCGCCGTCCGCCACGGGGTGTGGATTGTCGGCGGCACGCTGCCGCTGGCGGCGGATGCTCCTGACAAAACGCGCAATGCCGCGCTGGTTTTCGATCATTGCGGCAACCGGGTGGCGCGTTACGACAAGATCCATCTCTTCAGCTTCAAGCACGGCAAGGAGCAATACGATGAGGCGGCCAGCATCGAGTCGGGCAAGCGCGTGGTGTGTTTCGATTCCCCTGTCGGAAGGGTGAGCCTCGCGGTGTGTTATGACCTGCGCTTCCCCGAGCTTTTCCGCGCGATGGGCGAGGTCGACCTGATTGTCCTGCCTGCGGCGTTTACCTATACGACCGGGCAGGTGCACTGGGAAACGCTGCTGCGGGCGCGAGCCATCGAAAATCAATGTTATCTGGCCGCAGCGGCTCAGGGGGGCTTGCATCCGTATGGTCGCCGTACTTGGGGGCATAGCATGATAATCGATCCCTGGGGTGATATTCTTGCGTGTCGCCCGGAGGGTGCGGGCATAGTCACGGCTGAACTTGATCCCGGCCGACTCGCCATGGTCCGCCGGTGCCTGCCCGCCCTGGATCACCGTCGCCCTGAGCTTTTTTGACGAAAAATCCCTTGCCCCATACCACTGCACTGATGACTGGAACTGCACACAATGGCAAAGAACGCGCTCAAGGCTGCTGACCGTTACCTGCTTTCGCCCCACGGCCTTGGCCAGGAAGAGCTCGAAAAGGTGTTTCGCAAGCTGATGCGGCACGGCATTGATTACGGCGATCTTTATTTCCAATATGGCCGTTCCGAAGCTTGGGGGTTGGAAGAGGGCATCGTCAAGTCGGGCAGTTTCAGCATCGAAAAAGGCGTCGGGGTACGCGCGGTGAGTGGCGAAAAAACCGCTTTTGCCTATTCCGATGATGTTTCAATGGGCGCGCTGCTCGATGCCGCCCGCGTCACGCGGGCTATTGGCGTGACGGGCAAGGCGCAAAAGGTGAAAGTTTCGCCGTGCAAGCCCACCGCCAAACTCTACCGCGCCGATGACCCGCTCGCTTCGCTCGACGATACCGCCAAGGTACAACTGCTTGAACGGCTGGAAGCATTCGCCCGTGCCATCGATCCTCGCGTCACGCAAGTGATGGCCGGGCTCGCCGGAACGTGGGAGGTCGTGCTGGTGGCGCGTAGCGACGGGCACATGGCTGCCGATGTCAGGCCTCTGGTGCGGGTATCCCTTGCCGTCATCATGGAAGATGGCGGGCGGCGCGAACAGGGCAGCGCGGGCGGTGGCGGGCGTTTCGACTACGCGCACTTTACCGACGATAGATTGCGCGACTATGCGTTGGCCGCCGTGCATCAGGCACGCATCAACCTCGAAGCCGTTCCCGCGCCAGCCGGAGTCATGACCGTCGTGCTCGGCCCCGGCTGGCCGGGTATTCTGCTGCATGAGGCTGTCGGGCACGGGCTGGAGGGTGATTTCAACCGCAAGGGCAGTTCGGCTTTTTCCGGGCGCATCGGTGAGCAGGTGGCCGCGCGCGGTGTCACCGTGGTCGACGACGGCTCAATACCGGATCGGCGCGGCTCGCTCACCATCGACGACGAAGGCAATCCCGGTGCACGCACAGTGTTGATTGAGGATGGCATTCTGGCCAGCTACATGCAGGACATAACCAATGCCCGCCTGATGGGCATGAAGCCTACCGGGAATGGCCGACGCGAGTCTTACGCCCATCTGCCCTTGCCGCGCATGACCAACACCTTCATGCTCAACGGCGGATGCGATCCTGCCGAGATCATCGCTTCGGTCAGGAAGGGTCTGTACGCGGTCAATTTCGGCGGCGGCCAGGTCGACATCACCTCAGGCAAGTTCGTGTTTTCCGCTTCCGAGGCTTACCTGATTGAAAACGGCAAAGTCACTCGCCCGGTCAAGGGTGCGGCGCTCATCGGCAACGGCCCGGATGTGCTGACCCGCGTGAGTCTCATTGGCAACGACATGGCGCTCGACCCAGGTATCGGCTCCTGCGGCAAGGACGGGCAAAGCGTGCCGGTGGGCGTGGGACAGCCGACCTTGCGCATCGATGGGTTGACAGTAGGTGGGACGGGCTGAGTTTGTGCGAGTCATGGCAAACGTGTGTTATAAGTTGACGCCTTGCATAAACAGTACCGTTTCCGCGCGGGGTGTTTGAGGGACGCGCGGATATAGCGATGGAAATCCTTGTTCTCGTCCTTTTGATTGTCATCAACGGCATTTTCGCCATGTCGGAAATCGCGCTGATCGCCGCCCGGCGCGCAAAGCTTCCCAACCGGGCCGAGGAAGGGGACTTGGCGGCCAAGGTTGCGGTGAGTCTCGGGGAGGAGCCGACCCGTTTTCTGTCAACTATCCAGGTCGGTCTGACTTCCATCGGTATCCTGTGCGGTGTCATGGGCGAAGCGGCGCTGGCCATGCCGGTGGCTGTCTGGCTGCGCGAGCTGGGCATGGCGCAACGCCCCAGCGAGCTTGCGGCGACCACCTTCGCGGTGGTGCTCATCACTTACGTGACCATCGTGGTCGGCGAGCTGGTTCCCAAACGTATCGCCCAGATCCACCCGGAAAGCATTGCCCGGCGGGTAGCTCGTCCGATGCATGCGCTGGCGGTCCTCTCGCGCCCTGTCGTGCGCATGCTGTCGGGTTCGACCACGCTCCTGCTGCGCTTGTTGGGGCTGCATGACCAGAAAACACCCGGCGTGACCGAGGAGGAGATCCACGCGCTGCTCGAAGAAGGTTCGGAGAGCGGCGTGATCGAGAAGAATGAACACGCGATGGTGCGCAACGTGTTCCGTCTCGATGATCGCCAGATTGGTTCGTTGATGATTCCACGTTCGGATATCGTCTGGCTGGACGCCGAGCGGCCCTTGGGGGAGAACCTCGCGCGCGTAGCGGAATCGGAGCATTCGCGTTTCCCGGTGTGCCAGGGGGGGCTTGATGAGATCCTCGGCATCATTTCATGCAAGCAACTCTTCAACATGACGTTTAAAAGCGGCCAGCCTGACATCACCGGCCAGTTGCAAAGCCCTGTTTACGTACCCGAGACACTGACTGGCATGGAGTTGCTCGAGCAGTTCCGGGCCTCCGGTTCCCAAATGGCCTTTGTGATCGACGAATACGGCGAAGTACAGGGGTTGGTGGCGCTCCAGGACGTGATGGAAGCCGTGACCGGCGAGTTCCGCACAGATCGCCAGGAAGATGCCTGGGCCGTACAGCGCGCAGATGGATCATGGCTGCTCGACGGGCTTATCCCGTTACCGGAACTCAAGGATTTGCTCGAATTGCGGGAAGTCCCCGAAGAAGACAAGGGGCGTTACAACACCCTGTCGGGCATGGTCATGTGGTTGCTCGGCAGGTTGCCGCGCACGGGTGACGTGATTCCTTGGGAAGCTTGGCGGCTGGAAGTGGTCGATCTTGACGGTAAACGCATCGACAAAGTGCTGGCCAGCCGATTGCCAGAGTCGCCGAAGGATAAAAAGGCCGAAGCAGCGTCCGGGGCGGACTGAGGGCCGTCTGCGCTCCCGCAGGAAATGCGCAAAAAACAAGCCTCCCGAAGGAGGCTGGGCTATGAACACGCATCGGACACAATCCCCGGCCTTCAGGCCGGGGCGACTCAAAATCGGTTGCTCCGCGCGAAAAGTCAGCGAACCCGGAACTCGTCGTGGCAAGCCTTGCAAGTGGCGCCGGCTTTGCCGTGAGCGGTTTTGACAGCGGCAGCGCTGCCGCTGTCGGCGGCTATGACGAGTTCATCTGAAGCGGCGGCAAAGTCGCCAGCCAGTTTGGCAACTTCGGCCGTCTTCTGGAACAGTTCCGGCTTGACGGTGGTTTTTTGCTCGCCGATGGCTTTTTCGGTACCCGGGCCGTAGAGCGCGCCGAGGCCCGAGTGCGCCACTGCGGCAATAGCATTGGCGGCAGCCTTGACCTGCGCGGCGTCATACGTGCCTTCGAGGTTGGCCTTGATCTTGCCCATATTCCAGGATGCGAAACTGTAAGCCGCCTTCCGGTACTTGATCTGGTCTTCGGGCTTGACTTGCGCGAAGGCGTTGCTCGTCAAGGACAGTGATGCAATACCGAGTATGGCGGCGATGGTGATTTTTTTCATATTTGCCTCGTGTGGTGATGGATAGGATGGGGGGGCGTCACTATGTGTGACAATTTGTCCGGCTGCCTCTCTTCCTTGAGAGGGCGGGCGCCGAAAAGTGGCGAATATTACAGGATTAATAGTAATAGCGCGGTAATTACTTATAAAGATGCTCCCCCTCCGTACCGTTGGTGCGGGAACAAAGGTGTAGCCGATGCTAGTGACAAACAGTCGGTCTTTTTGTTCCGTTTTGGACGGTGTAGTCGAGAAAAGGAATTATGCGCTACTTTAAAAATTCACCAATATGGGTACGCCTCACGGGCGCAATCGGGATCCTGTTGCTGGCTGCGTGGGTCGGCATGATTGCTTGGGGAAACCGGGCCAACCATCGCGTTGTCATCGATCAGTCGAAGGATTTTGCGCAAACGGTCAATGAAATGACGATGGCCGGCCTGACCGGAATGATGATTACCGGAACCGTAGATCAACGCAATGTGTTCCTTGACCAGATCAGGGAACTGTCTCTGGTCAAAGACCTCAAGGTGATCCGAACCGAAGCGGTGAGCAAAATCTATGGCCCGAGCAAAGATTTGTCGACGAAACCGGATTTGCTTGAAAGCCGGGTCATAGAAAAACGTGAGCCTTACATGCAGGTGGAAAGCGACTCGCAGGGGGAGTATCTGCGTGCCGTCATTCCGGCATTGGCCTCAAAGAATTATCTCGGCAAGGATTGTGTTGCATGCCATATGGCCGAAGAAGGCGTACCCCTGGGGGCGGTGAGTATGCGCATTTCCCTGAATAACGCGAATAAGGCGGCAGCCCGGTTTCGCACCGAGAGCATTTTGTTTGCCGTTGCCATCTCCTTGCCATTGCTGTGCTTCATTTATTTTTTCATCCGGCATTTCGTGGCCCGTCCGCTATCGCGCCTGACCGAAGGCATGTCTGAAATTGCGCACGGCGATGGTGATCTGACCCGACGGCTGAATGCGGCCTGCCAGGATGAAGTCGGACGCGCGGCCAGTACCTTCAACCACATGCTTGGCGTGATTGCCGGGCTGGTGCGGCAGGTGGGCACTTCGGCCATTGCCGTTGCCGAACAGGCGCGCGATATGGCCGGAAAATCGGAGCAGATCGCCGGAAGCTCACATCAGCAGACAGATCATTCGGTGCAGGCCGCCCAGGCAGTCGAAGAACTCGACGGCAATATCCTGTCGGTTGCCGATAACACCAGGAAGGTGCGTTCGCGTTCGCACGAAAGCCTGGAACGTTCAAAGACCGGACAATCCAGCCTCAATCAACTGGTTGACAATATGGGGCAGGCGCATACAGCCGTCGGACGCATGGCCGAATCGATGAGTGCGTTCGTCCATTCGACCCGGTCCATCCAAAGCATGACACAAGAAGTGCGTGAGATTGCCGAGCAAACCAATCTGCTTGCGCTCAATGCGGCCATCGAAGCTGCGCGGGCGGGGGAGCATGGACGGGGTTTCGCGGTGGTGGCCGACGAAGTGCGAAAGCTGGCCGAGAAGTCGGCGCATTCAGCGGGGCAGATCGACCAGATTACTCATGATATTGGAAAGCGGTCGAACCAGGTGCAGGAGTCCATCGAACTCGGGCTGGGACACATTGAAACGAGTTGCAAAATGGCCAAAGAGGTGACAGAAGTATTGAACTCCGCCAATGAACTGGTCGTGGCAGTCGGCGATGGACTCGATCAGATTGCCGAAACGAGCACGGAACAACAAAATACCAGCACCTCGGTAAGGGAAAGTATCGCCGTCATTGCCAACATGGCGCGCGAGAACGATACCGCTATCGGGCTGACGGCGGAGGCAGCGCACGAAATGGAACGGCTTGCCTCGCAGTTGCAGGAATCGGTGTCACGCTTCAAAATTTGAAGATTGCTGTTTGGATCAGGCTGACCCTAATGGACTTCCGTGACGCGCGAATTCTCGGTGTATTTTGGTGATGTGCTTCCCAGGGGGAAACCAAACCCGTAGTCTTCCAGATAGTAATAGGTGGAGATTTCGTCGACCTTGCCCCCGACGACATGGCATTTCAATTCTTTTGCCTTGCCATGAAGCTGTAGATGCAATTCTCCGGCCGGCAAGCTGCGGGCGACTTTACAAATGACTTCCGACTCCCGGTTGGACTGGTTGGTAACGAGATCCGTGATCCGCATACGTTGCCAATACCCCAGTTGGCCGTTGATAGGCATCTTGTCCCAGTCTCCCCGTAATTCCAGTCTGTCAACTTGGGAAACGCTCTGCTCGCCGACGTCGTAGAGCATCTGGCTGACAGGAATCATGCCGAGAAAGCTGATTTGTTCTGTCCTGTCATTGCCTTCCTGCCATGTGATATGAAAGGCACCCGGTATCGGCGTTGGCTCAATCGAAACTTCCTGCTGGAAGAACGCGGGTTTGTCCGAACGGGTTGCCGCGCTGCCGCCCAAGGGCGACCGGGTACCTTCTATGCGCATGGTGCTGATGGATCGTGTGCGCGGAGCGTGTCCTATTTGCGCGAGTTGGGCGGCGATGTTCGCTTCCGGGTCGGGCAAAACGGAAAAATTCGGCAAACGCTTGCTGCGTGGCTCGGGAGGCAGAAGGGTCTGGGATAAATTTTCCTGGCCGCAAATCGCCGATAACATGATGGCGGAATCGCCGGTAGCCTGCGGAATCTGCAAAACGGGCGGGTAAGCCTGCATTCCGCCGTCCGTGACTATCTGCTGTTGATCCAGGTAATAGACATGGAGAAGGGAATACGACTGCTTCTGGCAATCCACCTGGTAGAGTCCGGCCCGGCGCGCATACGGGGCTTTGTAGAGCCGGATGTACGCAAGGTTGGGATAATCGACCGCGGTCCAGAAACGCACGCTGCCATCCGGCTGTGTTTGCAGGCTTGAAATTTCCAGCAGAAGCTGCGCCTCATTCCTCTTGTTGTAGGCTATTTCACGCCAGGAGGGCGTGCGTTCGCAGGCTTTTTTGACGGCATCCAACTGATGGACGGCTCTGGCGGTCGTTTCGCTCAAGGCGAGCGGTGTGGCATAGAGCGAGGTTCCGCTGGCGTAACGCCTTTCTTTTCTGACGGAGGATGTTTTTCTGTCCAGAATGTCGGCGTAAATCCAGTCTGCGCCCCTGCTCACGCAATCTCCCCGGAGATACAGTTCTCCGACCATCTTGTCCCCGTCCAGTAAGCGCACGGCCAGGAAAACCTTTTCGTCATTACGCAGCACACTTTCCCTGATTACGTTTTTTTCTTCGGCGGCTTGCCTGACGACGTGGTCGACCTGCCTCAGATCGCTCGATGGCGTCGGCGGAAAAGAGGGGGAACTGCACGCGAACAGGATGGAAGACAGGGAGAAAATGGCAAGCGGGGACGATGCTTTCATGATGAATACACCCTCGGGAAAACGCTTCCGGCAAATAAGTCGGCGCGTCAAAAATGTTTTTTTATTCTAACCTCAAATTTCAGAACAAAAGCCCCCGGTATCAATGAATTTTCCGTTCCGGTAAGTTGAGTTGGCGCCACAAGAAAACGGGTTTCTGCGCCAACACATAATCGCCCGGAACCGTCCCTTATCCACGCCGGACAAAAAAGACCATCGGCTATCATGGCCGGGTCGTCTTTTGCCTTCATTTCTGAATATGGTGACCTCCCGCATCGAGCGCCTCGTGTCAACGGCCAATGAAATCATTCTCGGCAAGGAGCACGAGTGGCGGTTGGCCCTTTCGTGCCTGCTTGCCCGTGGGCATTTGCTGATAGAGGATGTTCCAGGCACGGGCAAGACGACGCTTGCCCACACCTTTGCCCGCCTGTTGGGGCTGCAATGCCAGCGCATCCAGTTCACTAGTGACCTGCTGCCTGCCGATATTCTCGGTGTGTCTGTGTTCGAGCGTGAAAGCGCGACTTTCCGGTTTCGGCCCGGCCCGGTGTTCACGCAGTTGATTCTGGCTGATGAAATCAATCGCGCCACGCCCAAGACACAAAGTGCGCTGCTCGAAGCGATGGAAGAGCGCCAGGTGACTTCCGATGGTCAAACTTTGCCGCTACCTGAACTCTTTTTTGTTATCGCCACCCAGAATCCTTCTCACCAGATCGGCACTTTTCCATTGCCGGAAAGCCAGCTCGACCGTTTTCTTTTGCGCATCCGTCTTGGTTATCCTGATCGTGCCGCTGAACGTGCGTTGCTACAGGGGCAGGATCGGCGCACGCTGCTGGAGAGCATCGAGCCTGTGATGAGCCACACAGAGTTGCTGGCGTTGCAGAATATGGCCAGAACGTTGATCGTCTCCGAGCGTCTGATCGATTATGCGCAGGCGCTGCTGGCCGCTACCCGGCAAAGCACGGACTTTGCTATCGGCCTGAGCCCGCGTGCGGGCCTGGGTTTGATTGCCGCCGCGCGGGCGTGGGCATTGATCGAAGGGCGTGACCATGTACTCCCGGAGGATGTGCAGCGTATTTTTCCGCATCTTGCCGGGCATCGCCTGCGTCTGGTGAGCGATGGGCATATGCCGGGACCGGACGATCTCGCGCGCCTGCTGCAAAGCGTTGCCGTTACCTGAGTGTTTCCGTATGTTTGCCGTGCCCGCCCGCCTGCGCGCCGTGTTCCGGTTTGGTCCGGGCAAGCCGGAAGCCGCACCGGTCAGGTTGCGGCAGGGGCGTATTTACATTATGCCCACGTTGCCGGGGCTGGCCTTTGCAGGGGTGTTGTTCATCATGCTGGCCGCCTCGGTCAATTACAGTATCAGCCTGGGCTACGCGTTTACGTTTCTGCTCGGTGGCTCAGGGGTTGCCAGCGCCCTTTGCGCTTTTCGCAATCTGTTGAGGATCTCGATCCGGTATGGCAAGACGGAATCCGCCTTTTCCGGCGGCAACGTGGTATTTCATTTGCTGATCGACAATCCCGATCCACGCCGCCGTCCGGCGCTACGCCTGATTGGCAGCGACAAAAGGGGAGAAACCTGTTTCGATTTGCCGCCCGGCGCATACAGCGAGATCCTCCTGGCTTTGCCCGCAGAGCGGCGCGGGGTGCTGCCGATCGGCCGCACGGTGATCGAGACGCGCTGGCCGCTCGGGCTTGCCCGTGCCTGGAGCGTGTTTGTGCCGGAAATGGAGGCATTGGTTTTTCCAAAACCGGAAGCTGACCCTCCCGCGCCCGAATCTTTTCCGGGCAGCCGCCCCGTGGATGGGGGAAACTTGCGTACGGGCAGCGAGGATTTTGCCAGCCTGCGCGCTTATCAGGATACGGATTCGCCCCGGCATCTGGCCTGGAAGGTTTACGCGCGTAGCGGGGAGATGATGACCAAGGAGTTTTCAGCCTCGACGGGAGACGGGTTGTTCTTCGACTGGAATGACTTTTCTGCCGGATTGTCCGAAGAGGAACGGCTTTCAAGGCTGGCCGCCTGGTTGTTGCGCGCCGATCAGGCCAGGAACCGTTATGCGTTGCGCTTGCCTGGGCGCGAGTTCCCCTCCGCACGGGGTGAGGCACATTTGCGCCGTTGCCTCGGCGCGTTGGCCTTGCATGGAACGGAACGGGGAAAGAGATGGGAGTAAAAGGGCTGAGCGCGCGCCTGCCCGGTATTTTATTCCGTGGACGCGACCGTATTTCTCCAGGGCGCGCCAAACCCGTCGTGCTCTCTCTGCGCCGTGACCAAGGCATCTGGCTTTTGGCGGCAGCAGCACTGACATTCGTTCCTCATCTGCCAAAGCTGCCTGCTTGGGTTATTGCGCTCTGCGTGGCGCTGCTCATCTGGCGCAGTTGGTGTTTTTGGCACGGAAAGGCCGCGCCGGCGCGTTGGGTATTGCCGCCTCTCGTGCTGGCCGTTGCTGTCGGCATCCGCCTCGATCTGGGGCAGTTTTTCGGTAAAACGCCGGGACTGGTTTTCCTGGTGACGCTGCTTTGCCTGAAACTGCTGGAAATCAGGAACATGCGCGATATTCGCGTTGTGGTGCTTCTGTGTTTTTTTCTCCAGTTTGGGCTGTTCTTCAACGATCAGTCACTGCCTGCCGCGTCGCTGGTTCTCGTTGCCCTGCTGGTTACGCTCGGCAGCCAGGTCGCGCTGGCTGATCCGTCCAGCAGCACACGCGAACGCTTTAGGATAGGCGCGGCGTTACTCGCGCTGGGTTTACCATTCATGTTGGTGCTGTTTCTGCTTTTCCCCCGGATTCCACCGCTGTGGGGTATCCCGGCAGATACGGTTGCATCTACCGGTTTGTCGGATTCGATGTCGCCGGGTACGATCAGCGAGTTAATCCTCTCGGATGAACTCGCATTTACCGTGGAGTTCGACGGGCCTCCTCCGGCCCCGGCCGACCGCTACTGGCGCGGCCCGGTATTGAGCCAGTTCGATGGCCGTATCTGGCGCATGGCGGTACGTCAGCCGAAAGACTTTCCGCCTTATACACCTTCCGGCCGCCGTTTCGATTACCGGATCATGCTCGAACCCCACCAAAAGCACTGGTTACCGGCGCTCGATTACCCTGCCGGGCCGGTGGAAGGGGTGCGTTTTTCCCTCGATTTTCAAACATTGACACAGCATCCGGTCAGCCATCGCAGGCGATTCGCTCTTAGTTCTTTTCCCGATACACAGGTTGGGCTAAAAGAATATCAATACCCGGCGATGCTTGATTTGGCCCGCCGTTTGCCCATGCAGGGCAATCCCCGCGCACGGGCGCTGGCCGCCGAGCTGAAAACGAGAACGCCCCAGCAAACGGTCGGACGGATTCTTGGCTGGTTTGCCGAGGGGCAATTTGTCTACACGTTACAGCCTCCAAAGCTGGAAGAAAACAGCATCGACTCTTTCCTGTTCGATACCCGCGCGGGATTTTGCGAACACTTCGCCGAGGCTTTTGTTTTTCTGGCGCGCGCGGCAGACATTCCGGCGCGCGTGGTCACGGGCTACCAGGGGGGGCATCTCAATTCCATCAACGGGACTATCAGCGTGCGCCAGTCGGACGCCCACGCCTGGGGCGAGGTCTGGTATGCGAAGCATGGCTGGATCAGGGTTGATCCCACCGCGCTCGTCGCGCCGATGCGCATCGACCAGGGACTGGAAGGAGCGCTGGACGGGGGATTGCCTTTCATGTTGCGCCCGGAAAATTCATGGCTCCGGCAAGCGCGTGATGGTTGGGAAGCCGTCGCAACGCGATGGAACCGGCTGGTCGTCGCATACGATGGCAGCCAACAACGCGATTTGCTGAAATCCTTCGGCCTGGAGGGTTTTTCTCCGTTGAAGGCCCTCGGCGGGGCTTCCATTGCCATTGCCATTCTGATGGCCGCGTTTTACGGCTGGGCGCAACTTTGCCGCGATGATGGCAGACGCGACCCGCTCGACAAGATTTGGGCGCGATTCTCGGCACGGCTTGCTCCGTTCGGCCTTGCCCGCACACCTGCCGAAGGTCCGCTCGATTATGCCCGGAGACTGGCTTCCGCCCGCCCCGTCGATGCCGATGCGCTCACCTTGATCTGTACCCGATACGCTTGTTTGCGTTATCGTTTACCGCCTTTACGCGCGGAAGTCGATGCGCTGGCGCGTGCTATTGCTGCCTTGAGCCTTAGATAGAAAGAAAGCGCCGGTACGGTCGGCACACAATCAGCAGTCAGTCTTTGCGCCGGAACAATACTTGCTTGGCGGGCAGAGTTTATGATGAGGAGCTTTTTTCAGATGAAATCCAAAACCCTTGCCTCCCTGTTTTGCCTGGGTGTTACTTTCCTTGTGTTCACCTTCGGGTCGGCCTGCGCGCGCGCGGATTTCACGACGCGCGAAGACGTCGCCGCTTTCATCGAAGAAATCGCTACGCGCAATGAGCTTGATGCCGCTCCAATCTATGTGGCGCTTTCCCGCGCCAGTTATCTTCCGCGAGTCATCGAGCTGATAACACCGCCCGCGAAACGCGGCGTGCGGTCATGGTACCGTTATCGCAGCCAGTTTCTCGGCAACATGCATATCGAAGCCGGACTCAAAACCTGGGTGCAATATGAAGGCGAATTGCGCCGTGCTGAAAAACAATACGGAGTGCCGCCGGAAATCATTCTGGGCATTCTCGGGGTAGAAACGATCTATGGCCGAAACACTGGCAATTTTGAGACGCTTTCCGCGCTTGCCACGCTGGCTTTCGACTATCCGCCGCGCGCTGAATTATTCCGTAGTGAATTGGAGTCGCTCTTTCTGCTCGCCAGGGACCAGAAACGCAACCCGGCCAGTTACACCGGCTCCTACGCGGGCGCAATCGGCTGGCCGCAATTCCTGCCGAGCAGCATCCTCCGCTACGCGGTGGATTTCAACGGCGACGGAAAAATCGACTTCGACAGCGATGCGGTTGACGCCATCGGCAGCATTGCCAATTACCTGCACGAGCACGGCTGGGAGGCAGGCACGCCTGTGGCGGTGAGAGTCCGGCTTGCTCCCGGCGCGAATCCCGCGCCACTCATTGAGGCGGGCATTGAACCCAGCTTGAGTCAGGTTCAATTGCTGGAAGCCGGCATCCGTCCATTTACCGATTCCCTGCCTGCCGTCGGCGAAGCCACGTTCGTCGATCTCGAAACGCCGGGAGTGGATACCGAGTACTGGCTTGGCTATCGCAATTTCTACGTCATCACGCGCTACAACCGCAGCAGTTTTTACGCAATGGCGGTATTCCAGTTGGCGGATGCGCTACGGGCGGCACATGGCGACGGCGGTGGCAGTATCGGTGTCGATACCGCATCCCGGAAAGCGAAGCCTGCGGCAGCGCGCAAGGCGTCATCAGGTACCGGGGCGAGCAAACCATCCAGGGCAGCGACACCGCACAAGAAGCAAAAGCCACGGCCTGCACGCCGGAAAAAGTGACAAAAGGCCGGGGGAGGCAAGTTCAGCCACTCCCGTTCGGTTCATCGGGCCACGCCGGCCTGAAGGCCGACGTGGCCCGACGCGTATTCAAAGCAGCGTCACCAGCACATTCCCCTCGTTGACCGAATCGCCTTCGGCAACCAGCACCTCCTGCACGATTCCAGCCCAGGGCGAAGAAATATCGAGCGCGACTTTGCCGGTTTCCAAAATGAGGACAGGCTCGTCGCACGCGACACGGTCGCCGGGCGCGACGAGGATTTCGAGCACAGACACCTCACCTTGCCCGCAACATCCGCAAGTCTCCCAACACTCGGGGAACTTGGGCATACGAATTTCCTTGAACGGCATGGCGGCGACACATCGGGTAGAATTTCTGGCAGGCATTATAATTTCAACTACTTTACAGACGCGGAAACGCACACTACAATGCGCCCTCTTTTGTCGGGGGGTATAGCTCAGCTGGGAGAGCGCTTGCATGGCATGCAAGAGGTCAGCGGTTCGATCCCGCTTACCTCCACCAGAAAGAAAAGGTTTCTGTATCTGCGTCCCCATCGTCTAGAGGCCTAGGACACCGCCCTTTCACGGCGATAACCGGGGTTCGAATCCCCGTGGGGACGCCACCTGTTCCCCGCTTTTATGCGGGCCGAGTCGGAGGAAAATTTCCGTCTCGAAGCTGGTGGCGTCAAGGACGACACGGTCTACCGTTCGTCTCAGCACGTCGGCCAGCCCTTCATGGGCTGCGCCGGAGATGCTTTCGGCAATTCCTTTCAAAACGCGCTTCACGTCCGCTGCGGTAATGCTCCGAAGCACACGGGCGCTTTCCTTCTCGGCTTCCATCGTTTCACGTTTATGGATGAGGGATTCGCGCTCATCTTCTCCGGCTTCGATTTGACGAAACAGCGCAGCTTCGGCGTCATCGTCGCGCTTTCCAACCTGTCTGACACAGAATATGTACCATCTTGATCGACCCTATCTACGCCGTGACCGCTTCCTCATAGCGTTGGATGCGCGGCAGGATGTTGGCCAATTTCACGCGGGTACGCGCCGTGTCGTAGTCAGATTGCAGGCCCATCCAGAATTCTGCCGTGGTGCCGAAGAACCGCGACAGGCGAAGCGCGGTATCTGCCGTCACCGCGCGCCGTTCGCGCACGATGTCGTTGATGCGCGGTGCGGGTACCTGCAAACCCATCGCCAAAGCATGGGCAGACATTCCAAGCGGGGTCAGGAATTCTTCTCGCAGGACTTCGCCAGGGTGAATGGGCCTCATGCCGTTTTCAATGTGTGCCATCGCAAAACCTCTTCAGTGATAATCAACAATCTCAACGTCAAACGCATGGCCTTCCCGCCACACAAAGCACACGCGCCACTGATCGTTGATGCGGATGCTGTGCTGCTCCTTGCGATCCCCCTTCAAGGCTTCAAGCCGGTTATTGGGCGGGATGCGCAGATCGTCCAGCATGACCGCACGGTGGAGCATTTGCAGCTTGCGTTCAGCAACGTTGCGAATATTGACGAAACGCGCCGCGCTGTGTCCGGCGAACAGGTCATGGGTGATCGGGCATTTGAACGATTGGATCATGGTTTGAATTATATAACGTCTTTCGTTAAACGACAAGTGATAAATCGTATTTTATTCGAACACACGCGAAACCCCAACTCTTGGATTCTCAAGCCCATTGAATAACTACAAGTCGGCCTTGATCCAGAGAATTTGCGATAAATTTTAACCATTGCCAAAATTTTTTCGTGCATATCTCACTACGACAAGCCAAAGCACACACCATCATCGGTATGCGAAATTTTTTCGCACATCGTCCGCGCCTGCGGCCGAGCGGCGTTCGATTCCAAATCCTGGCAAAGCCCGCTTCCGCCAGATGCAAATGCAAATGGCAGGTACTGCCTTAGGTGGCTAATGGCGCTTGCCCGACCAGAGAATCGTCACTACAATCGGCAATGCCCTGATAATAATAAGGCAACGCCATAAACCGCCTTGTACTGGCAGTTTCGCCTGCAAGCCTCCTTCGGGGAGACTGGTTGGCAAAAGCGCCCCGTGCGCATCAACTGGATGAGAAGGACGAAAAATGACACTCCCTTCACAGATGCTGCCTTGGCCGATCACTTGGGAGGGCGTCGCGCTCATCGCCCAATCCGAAGGGTGCCGCCTGAATGCGTACCAGGACGCGGTGGGCATCTGGACAATTGGATGGGGCGAGACCCTCAACGTGCGCAAAGGCATGGCATGGACGCAGCAACAGGCTGACGAGGCGCTCTGCGCACGCCTGAAAGAATTCGCCGTCGGCGTCCTGCGCACAATCACCAACCCCGGCACAACACCGTTGCAGCTCGCCGCCTTCGTGAGCCTTGCCTACAACATAGGAGAGGCCGCGTTCGGAGGCTCCAGTGCGCTACGGCTCCACAACCAGGGAAAATACCCGGAGGCCGCCGCGGCAATCAAGCTCTGGAACAAGGCAGGCGGCAAAGTGCTTGCCGGCCTTGTGACGCGAAGGGCCAAAGAGGCGGAGCTATATCTCGAAGGCGTGCCCGTCCAGGTCGTTGCGCAGGTTGACGAGCCGCTTGACGAGCCGCTTGACGAGCCTATCAACCCTATCAACGGCGTGCCGGACGCGGACGCGGATTGCGAAAAGCCGCTCTACCAATCGACCTCGATGCAGGCCGGGACGGTCACTGCGGTGATATCAGGGCTTGCCGTGGCGACGGAGGTATCAAGGCAGGTTGCCGGCGACCCGTACTCGGCCAGCCTGATCCCGCACTGGCTGATCCCCGCGCTGCTCTGCGTTGTGCTGGCAGCGGGGATCGTCGTCATGGTCCGCGCCTGGAAGCGAAAGCAAGAGGGCAGGTCATGATTGGCGCTTGGCCGAAGTAACTTTCAGTGCGCTGCCGGAGTTAAGCATGGTCTTCCATGTTAATCTATCCGCCATGTTTTCTCTTCACGCCCTGTTTTGTGGAAACAGCATGTTGCGCACAATCGCATGAACGGCTATCATCCGCGCCTCTTGTTGTGCGGCACAGCCACACGAACAGACCGGCGGAAACCGGGATATTGGATTATTGAATAAATCCAATCCCTTGAAGCCGGCAAATTTTCTGGCGTGCTGCTACAATGTGGCACCCCACGCGGAGTGGTAGTTCAGTTGGTTAGAATACCGGCCTGTCACGCCGGGGGTCGCGGGTTCGAGCCCCGTCCACTCCGCCACTTTTATTTTGCGTAGCATCTTGATTCATAAAAGAAAAAAGCTGCTGCCGTCATCGGACAAATCGAAGGTTTACGCTGAGCCTTGATAAAGCCCGCACCTCACCAAACGGCAAGGGGCGGGGTACTGCTTTCGGTGATTAATGACACTTGCCAGACCACAGCAGCAACACTAGAATGACTACTGCCCTAATCAGGCAACGCCAGAAACCACCTTGCGACGGTAGTTTCACTACAAACCACCTCCTTTGAGGAGCGTGTTTGGCGAAAGCGCCCCGACGCAAACGGGGCGCTTTCGTTTGCGCCCCGCACGCATTTTCTCATACTTTTGTCATTATATGCCAAGGGCATTCCCTCCTGTTGGACGGCAGATTGCCGCCTCTACAGTCGTTTGTATTAGGATTCGGTCTGACCCAAGGTTACGCCGATGCCAAACCATAATGATGAGATTTTCAACCGGGTCATGAGCGACAAGTAATTCCGCAACGCCGCCCACGAGCATCTGGCACGTGAGGTTTATGAGCGCATTCGTGGTGGGGATCGGAAAAACTGAGTTTCTTCCGTGAACTGGCCCTGCGCAAGGGCATCCAGCAACACTTTATTGACCTCGATCTGCTGGCGCTGCCAGTGGGCCAGGTCGCCGGGGGAGATGCCGGGCTGGCTGTCCAGTGCGCTGAGCCAGCGTTTCCAGTGGGTGCGGTAGCGGTGAATGGATACTTCTCCGGTGATGTCGCTCCCGATGAGACGCGGCGCGGCGGCACCGATGATGGAGAGCAGGCCATCGAGCGGCATCTGTCCCTGATCCCAATTGGTACGCGCTACGTTCTCGCTCAGGACGTCCTTGTCGATGGAGAGGTACAGGGGGGCGTGTGTGCCGGAAAGCTCACGGCACAGCGCCGAGATGAGGCTTTTGGCATTGTCGAAATTGCGTGCGGCATCGCGCAGGCCCAGGGCGCGCATCCAGCCGAGCTTCGCGCCTATCGTCCAATACCGGATACGTTTTCGGGCGAGCGGCCACAGATGGTTTTCCCAGGCGTGTGTCCAGCCAACGTCCGGGGAGCAGATGCCGATTACGTCGACACATGCGACGTGTGGCATGCGCGCAATATGCGCGACCCACGACCCGCAGTGGATGCCGAAAGGGAAACGCATGTTGTCCGGGTGGTTGTCGCAGACCAGGACATGTAAGCCAGTGTGTCGGTGTTGCCGCGCAATCAGAAGGGCGCTTATATGGTGAAAATCCCCGCTGCCCGTCAGCACGGGGCCGTACACATCGGGAAACAGGGTTTCGAGATGCGCCGAAAACGTGCGCCACTCGCGCCCTGTGCATCCGAAGCGGATGCGCTCTTGCCAGTCGGCCAGTTCGATGCGCGTAAGGCCGGATCGTTCCATCGTGCGTAACGAACCGTCCAGGTCGAGCACGAGCGGGGCAAGGTTTCCGTTCATTGGCCGGGCGTTGGCGATGACGGGGCGTTTGAACCGTCGAACCATTGCCTGTCCGGTTCAAAATGTCCGGCAATGCGCCGCAGAAGAGGGCGCAGCAAGGGATTGCGCACGTATACGGCGTGGCGCGTCGGAGTGAAACGCGCACCGAGGGCAGCCTTGACGGCGGGATCTGTCCAGCCCGCAATGTAGAAACGCAATCCCTCGCGCTTCGCGTAAGCGAGGTTTTCCATCCAGCTCACAAAATACAGGTTGCACTCGCGCGCCATGGGATAGCGAAAACCGATGTACTTGTCGACGAGCATGCCGTCATGGATGAAACACAGGTTGTGCCCGATGAGCCTGTCTTCCTGGTAGTACAGGAAAATACGCCCGTTGAGCGAGGAGTCATGCAGCATCGCCCTGAAAAATTCAGGAGAAAGCAGGTCGAAGTGAGTCGTGCTCTGGATATAGACCTCCAGGTATTGCGTGTAGAGTTCTACCGCAAGGGCCGGTTCCTCAAGGCACGGGTCGCCCGTGGCGACGATTTCAACGTGCACTTCCCGGCGGCGGCTGCGCAGTTTGCGGCGAATGTCGCGGCGGCGGCTGGCAGAGAGCCGCGCCAGATAATCGTCCTCATCGGCAAAGTCGATGGGAACCCAGGCCAGCGCCTGTCCTTCGACCATGAAAAATCCATTGGCCTTGCAGGCATCGGCGAGTTGATCGGCAAGACGGTTGGCCTGCCCGGAGAGAAAAGGCGCGTCGCAGGGGATGTCCTTGACGATCAGCAAGGCGGATTTTCGGCCCCAGGCCTGAAACATGCCCTGTACGAGCGCCTCTGCTTCCATATGTGGCAACGGGCAATATTCACTGACGGGAGTGCCCATAAAACATGTGCGCCATTTCAGCAGGTGGCGCAGATACCGGTTGCCGGGTATTTTTCCGATCATGGACAGTGCCCGTTCATCCGCCGTGGTGAGCAGGTCGAACATCGTCCAGAAACCGGGTTGGCCGGTCACGCAGGTGAGCGGCTCGAACTCCTTTTGTGGATAGCGCATGAAATAGTCGACCAGCGCACCGGGTTCCACGCTGGTCAGCCAGCGTGGCGTGCCGGGTGCGGATGGTTTCCCGTTCATGCCACTTGTTCCAATACACTTGCAATCCGCGCAAAACCGGCATCGTCCAGCCACAGGCTGTTGGAAATGGTCATTGAGCGTGCCGCAAGGTCGCGGGCGTTGGGACAGACATCCTGTGGCACACAGGGACGCAGGTAATCGTAATCAGGCAAGGCATGGATGAACATGCACGTCACCCCCAGGCCCGCGCCCCATAACATGTCGAGCGCACGATCCCGTCTGTGCTGATCCGGCAGGCGCAACATGAGGCAGGGCCAGACGCCTTTTTCACTCTCCTTGTCGCGGAAAACCCACACGCCCGGCAGATGTCCGAGCATGGCAAGGCGGCGCTCCGCCTGGGCCGTTGTTTGCTCCTGGAACGCCCGGAGCCTGGAAAGCGCCCGCCGCCCGACTCCCTGCCGCCAGCCGCTGACACGATGTAGCGGAATCTTCGGAGAAAAAACATCCCCTGCCGCGCTTGGCAGATCGCCCTTTTTCAATGCGCGGCGCAACGGCACGCCATACACCCAGGGCAAAAAGGCCGGGCGATAAAGCAGCGCATAAGCCGCCAGTTCAAGGCAGCGCCGGAATTCCTGCCAGCCATCCCGCGAGACGAGTTCGTCGTGCGCCCGCTCTATGGCCGGTGCCAGGGCCGGATCATGCGTTATCCACAGTCCGCCTTCATACAGGCTCAACCCTTTTCCGGCGGCAAAACTAAAAAACCCGGCATCGCCCTCCAGCCCTACGCTCTGTCCGTCCTGGCGCGCGCCAAAGGACTGCGCGGCGTCTTCTATGACAAACGCGCCGCATTCGCGTGCGAGCAGCAGCACAGGAGCCACGTGGGCCACACGTCCGGCAAGGTGTGTGGGTACGATGGCCAGCGTGTCTTCATCGCACAGGCCGGAGAGCATCGTCATGTCGAAATCGAGGCTGTCGGCAGCCAGATCGCACAAACGCAATCTCAGCCCGCAGTGTGCGACAGCCAGCGCCACCAGTGGGCAGGTGTAGGCCGGAACGACGACCGTCCGGCGCCCGGACAGTCGATGCAGGGCGATAAGAATGAGCACGAAACAAGCCGTACCTGAGTTGGCCAGCCCGGCATAGGGCGCGCCTACATAATCCTGCGCGGCGCGCGCAAATCCTCCCCTTGCGCCAAAGAGTTCCAACGGCGAGAGCGGCAGGCCCGCCGTGGGAGGCGCCTCTCGCATCAATGGTTCTCCTCCACCGTACTCCCCGGAGGGTAATTCGGCTCGCCATACGCCAGACAAAGCACGCCGGCCACGATCAGCACCGCGCCAAGGTATTGGACCCAGGAGAGGACTTCACCAAAAAGAGGAACGGAAATCACGACTACCCCGACCACCTCCAGATGCGTAGCGGCAAATGCCGGACCCACGGGAATATGGCGCAATATCACTATCCAGGTCACGAACGCGCAGGCATAGCCCAGGATCGCGCAATACACCCACGGCGCGGAAAATGCGCGCGCCAACCACGGCAAATCGAAGGTGAGCGGGGCGGCATGCAGGGCAGTGAGCTTGAAACACACCTGCGCAAAAGTGTCGAAAACAAGCAAGGCCAGGAGGCCGCCGATGAAATAAGTGCGCGAGCTCATGCGCTCATCCCCCCAGACCGACCAGCGCCACGCCTGCCAAGATCAGGCTGATCCCGATGATGCGTGGGCGCGTAAAGTGTTCCTTGAACCACAACCGCCCGCCTATCATTACCGTGACGATACCGGCCATGCCCAGTAACACCCCCTCCGGCAGCGTCACCGTCGAAAGAAATGCCAACCAGGCGACGAATTCACCGACGTACAAAACCGCGCCAAGATAAATCCACGGGCGCTTCAACATGTGCCGCCAGTGTTCCCACCCTTTCGCTTCTTTGTTCTCGATGGCGGCCGCCTTGAACGCCAGTTGCCCGCCAGTGTCGGTCACCAGATTGATGATCCACAACAAAATGATCGTGACCGTGTTCATGCTTTCAGATGGGTCAAATTCAAAAAACAGGGTTGTGAAAGCCTGTCGATGGCAAAATAGCACCTATCTTCAACAATTCCTTCATTTGCGTAAGTTTGGCGCCCCATGTGAGATGGATCAGTCAAGGTGCCTCCAAGATAAAAACTATGACAACTTCACACAAGGTGCCGTCCGGCAGCGCCGGGGTTTTATTGATCCACGGACTGACAGGAACCCCGAACGAATTGCGCTACGTGGCGCGCGGCCTGCAAGCAGCGGGTTTTGAAACCGAATGTGTGCGCTTGGCCGGGCACTGCGGAACTGAAGCGGATCTGCTCGCCACGGGCTGGAAGGACTGGTTTGCCAGCGTCGAACAAGCCGCCGGCGAGTTGCGCAAAAAAGTAAGGCACCTCTTTGTGGCGGGGCTTTCGATGGGAGCCGTGCTGGCATTGAAATACGCGATCGAGTACCCCGACAAGGTCGACGGGTTGGGCCTGTACGGCACGACTTTTTTCTACGACGGCTGGAGCATCCCCTGGCATGGCCGGCATCTGACTTTTCTGTTTCCGCTTGTCATCGCCTTGGGGATCGGGCGGCGCAAGCGTTTCGTGGAAACTTATCCCTTCGGGCTCAAGAACGAACGGTTGCGGCAGGCGATTTCCGGCAAGATGCACGCGGGAGACTCCGAAGCCGCCGGATTGCCTGGCAACCCTTGGCCTTCGCTGGAGCAGTTTTATCGGCTGTCTTCCGACGTGCAGAAAAACCTGCATCGTGTGCGTGTTCCTGCTATTGCCGTCCACGCGCGCGAAGATGACGTGGCGAGTCTCGCCAACGTGCATGTCCTCGAACGCCGCCTGAGCGGGCCGGTCGAAACGATCATCCTCGCCAACAGCTACCATATGGTGACGGTCGATCAGGAAAAGGCCACCTTGGTTGACCGTTCGGTGGATTTCTTCAGCCGCATCGTTGCCCGCATGGTCTTGAGGGAAAAGCCCTGAGAAGTCGAAATCCGCCCCTGTTCCCACGATCATCCCCGCTTGGCGCGCGTGATGAGTTGATCGAGCAACGCAATCGCCAGTTCGATCTCTTCTTCGCTGATGAACAGTGAGGGCGCAAATGTGATGACGTTCTTGTAATAGCCGCCTACGTCCAGAATAAGCCCCATCCGCTTGCCATTGTGCTCCAGAGTGCCCGCCAGGCCGATGTCCACCATCCTGTCGAGCAGGCGTTTGTTGGGCGTAAATCCATCGGCCTCGCAAATCTCGGTGCGCAGCGCAAGCCCCAGGCCATCTACATCGCCGATCTCGGGGTGGCGCTTTTGCAGGTCGCGCAGCCCCGCGAGAAAAAGCTCGCCCGCCTTCATGACAATCGGCTCAAAATCCATCTCGGCCAGCATCCTCATCGTCTCCAGGCCCACTGCCGTACCAAGGGGATTGGAGGCGAACGTCGAGTGCGTCGATCCGGGTGGAAAAATCTGCGGATTGATGAGTTCCTCACGCGCCCACAAACCGGCCAGCGGGTTCAGCCCGTTGGTCAGCGCCTTCCCAAAGACCAGCACGTCCGGCGTCACGCCAAAGTGTTCAATCGCCCAGAGTTTGCCAGTACGATAAAAACCCATCTGGATTTCATCGACGACAAGCAAAATACCGTACTTATCCAGTACGCGCTTGATTCCCTTGAAAAAATTGGGCGGCGGAATGATATATCCACCCGTTCCCTGGATCGGTTCGGCGTAAAAAGCGGCATATTCCGACTGCTCCGCCTTCGGATCCCACACGCCGTTGTATTCCGACTCGAACAGGCGCTCAAATTGCTGCACACAGTGCTCGCCGTACTCTTCCTTGCTCATCCCTTTGGGGCCGCGAAAATGATAGGGGAAGGGAATGAAATACGCACGATCCCCGAAATGCCCATAGCGGCGGCGATAGCGGTAACTCGACGTAATGGCCGAGGCGCCCAGCGTGCGGCCGTGATATCCTCCCTCGAACGCAAACATCAGGCTCTTGCCCTGTTTGGCATTGCGCACGAGTTTCAACGAATCGTCGATGGATTGCGAACCGCCGACGTTGAAATGGATGCGCCCGTCAAGGCCCCATTTCTTCTTCGCGTCCTGCGCGATCATTTTCGACAGTTCGATCTTGGTGGGATGCAGATACTGGCTCGCCACCTGTGGCAAAGTGTCGATCTGCTGCTTGAGCGCGGCATTCAGGCGCGGATTGGCATAGCCGAAACAGACGGCTGAATACCACATTTGCAGGTCGAGAAACGGCGTGCCCTCGCCGTCGTACAGATAGCTGCCTTCACAGCGGCTAAAGATCTTGGGTTCAGAATAGTGAACGGTGTCACCGAACGAACAATACCGGGCCTCGTCAGCCAACAGGGCAGATTCATGCATGTACTGAATGCTCCAGAAAAATCAAATGAGGGTGGGTTCAAATTCGGCCAGCTCAGGGATCATGCGTATGGCGTCATCGAATCCGAAAACGGGAATGTGAGGAAGGCATTTGTCAACGCAATAGGTGATGAGATTGTTTTTTGCAAACACAAAATCCACGTTGCCCGCGACGCAGAAATCCGAACGCCCGTCGCCGATCATCAACACCTTGTTGCCTGCTGCCCGCGCACGGTGCGCGAAAGCGCACTTGCACAGGCCGGAAGCCGAATAGCACGTCGTATCTGCCGCATAAGGAGAATCAAGCTTCCAGGTCCGTGCGCCGGTCTGCACAAGATGATTGGCGTAAAATGGCAACGCGGGCAAGCGGTGCCGTTGCAGAATACGCCGGATCGCATAATCAAGCCCGTCACTGACAATGGACAATTCCCAACCGTGTGCAATGATGGCATCGACGAACGCCGCAAAGGCTCCGTCCACGTCGATGGCGTCGATGGCTTCATCGAGTTCTTCTTTTGAAGCATCGAGACAGGCTATCTGCTGCTGCATGCACACGCGGGAACCGATGCGCCCCGCGAGCCATTCAGCTTCGATCTCCTGCCAACCCGGTTTGCCGAATGCCTCCAGCAACGTATCGGTGGCATCGCTCGTCGAGACCGTTCCATCAAAATCGCACAGTACAGACCAGACAGCCAAACTGTATTCTCCTCAGGGACACTAGCTATTGAACCTTTCAAATTCAGCCGGATCTTTTCATCATGGACTTGTTTGCGTTTTCGGTGTTTCTCCCATACTTGTGGCACCGTGACGAATTTCAGCCAACCATGGTCTTCATGACAAGAACCCGCGTCAAAATACTCATCGCCAGCCTGGCTTGCATGAGCCATCCGACCGCTGTCCATGCGCAAACAGATTCCACGCACACTGAGCAAAAAACGCAGAATGATATCACTTGGGCCATCGGCGCTGGTGGTATGCGCTCGCCGGCCTGGCTGGGTTCATCGCGAGTGCGCAATGATTTTTTGCCCTATTTTGCGTTCAACTGGCATGACATTGTTGAACTGAGCGTCACCGATGGGCTGAACATCGACTTGGTGCGTGGCAGCGCTTGGCACGGTGGGTTGATCGGCACATGGCGCCGGGGCCGCACGTCGCGCGACTTGGGCGCACTTGCCAAGGCGGGCGTAGCCTCCCTGTCCCATACTTGGCAGGCGGGAGTTTACCTGGAACATGTTCCCGTCAAGAACCTGACGCTGGGTGCCAGCCTCAGCCACGATATTCAGTCGACAGGGAGCGCCTACGGTAATGTCTATATCGAATGGGACATCCCGGCACTGAAACCCGTCGAGCATTCTCTCAAGCTCAATGGCGAATTCATGAACCGTTCAGCCATGCGGCGGTATTTCAGCGTTCCTGCCGATACGGCAGCAGCGCTTGGCGTACAGGCTTACCACCCCTCGGAGGGCGCGAGCGGAACCCGGCTGAGTTACGAAGCCTTCCTCCCCACGAGCCGTTCGACAGGGATCTCCCTCGGATTTCACTGGACGCGGCTGGCATCGAAACCTGCCGCCAGCCCGCTGGTACGCGACTACGGCGACAGAATGCAGCGTTTTTATCTTGCGGCATTTCTGGTGCATTTCTGAAAGGGCAAGATGTTGTAATTCCACTACATTTCTTTTGGCGCATTGCTCCGGCGCGTTGTTTTGCTCCTTGCTCGTATGTAGATTGGGCCTCCCGTTTTGTTCATCAAGGAACCATCATGTTGTCCCGTTTCTTCCGTTTCCTGATTTTGGCGCTGGCATTGAGCCCGATGGCCGCGATGGCCGCAAATCTTGTCAATATCAATACCGCCGGCGTAGCAACCTTGCGGCATGTCAAAGGTCTTAACACGGCCAGAGCCAATGCCATCGTCGAATACCGCGAAACCAACGGGCGTTTTACTTCCGTCAACCAATTGGTCAGGGTTCGGGGCATCGGCTCAAAGACGCTGGAAAAGGTCAGGCCGCATGTCACTGTCGGCAAAACAGCCAAGACCAGGCACCATCCTCACCACTATTGAACTCTGTTCAGGCGTGATCCTTGCCATCCCATGAGGGGGTGGGCCGGGGGATGCCCGTTTAAGAAAAACCAACCCCCCAAAAGCCGGACGCCGATCCAGCTTTGGGGGGGATTCAAAGACGGGGAGATTTTCCGATACGGGTCAGGGCAGACGGTAATGATCCTGCGTCATGAGATCGACGCCGCACTGTAGCCCCTCGATCCAATCGATGAAGCGATTGACCATCGTCCTGCCCACGAAACGTGCCCCGTGTTGCGGCACGATTTGTTCAATGTCGAGTTGCCGTACCATCTGCGCCCAATAGCGGCAAATTCTGTTGGAAATCATGTAGCGGCGGTGAAAACCGGCCATGAAATCGATGTGGGCATCGAAATCGGCGACTGGCTTGGCCGCGTCGGCATGATCGAGCAACGAAACGCCAAGGTCGCCTGAAAAAAGTATCTTGGAGATCGGGTCGTAGATCTGAAAATTGCCTTCCGAATGCAGGAAGTGGGCCGGAACGGCCTTCAGCTTGCAATTTCCTAGCGGAACCGACATGCCTTCATCGGGAATGCCGATGATGCGGTCGGTGTAATTGCGCCCGGTGGTGAAGTGCGGCAAGAAGCGCGACCACAGCTTGGAAATCAACACCCTGCAATTGGTTGTCACCATCCACTTGTTGGCCGAAGCGATAATGTCCGGGTCTTGGTGTGAAGCGAAGATGTAATCAAGGTCACGAGAATAGAAGTAACGTGCCATGCTCATCAGCAGGCCGTTGTAGGTCATGTTGCCACCTGGCTCAAGCAATGCGCCATGCTCGCCGTCGACGATCAAGAACTGGTTACACTGCACCGCGTGATCCGATGCCTCATCGACGAGATCATAAAAAGCCAGGCACACATGCCTTCCGTCGTTGAAAAGCTCAACAGCCATAATATTTAGTTGTCCAAAAAAGACACCGCACATGCGGCCATAGGCGCGTACTCTAACGCAGAAGGGCTACATCCGTCACCTTGATATCCCTTAATTTCATGGAATCCTACACTTTTTCCACTTTGCGCCGCCCTCATGTCACCATCTACCGATCCTGATCCGGCATACTCCCCCGTGCGCTCTTCACTTTCTGGCAGGAAAAACGCCCGCTCGCTGCGCATGCGCATGGGCTGGGTGCGCCACATATTACCCCTATTTTCGTTACGTAGTTGGCGAAAAAATCTGCTTCTCATGGGCGCGGCGCTGGTTGCGGCAACACTTTCCATCTTGTTTGCCATTGGCGCGGATAACGCCATTGAAATCCACCGGGGGCTGATCCGTGACCACGCCTGGGCTGCGCTTTTCATCGCACCCGCAGGTTTTGCCGCCATGGCTTGGCTGGCCTTTCGCTTTTTCCCCGGCACAGAGGGGAGCGGCATTCCGCAGGCCATCGCCGCCTCGCTCTCCGATGAGCCCGAAATACGTCGGCAGTTCCTGTCGCTGCGTCTTGCCGTTTCCAAGGTTTTTCTCACTCTCGGCGGATTGCTCGCCGGTGCCTCCATTGGCCGCGAAGGCCCTTCCGTGCAAGTGGGCGCATCCGTGATGCACACGCTTGCCGGGTTTCGCCGTTTCGGCCACATCGGATCGAGCCGTGATCTGATCGCTGCGGGTGCTGGCGCAGGCATTGCCGCCGCATTCAATACCCCGCTCGGCGGAATCATGTTCGCTATTGAAGAAATGTGCCGCTACCGCACGTTCCGTACCAACGGCGCAACCTTGGTCTCGGTCATTCTCGCCGGTCTGGCCTCGCTGGCAATCCTTGGCAGCTACAATTACTTTGGCCGTACTACGGCAACTCTTACCTTTGGCTGGTCGGCTGGCGGATGGCCGGTATTGGCGGCAGGGGTGTTTGGCGGTTTTCTGGGCGGCGGATTTGCCCGCCTGCTGATTGCCTCCACATACGGCATTCCCGGCAACGCCGGCAAGCTTGCCCGGCAGCGCCCGGTTGCTTTCGCTGCCCTCTGCGGGCTGGGAACCGCCATTCTGGGGTTGATGAGTGGCGGCATCGTCTATGGCACGGGCTATGCCGAAGCGCGCGCCGCGCTCGAAGGGAACGCGCAACTGCCGCTCTATTTCATGTTCGCCAAAATGGCGGTGATCTGGCTGGCCTTCGCCGCACGCATTCCAGGCGGCATATTCGCCCCCGCGCTTGCCGTCGGAGTTGGCCTGGGCACGATCATTACCGCGTTCCTGCCGGAAATTCCTGTTGGAGATCAGGCCGCCATACTCGTGCTTGGTATGGGAGGGTTCCTGGCCGCGATGACACAAGCGCCGATTACCTCCTTCGTCATCGTCATGGAAATGACCGCCAATCACGAGATGCTGCTGCCGCTCATGGCGACGGCTGTGATTGCCCACAGCATTTCAAAATCGGTTTGCCGCGTACCGCTTTACCACGCCTTGGCCACGCCAGCTCTCTACCGCGCGGAGCGCAAGCGGCGTGCGCAGGAAAGCGTCCCCTGAACAGACGTTTACTCGATATGGCAATCTAGCTCGAACCCCGCGCCGTCATCCGTGCCAAGCGCCCCGGCAAGCCACGGTAGCGCCGCTTGCAGGCGTTCCGGCAATACCCACGGCGGATTGATGACATACAAGCCGCTGCCGAACATGCCGACCCCTTCCTGCGGGGCGTGACTGATCCGAAAGCGCACATCCAGCCAACTCCCCGCCCCGAGTTCCGCCAGTTGCTTCGGCAACCGCCGGGACTCGGCACGCGCCAGCAACGGATACCAGAGCACGAAACACCCGGTCGCAAACCGCCGCAACGCCTTGGTGAGCGTTGTTATCACGCGCGAATAATCGGTTTTCACCTCGTAGGACGGATCGATCAGCACCACGGCCCGGCGTGATGGCGGCGGCAACAGCGCGTCGAGTCCGGCCAGCCCGTCACTGCCACGCACATGGACGCGGCGCGGCTCGGTACTGAAAGTTTGATGCAACGTCCGCAAGTCTTCGGGATGCAGCTCGAACAATTGCAGGTTGTCCCGTTCTCGCGCGAAAGTCATCGCCACGGCAGGTGAACCGGGATAAAGCAGCAGCCGGCCGCCGGGATTGAACTGGCGCACGACCTCCACATAAGCCGCCAGCGGTTCCGGCAGATCGCTGCGTCCCCACAACAGCCCGAACCCTCCGGAAAATTCCCCGGTCTTACCCGCAACCTCGCTGTTCAGCACATAACAGCCCGCGCCCGCATGTGTATCGATATACGTCCAGGGCTTATCCTTCTTTTGGTAATAAGCGAGCAGTTCGGTCAGTACGAAATGTTTGATGACATCGGCGTGATTTCCGGCATGGAATGCGTGGCGGTAACTTAACATTTGGACATGTGTCGGGCGCGAATGGGTTGTTGAACGGATTCATGGCATTGGCCGGGGGAAAACTGAAAATATATGCCTGTGTGATTCCAGGTCAAAGTTTCCGGAAAAAGAGAAGAGAGATTTTCTGGTTTTGCAGGTGATAAGGCAACGATCCAATTGCAAGCATGGTGGATGGTATTTTTTGTTTTTGTAAAGATTTGATCGCTACTGTGAAGCATTGCTACTGTTACTGTCACAACATTACTTGGTAAACTCCGCCCCTGCGCTGCCTTGGTACTTACCAGAAACTGCCCGTATGGAGCGCGAGTCCGTACGGAGCGTAAAATCCTGTCTCCCGCCATGACCACTCAAAACACCCCGTCTCCCGAATCCACGAAAACCTGGTCTGGACGTTTCAACGAACCCGTGTCGGAACTGGTCAAGCGCTATACCGCCTCGGTCTTCTTCGACCACCGCATGGCGGCGCAGGACATCCGGGGTTCGCTGGCCCACGCGCGGATGCTCGCCCGGCAGGGAATCCTTTCCGGGGACGACCTCGCCGCCATCGAACGCGGCATGTCGCAGATCGCGGACGAAATCGCGCGTGGAGATTTCCAGTGGAATCTCGATGACGAGGACGTGCACCTCAACATTGAAAAGCGCCTGATCGCGCTCATAGGCGACGCGGGCAAGCGCCTGCACACGGGCCGCAGCCGCAATGACCAGGTAGCGACCGACATCCGTCTATGGCTGCGGGAAACCATCGACGACATCCTCGAACTCATCATCGTCTTTCAATGCCGCCTGCTCGACGTGGCGGAGGCACACGCCGCCACGCCGATGCCCGGTTTTACACATCTTCAGGTCGCGCAACCGGTAACGTTCGGCCACCACCTGCTCGCCTATTACGAGATGGCCCGCCGGGATTTTGAGCGTTTCACGGACTGCCGCCGTCGCGTAAACCACCTTCCGCTGGGCGCGGCGGCGCTGGCCGGGGCCAGTTACCCGATCGACCGCGAATCGGTTGCCGCCGAACTGGGTTTCGATGAAGTCTGCCGCAACTCGATGGATGCCGTGAGCGACCGCGACTTTGCCATCGAATTCTGCGCGGCTGCCGCACTGCTGATGACGCACCTGTCCCGGCTGTCGGAAGAAATCATTTTTTGGATGAGCCCGCGCGTCAGCTTCATCGACCTCGCCGACCGCTTCTGTACCGGTTCTTCGATCATGCCGCAAAAGAAAAACCCGGACGTGCCCGAACTCGTGCGCGGCAAGACCGGGCGCGTCAATGGGCATCTCATGGCGCTGCTCACCCTCATGAAAGGCCAGCCGCTGGCCTACAACAAAGACAACCAGGAAGACAAGGAACCGCTGTTCGACACGGCGGATACCGTGATCGACACCCTGCGCATCTACGCCGACATGATCGGCGGCATCCGGGTCAAACCCGATGGCATGCGCGTGGCGCTTGCGCAGGGGCATGCCACTGCCACCGACCTTGCCGATTATCTGGTGAAAAAGGGGTTGCCCTTCCGCGACGCGCACGAAGCCGTGGCGCGGGCGGTACGCGCCGCCGAAGAACGCGGTCTCGACCTTTCCCGTCTGAACCTCGGCGAGTTGAGGACGGCGCTCACCCATGTGCCCGGTGCAGCCGAACGGCTGGATGAGGGCGCCCTTACGGCCATTTCCATCGAAGGCTCGCTTTGTGCGCGTGCCCACATCGGCGGCACGGCTCCCGACGCGGTGCGCGCGGCCATCACCCGCGCCCGCGACGAACTGGGTGTACAAAAAGGCGCGTGATGGACATCGAGCAGATCGGCAAATACGAAATCCGCCGCCTGCTTGGCACAGGGGCGACAAGCAGCGTTTATCTGGCCTGGGACCCATTCAATCAGCGCGAAGTCGCGGTCAAACGGATCAACCCCGTTTTTTTCAAGCCTCCTCACCGTGGACGCCTGTTCCGGCAACTCCTGGTCAACGAAGCATCGCTCGCGGGCAAACTCAAGCACCCGCACATCATCCAGATCTATGATGCGGTCGTCGATGCCAATGATGCCTACGTGGCGATGGAATACGTCCCCGGCGGGACCTTGGAACCGCTGGCGCATCCCGGCAGGCTGGCTCCGTTCGAACGTGTCATTGAAATCATCTTCAAATGCACGCGGGCGTTCGATTACGCTTTTCACAGCGGCATCATCCACCGCGACATCAAGCCCGCCAATATCCTGCTCTCCACGGCGGAGGGCAGCGACATTCGCATCTCGGACTTCGGCGCGGCCTTCCAGGCGACTGGCGATGTCACGCAAATCGCCAACCTCGGTTCGCCTGCGTACATGTCGCCGCAACAAGTACGTGAAATACAGATCGATCACCGCGCGGACATTTACTCGCTCGGTGTGGTGATGTACCAGTTGCTTACGGGGCATCTGCCGTTCGAGAGCGACAACAACTACAACCTCATTTACCGCATCATCAACGAAATACCGCCTGCCATTGCCGAATACCGGCCAAAAATCCCCGAAGCGCTCGAAGCCATCGTGCGCCGCGCGATGGAGAAGGATGTCGAGCGACGCTACCAGAGTTGGACTGAGTTCTCGCACGATCTCACCCTCGCTTTCCGAAACTGTGTTCAGAAACCAGGCCAGGCGGAATTGCCCGAAACCGAAAAATTCCGTTTCCTGCGGACGCTTCCCTTCTTCAGTACATTTTCAGATGCCGAACTGTGGGAAACCATCGGCTTTTCGCAATGGGATCAATTCAATCCCGGCACGGTCATCCTCAAAGAAGGCGAAGCGGGCGATCATTTCTGCTTTCTGGTCGAAGGCGAAGCCAAGGTCAACAGAAACCGCGCCCTGCTCGGCGTATTGACTCCCGGAGACTGTTTCGGCGAAATCGCCCTGTTCTCCAGCGGCAAGGGCGTGCGCTCCGCCTCGGTCGAAGCGACTTCCACAGTGCGGATCATGACGATCCGCGGGCAAGCCCTCGAACACGCGTCCGACGCTTGCCGCATGCACTTCTACGGGGCTTTCCTCACTGTGCTGGCTACCCGGCTGTCACTGGCCAGCTCGCGCATCGCCAATTTCGAGATTCAACGCCCGTAGGGCGAGTAATCTTGCGTCTACCGGCGCTTACGCCCACCGGCGCACGCGCTTGGTATAGCCGTCATATTCCGCCCCGAAATGCGCACGAAGCGCTTTCTCTTCGGGAATTATTTGAAAGCGCGTCAAATACGCGACAAAGAGCGGCAGGAAGAGCCAGGCAGAAAGTTTGGCCAACAACAAAGCCCCCGCCGACAACATCAAGAACCCGCCCAAATACATGGGGTTGCGCGTATAGCCATAAATACCCGTGACCACCAGGGATGAAGCCGTCGAGGGCATGGTTGGACTTAAAGAAGTTCGAGCCTTGAGAAACAGCCTTGCCCCTGTTGCGAGCAAGGAAAAGCCCAAAAGGAACAGGATCCCGAAACCTGTCCAACGCGCAATGCCGGATATGGGCAGCATGAGTACGGCCGGAGAAAACCACATACCCAAAAAACAGGCAAACCCAACCACCAAGGGTGGAATCTTCAGTTCAAGAAAAGACATCATGCGTTTCACAAGGCTCTCCGTCAGCGTGAGATCAGGGCGTTTTTGGTTCAAATCCGAACTGTATGGTCGAAAAAATTTTGCTCCTGCAACACATTTGCTCATCGTCCCGCAACCGGAATCTTCCCGATCTTTGCCTGCCATTCTTTTGGCCCGGTCTGGTGCACGCTGACACCGGCGGAGTCGACCGCCACCGTTACGGGCATGTCTTCGACGGTGAATTCGTAGATGGCTTCCATGCCGAGATCGGCAAAGGCGACGACCTTTGCGGCTTTGATGGCCTTGGAGACGAGATAGGCCGCGCCGCCCACGGCCATGAGGTAGGCGGACCGGTTGTCGCGGATGGCTTCGATGGCGGCAGGGCCGCGTTCGGATTTGCCGATCATGGTGATGAGGCCGGTCTTCTCCAGCATCATGCGGGTAAATTTGTCCATCCGCGTGGCGGTGGTCGGGCCTGCAGGGCCGACGACTTCATCGCGCACGGGGTCGACCGGGCCGACGTAATAGATGGCGCGGTTGGTGAAGTCGACGGGCAGTGTTTCGCCCCTGGCGAGCATGTCCTGGATGCGTTTGTGCGCGGCGTCGCGCCCGGTGAGCATCCTGCCGTTCAGCAGCAGCGATTGGCCGGGTTTCCATGCGGCGACTTCTTCTTTCGTCAGGGTGTCGAGATTGACGCGGGTGGCAGATTGGGTGTCGGGTTTCCAGGTGATTTGCGGCCAGTCTTCGAGTTTCGGCGGGGTGAGGACGGCCGGCCCGGTTCCGTCGAGGTGGAAGTGGACGTGCCGGGTGGCGGCGCAGTTGGGAATCATCGCCACGGGCTTGGAGGCGGCGTGCGTGGGGTAGTCGAGCACTTTCACGTCGACCACGGCGGTCAGGCCGCCCAAGCCCTGCGCACCGATGCCAAGGGCATTTACTTTTTCCATCAGTTCGAGCCGGAGTTCTTCGGCACGGGAAAGCGTTGCGCCGCTGGCTGCTTTTTCGCGCAAAAGGTGGATATCGACCGGAGCCATCAGGGATTCCTTGGCAAGAAGCACGGCTTTTTCCGGTGTGCCGCCGATGCCTACCCCAAGGATGCCCGGCGGGCACCAGCCCGCGCCCATCGCGGGGACGGTCTTGAGTACCCAGTCGACGATGTCGTCGGACGGGTTGAGCATGGCGACCTTGGTCTTGTTCTCGGAGCCGCCCCCCTTGGCCGCGCAGATCACTTCCAGATGGTTGCCGGGAACGATTTCGTAATGGACGATTGCCGGGGTGTTGTCGCGGCTGTTCTGGCGTTTGCCCGCCGGGTCGAGCAGTACGGAGGCGCGCAGTTTGTTGTCCGGGTCGTTGTAGGCGCGGCGCACGCCTTCGTCGACCATCTCCTGCACGCTGCGTTGTGTTTGCCATTGAACGTTCATGCCCACCTTAAGGAAGACGACGGCAATTCCGGTGTCCTGGCAAATCGGACGGCGGCCCTCCGCGCTCATGCGGGAGTTGGTGAGTATCTGGGCAATGGCGTCTTTCGCCGCAGGGTTTTCTTCACGCGCCCAGGCTTCGCCGAGCGCCTGGACGAAGTCGAGTGGGTGATAGCAACTGATGAACTGGAAGGCGTCGGCGATGGACTGAATGAAGTCTTCTTCGCGGATGGTGGTCATGGGGGTCTCCTCCTGTGTGGCGGTCGAGTTTCAATCTCAAACAAAAAATTCTACAACGATTACCCCGCGCGGTTTCGGGTGGGTGTTTTGGGCTGTGGCGGGGCTTTGCTATCATTCGTCCGATGAATGCAGACCTCCATTGCCATTCCGTTGTTTCGGACGGTTGCCTTGAACCGGCAACCCTTGTGCGCAGGGCGCATATTAATGGCATTTCATTGTTTTCCCTCACCGATCACGATGAACTGGGCGGCACTGCGGAAGCAGCGCGCGAGGCGGCAGCGTTGGGCGTGCGCTTTGTGCCGGGGGTCGAAATCTCGGTGACGTATCGGGATGTGGCGGTGCATGTGGTGGGGCTGGGAGTCGATCCTGAAAACCCGGCGCTCCAGGCGGGTCTTGAGCGTGTGCGCGCGGGACGTGAGGAACGGGCGCGGCGCATGGCGGACGCGCTGGCGCGGGTGGGGCTGGGCGGGGCGCTCGCCGGGGCGAGGCGTTTTGCGCGCAATCCGTCGATGATCGGGCGGGCGCACTTTGCCCGGCATCTGGTGGCGAGCGGGGTCATGCCGGATGTGCGGACGGTGTTCAATCATTATCTTTCGCACGGCAAACCCGGTTTTGTTCCGCTCCGTTGGGCCGATCTGGAAGAGGCGGTGGACTGGATACGGGGCGCGGGCGGCATCGCGGTGATGGCGCACCCGGCGCGGTATTGCCAACGGCTTTCAACGGCGGCGTTCGATCTGTTGTTTGATGTTTTCATGGCTGCCGGCGGCGAAGCCGTAGAGGTAGTGGCCGGGGCGCACAGCCCGGAAGAGGCTGGGCGTTTTGCCACCGTTGCCCGGCGGCGGGGTTTGCTGGCGTCGGTCGGTTCGGATTTTCATGAAGAAGGCGAAAGCCCGGTCGATGTCGGGCGCTGCAATCCGTTGCCACCGGATCTGGAGCCGGTCTGGTCCCGTCTGGTCTGAGAGAAACATGGCCCAGTTTTTTTCTCTCGTTCCCGAATCGCCTCAGCCACGATTGATACGGCAGGCGGCGAACATCGTCCGCGGGGGCGGGTTGATTGCGTTCCCGACGGATTCCGCGTATGCGCTGGGCGGCCATTTGGGAGATGCGGCGCTGCTTGATCGCATCCGCCGTTTGCGCGAGGTGGACCTGCGGCACCAGTTTACGCTGTTGTGCCGTGACCTGTCGGAAATTGCGAACTTTGCCCGGGTTGACAATGTGCAGTATCGGATACTGAAGGCAAACACGCCCGGCCCGTTCTCGTTCATTCTTGAAGCCACGCGCGAATTGCCACGCCGGGTACTGCATCCGAAGCGCAAGACGATCGGCATCCGCGTGCCGGAGCATCCGGTGGTGGGGGCGTTGCTGGAGGAGCTTGGCGAGCCGTTGCTGTCTTCAACCTTGCTGTTGCCGGGAGAGGAAACGCCCCTCACGGATGCTTGGGAAATCCGCGAACGGCTGGAGAAAGAGCTCGATCTGGTGATCGAGGCCGGTGGCTGCCGTCCCGAGGCGACGACGGTGATTGACCTTTCGAACGGCACGCCGGTATTGCTGCGGAAGGGGTGCGGTAGCCTGGAACCCTTCGGGTTGGCCGCGAGCTGTTAAGAAAACGGGGACGGAATGGCTGAAATCATCAGGGATGTCATGATCTGGGCCGTGCCGGTGATTCTGGCGATCACCGTGCATGAAGCGGCGCACGGGTACGTGGCGCGCTATTTTGGCGATCCGACCGCCGAGCAGGCCGGACGCATTTCGCTTGACCCGTTTCGCCATATCGACCCGGTGGGCACGGTGATCGTGCCTCTGTGCATTTTTGTGTTTTCCTACATGGCAGGCACCCCGTGGACGTTCGGTTGGGCGAAACCGGTTCCGGTCGATTTCAGACGCTTGCGCAAACCCAAAGCGGACATGCTTTGGGTGGCGGCAGCGGGTCCCTTTGCAAATTTTGTCATGGCGATAATATGGGCGATGATCTTCGCGTTCATTGCGGGCAAAACGCCGCAATTCTTTATCTCGATGGCCGTTGCCGGGATGAAAATCAATGGCGCGTTGCTCTTCCTGAACCTGCTGCCAATTCCGCCGCTCGACGGCGGGCGTATCATGGTCAGCCTGCTGCCGAATCGTCTGGCCTGGAAATACGCGCGCATCGAGCCTTACGGTTTTCTTATTTTGATTGCCCTGATCGCAACCAAAAAACTGGGTGTCATCCTTTGGCCGTTACTGGACGGTTTTTTGCTCGGGTTGCTGAAGTTGTTCGGGCACTGAGACGATCATGATGGAAAGCCGGAACCTGACGGAAGAAACCTGCACGGTTTCGCATGTGGAGGATGAAGCGGCGAACGATGCGCTGGCGCGACTCTACGGCGAACCGATGCTGGAGATGCCGAAGGATTTGTACATCCCTCCCGATGCGCTGCGCGTGTTCCTGGAAGCTTTCGAGGGACCGCTCGATTTGCTGCTCTATCTCATCCGCCGCGCCAATATCAACGTGCTCGACATCCCGATGGCCCCGCTGACCGTGCAGTACCTTGAATACGTTGAGGCCATGCGCGCGAGCAATCTGGAACTGGCTGCGGAGTATTTGCTGATGGCCGCGATGCTGCTGGAAATCAAATCGCGGATGCTGCTGCCACGCCTGCCGCGCGAGGAAGCCATCGAGACCGACCCCAGGGTTGAACTGGTGCGCAGGCTGCTCGAATACGAACAGTCCAGGCTTGCCGCGGCGCGGCTCGATGCTTTGCCCAGGATGGGGCGTGATTTCGAGGGCGTGGGCGTGTTCGTGACGGAAAAGATTGTCGAGCGCCTGCCGGAGGTGAGCCTGCATGATTTGCAACTGGCCTGGTTACGGCTGATGAAGCGGGCGCGGCTTGTGCGGCATCATCGGATCGAACGTGAGACATTGTCGGTACGCGAGCACATGACGCTCATCCTGAGAAAACTGCATGGCGGCGCGTTTGTCGTTTTCGATATGCTGTTCGATGTGGAAAAAGGACCGGCCGGACTGGTGGTGAGTTTTCTCGCCATGCTGGAACTGGTCAAGGAGACCTTGGTGGTCGTCACCCAGAACGAGGCGTTTGCGCCGATTTACGTCAAGCTGGCCGATAGTGGGCACTGAAGAAAATACCCCGGCGGCGGTCAAGCGCATTCTCGAAGCGGCGCTCTTTGCCAGTGCCGTGCCGCAGCCGGTGGGTGTCTTGCGCCAGTTGTTCGAGCAAGACCCCGGCCCCGAGGCCGTGCGCCGCCTGCTCGACGAACTGCGTGCGGATTGGGATGCGGCAGGGCGGGGCGTGGAACTCGTGCAAACGGCCAGCGGCTGGCGCTTTCAGACCCGGGCTGAGTTGCAACCTTGGCTGGACAGGCTGAAGAACGAAAAACCGCCGCGTTATTCGAGGGCGGTCATGGAAACGCTGGCGATTATCGCTTATCGTCAACCGGTCACGCGAGGCGGTATCGAGGAGATTCGCGGCGTGGCTGTCTCGCCCACCGTGCTCAAGACATTGGAGTCGCGTGGCTGGATCGATATTGTGGGTCATCGTGACACACCGGGGCGTCCGGCGCTTTTCGCCACTACTAGGCGTTTTCTCGACGACATGGGCCTGCGCAGCCTGACCGAATTGCCTGCCTTGCCTGAAATTGAAAGGATGATGGAACTTGTCGACACCACGCATTTCGAGGCGGACGCCCCTGCGGCCGCCGAATAAAAGTAAGGCCCAATTCGTTTGGCCTGACAGGCAGGATTCGAAGCCGGGCAGCCTGGATGACGATACGCGCGGCAAACCGGGCGGGCGGCTCAATCGTCGCGGGACGCAAATTCCGCGCGATGGCGGCGGTGAGCCGGAACGGCTGCAAAAGGCGCTTGCCCGCGCTGGCGTGGCCTCGCGCCGTCAGATCGAGGAATGGGTAGAGGAAGGCCGTATTCTGGTCAACGATCAGCCAGCCAGCCTCGGCCAGAAAATCGGCAAAGGGGACAGGGTAAAACTCAATGGCCGCCTGATTCGGCTGCGCTTCGACGCACGCTCACCGAGGGTCTTGATCTACCACAAGCCCGAAGGCGAGATCGTTTCCCGAAGCGACCCACAGGACCGCCCCTCGGTGTTCGAACGCCTGCCCGTCCTGCGGCGCGGGCGCTGGCTCGCCATCGGGCGGCTGGATTTCAACACGTCCGGGCTGCTGCTCTTCACTGACGACGGCAACCTTGCCAACCGGATGATGCACCCGCGCTACGGGTTCGAGCGCGAATACGCGGTGAGGCTTCTTGGTGAGCTTGGCGACGAACAAATCCGGGCGCTGACCGAAGGCATCGTGCTCGAAGACGGCCCTGCCCGTTTCAGTTCCCTGCGTGCCGAGGGAGGGGAGGGAGCAAACCGCTGGTACAGGGTCGTCCTCCCGGAAGGCCGCAATCGCGAAGTGCGCCGCATGTTCGAGTCCGTAGGTTTTACCGTGAGCCGGTTGATGAGGGTGCGCTATGGCCCGGTTGAACTGCCGCCCAGGCTCAAGCGCGGCATGTGGATGGAAATGCCGGAAGCCGACGCCTGCCGCCTGGCGGGCCTGCCCGTGCCGCAAAAGAGTGGGGCTGAGAAGGAGCGTCCGCCCAAATTGCGGCGGACGATGGTGAGAAAGTAACAATAAAAGCCAAGGAAATCGGGTTTTATCTCAAAAGCATGCCTGCCTGGCTGGTATAGAGCCATTCCCCGTTGTGCCAGAATTGCGCCTTGCCATTTTCGTCGAAACGTAATTTTTCGTTGGGCGCGTCGAGGAAATACCAGGCATTGGTGAGCACGTCAGGGGTGGTGGCAGAAGCATTATCGGCCGGCATCAGCGCTGTTGCGTTGAGGGCGACCTGAACCCCACCGCTGTTATATCTTGCCTGGACCGGCTTGACGAGGCGGGGGGGGATGATTTCCTTGCCGTTGCTGTCGTAATAGCCATATCTCCGGTTGAGGGCAACCAACAGCATGCGGGCATCGGTGGTCGAAAAAATGGCATCGAAAGCCGGAGGGATGATGATGTCGCCAGCGGTATTGATGACGCCCCATCTCTTGTTTACTTCGACTTTTGCCAATCCTTTCTGGAATTCAGTCGCCTTGTCGAAAACGGGTTTGATGATTGTCTCGCCACGAGGGGTGACGTAACCCCATTTCCCCTGGAGTTGCACTGCTGAAAGCTCGTCGCGCCAGAGCCCCGACACTGCGTCGAAATTGATGGGAACCGCGACCTGCCCCTGGGCGTTGAAGTAGCCCCATTTGTTGTGCAGTCTGACGGGAACCAGGCCGAAATCGAAATCTCCCACTTCGTCGAAGTGCAACGGAATGACTTCTTCGGCCTTGAGGTTGACATACCCCCATTTGCCGTTTCGGCTGACTTTTGCCAGACCGTTGTTTCCGAATTTCTCCGCGATATCAAATTTGGGCGCAATGATCGAGTCCTTGCTGCATTCCCCAAAGTTTAGCGAATAACCCCATTTGCCATCTTTGTTGCGGCTCCTGATCGTCTCAGGAACCAGTATCTTGGGGCACGATTCCATGCTTGGCGGCCAGGCGCGTTCAGCCCTGATGCATTGCTTTACCCTGTCGCAGTTCGTCTTGATGACGGATGGAGTTACCGACTCCATCCGGGACTGAACCCAGAAAATACCCGCCGCAGTGAGCAGCAGGACGCAAATGAGGATAGGTAAACGGTATTTCATCTTGAACACGAGCAAGCCATTCATGGCAGGAAGACACCTCTTCCCTCAAGATAAAACCACACAGCCCCCCAGCTTAGTTGCGGGGACAACTTTTATTTTGATTATTATATCACGACATTAACGTATCGAAACATCGTAATTATACGTATGTATGGTACTGTTTGCCTTGGATTGATCCTATTTTATAGGTACATATAATGTCCCGGTCAACTTTCCGGTAGCAGACAGGCGAGACAGGCGATAATGTTGCCTCCATGCGTCCTTGCATGAATCCATTTTCTTCGGAGCCGACATTGAGCCGCCCCAAAAACGATACTTTGCTGCGTGCGCTGCTGCGCGAACCCACCGAATATACCCCTGTCTGGCTGATGCGCCAGGCGGGCCGCTACCTGCCCGAATACCGCGAAACCCGCAAGCGCGCGGGCAGTTTCCTCGGGCTGTGCAAGAACCCGTCACTGGCCTGCGAAGTCACCATGCAACCGCTGGCGCGTTTCGATCTGGATGCCGCCATTCTTTTCTCCGACATTCTGACCATCCCGGATGCGATGGGGCTCGGCCTGTATTTTGTTGAGGGCGAAGGCCCGAAATTCGAACGCCCGCTTACGCGGGAATGGGAAATACGCAATCTCTCCGTACCCGACCCCTATGCCGAACTGCGCTACATGACGGACGCGGTAACCGAAATCCGTCGGGCGCTCGATGGCAGCGTGCCGTTGATCGGTTTTGTCGGCAGCCCTTGGACGCTCGCCTGCTATATGGTCGAGGGCGGGTCGAGCGATGACTATCGTGCCGTCAAGACCCTGGCCTACACCCGTCCCGATCTCATGCATCACATCCTCGATGTCACCGCACGGGCCGTCACGGCTTGCCTGAATGCCCAGATCGAATCCGGGGCGCAGGCCGTGATGGTGTTCGATTCTTGGGGTGGCACGCTTTCCGATTCCGCTTGGCGCGAATTCTCTCTCGCTTATCTGCGGAAAATCGCCACGGGCCTCATCCGCGAGCGGGAAGGGCAGCGTGTGCCCGCCATCGTTTTCACCAAGGGAGGCGGCCTCTGGCTGGACGCGCTTGCCGACAGCGGGTTCGACGCGGTCGGGCTTGACTGGACGATGGATATCGGCCGCGCCCGTGAACAGGCAGGCAATCGTGTCGCGCTCCAGGGTAATATTGACCCCGCTGTCCTGTTTGCCACGCCGGAAGTGGTTGCCGCCGAAGCGCGCAAGGTGCTTGATGCCTTCGGTCCGCACCCGGGCCATGTGTTCAACCTGGGGCATGGCATCTCACAGCATACGCCGCCCGAGAACGTCGTCGCGCTGGTTGACACCGTGCATGAGTACAGCCGAAAAGCAAACCGGAATACATGAAACACATAACAACTCGTGTATCTCCCCGGCTGGGCGAGGGTTTGCAGTCTTGACTTATGCACACAATGGTTTTTTGTGCATTGCGCAAGAGGCTTATTGTAGGTGCGCTATAACATACTGATTAATCAATAAGTTTTTTTGCCCTATCATGGAGCAAAACGTGGAGTTTGTCACAATGGTGCAGGATGCCGGACGCTGTACCAAGTTTTCCCACAAAGTTATCCACAGCAATTGTGGGGAAACCGGAGACCCCTTTTTGCGGCAGAGGCTTACTTGGGTTTACGTGAATTGCCTTCAGGTTTTCCGGCTAACTCCTTGAAGTAAAAATGCCTCTCTGGAACAACTCCGGGTTTTTCGTAGCAAGCCCTTGTTCTTCTGCAACATTCGTCATGCCCGTTGTCCGCGTAGCGATTCCCGCCCCCCTGCCGCAACTCTTTGACTATCTGGCCGAAGACGCCACGGCAGCGGATATTGGCCGTTGCGTGCGGGTTCCGTTTGGCCGTGGGGAAAAAAGCGGATTGATTCTTGCCTTGCCTGAAACCGCCGGAATCAATCCTGCGCGGTTAAAGCCGGTGATCCGCATCCAGCGCGATATGCCCCGACTGCCGCCCGACTGGATGGAATTGGCCGAATTCACTGTCCGTTACTACCATGCCCCGCCTGGCGAAGTCGTCGCGCTCGCGCTGCCGCCGGGGCTGCGTCAGGCCAATGCGCTTTGCGGTGACGAACCCGATCCCCTGCTCGCCCTGACCGATGCGGGCCGTGCGGCGCTTACTGAACGCCGCCGTAACAGCCGTGCGCTGGTGCTCGTGCGCGAACTGGTTGCGCGTGGCGAACATGCGCCCCCTTTGCGCCGTAGCGCCATCCGCCAGCTTGCCGCCGGTAGCGCGACGGGCGATGCGCTCGTGCGCGGCTGGCTGGCAACCTGTGCCGCCGACACTCCTGATTGCTGCCGTACCGGCACACTGCCTACCCTTACCACCGATCAGGCCGACGTGCTGGCGATCTGCCGTGGCGCCCCTTCCGGCTTTGCCGCATGGCTGCTCGCGGGGGTTACAGGCAGCGGCAAGACCGAAATCTATCTGCGTCTGGCTGCCGACACGCTGGCCGCCGACGGGCAGGTGTTGATGCTGGTTCCTGAAATTGCGCTCACGCCCCAACTGGAAGAACGGGTACGCGCGCGTTTTCCCGCCGCCTGTATTGTCAGCATGCACTCCGAACTTGCCACAGGCGCACGGGCGCGTGGGTTCAGGCAAGCCCTGGACGGGAAGGCCGGTATCGTGCTCGGCACCCGGCTCGCGGTGTTTACCCCGCTACCGAGGCTGGGGCTGATCCTGATCGACGAAGAACATGACGCTTCCTACAAGCAACAGGAAGGCATCCGCTATTCGGCGCGCGATCTCGCAGTCTGGCGGGCGCATCGGCGTAATATACCGGTGGTATTGGGTTCTGCCACGCCTTCGCTGGAAAGCTGGAGGCACGCGCAGAACGGCCATTACCGTCTTTTGAGGCTGCCTGCCAGGGCACTCTCCAGCGCATTGCCTGCGGTCAGGATCATCGATATCCGCCGCTGTCGCCTCGACGAAGGCATCAGCCCGCCTTTGCGTGAAGCCATTGCCGTGCGGCTTGAGCGCGGCGAGCAAAGCCTGATATTCCTCAACCGGCGGGGCTATGCTCCGGTACTGGCCTGCCCGGCCTGCGGTTGGGTGAGCCGATGCCGGCATTGCTCGGCCAATCGGGTCGTCCATCTCGCCGACCGACGGCTGCGCTGCCACCATTGCGGCGCGGACAGCCCGCTCCCCCGCGCCTGCCCGGTCTGCGGCAACCAGGACATCCGGCCTTTCGGGCGCGGCACGCAGCGAATCGAGGCCAGACTTGCCGAACTTTTTCCCGACGCGCGGGTGCTTCGGATCGACCGCGACGCAGCCCGTACCCCGGCACGCCGTGAATCGCTGCTGGCGAGCATTGCTGCCGGTGAGGCTGACATCCTCGTCGGAACCCAGATGATGGCCAAGGGCCACGACTTTCCTCTTCTCACTCTGGTCGGTGTCCTGGGTGCGGATGCCTCGCTGCATGCCGCCGATTTTCGTGCGCCAGAGCGCCTGTTTCAGCAATTGATGCAGGTTGGTGGCCGCGCAGGCCGCGCGGAATTGCCCGGCGAAGTCTTGGTTCAGACGGAATATCCGGCACATCCGCTCTACCGCTGCCTCGTTCGCCACGATTTCGATGCTTTCGCCCGCATGGAACTCGACCAGCGCCTTGCCGCAAATTTTCCACCGTTCTCGCGTCAGGCCATGTTGCGGGCCGATGCGCCGGAATTGGCGACGGCGACGGACTTCCTGCGCCGGGCCAGGGATGAGGCCGTTTTGCTTGCCACATCGACAATCCGTCTCTTCGACCCCGTGCCGATGCGCCTCACGCGCCTGGCGCGGCGCGAACGCGCCCAGTTATTGGTTGAGGCCGACCAGCGCACCGTACTACAGGATTTCCTTACGCGCTGGCTGGAGCGCATCCGCGCACTGCCCGCGCCGCGCGGGTTGCGCTGGCAAATCGACGTTGACCCGCTGGAAGTGTGAGGGGGCGCAACCCGGGAACAGTCCGTTTTTACTGCACCGGCATGTCAGTGCCGCGTCGACGCTTGCCGCTCATCCAGAACATGCGCGCAATCGCATTGCGGGCCTGTTCGGTGGCGTCCTCACGGCCACGGGCGCTCACCTTGAGATCGTTGACCAGCCCATCTTGCAGGCTGTAGCACCATGCGTGCACGGTGACATCCTGCCCGCGCAGCCAGGCGTCCCGCAGCACCGTGGTCTGGCTGATATTGATTGCCTGATGAATGGCATTGAGCTCGCACAGGCGGTTGTGCCGCCATGAGAAATCATCTACCTGCGCGAGTTGGCCGGCGTAGCGTTCGCGCACGTCCTGCACATGGCGCAACCAGTTATCGACGAGGCCATGCTTCTCATCATTGATCGCCGCCTTGACCCCCCCGCAGCCGTAATGGCCCACAACCAGAATATGCTTGACCTGCAAGACATCTACAGCGAACTGGATGACCGAGAGCGCGTTGAGGTCGCTGTGCGCGACCACGTTGGCGATATTGCGGTGGACAAAAACCTTGCCCGGATCGAGGCCGATGATCTGGTTGGCGGGCACGCGGCTGTCGGAGCAACCGATCCATAAATATTCCGGCGCTTGCTGCCGTACCAACCTCAGGAAATAGGCGGGGTCTTCGGCTTGCATGCGGTCAGACCACGTCCGGTTGTTGGCGAAGAGTTGGGCAATCGCGTCACTCATGTGTTCTCCCGGTAACGGCACGAATCAAAACGGGAGCGATTATCACCGATTCTTGTCAGAACATTCATCATCAGTTCGTCCATACGCCCAGTTCGGCCAGTTGCCGACTTGCTGCCTCGGCCCATCCACGGTTGGCCGCCGGGCTGGCCGGGCTTGGGTGCAGGATGCGGCCGATTTTTACATTGCCCGATATACCCAGCGCCTCGCGCGCGCGCGCTTCGGCCCACCCGCCGACGCCGATCACCCATTCCGGTTCGAGCTTTGTTACAAGCGTGCGCAGATGCGCGTCGCAAGCCGCCAGCAACGGTTCCTGTTCCGCCGCCGGGAGTTTGTCCGGCGTGAGGTTGCGCCCGCCATCGAAAAAGGCGAGCGGGCAGTAATTGGCAACGAAATGCTCGGCGAAAAACGCATTCGCCGACCCGAACCGCTCCTGGAACAAACCCCACAAGCGCCGCCCGCTCACTTCCGAGCGCGTACAGGCGAAGCCTTCGACGGGGCGTTTGGGGTTGCTCCGCTCCGGCGGGTTGACCGGCCCTTCCAGACCAAGCCAGTCTCGCACGGCGGACACTTCGCCAAACGGCACGCCGGTTTGCGCCATGCCGAAAGGCCCCGGGTTCATGCCCAGAAAAACGACCCGTTTGAGGCTGTCCCCATAACGGGAGAGGTAACGTTCATGAGTCTCCCAAGCGTAGTCGAGCGGGTTGTAAATATGCGTCACCGGCGGGGCGAAACGCATCTTTCCAAGCGTGGCGGACAAATCGCGGGCAGCGGTTATCAGGGCGGCAGTGGTCGTAGTCATCGCTATATCCATAACCGATTACTGGAACATAGAAGTATAAAAATTTCATGATTCCACACTCTCAAGAAAATTGCCTCAACCGCCGTAGCAGTAGCACGTCGTAACCGCGTTTCGGACAACTGCCATGAAAATCACTCAGTCCCAGCTCTCATTCTCCACCTCGCACCTCGCTACCAAGGAAAGCCGTACCCAGGAATCCTTCAAGTTTGCGAAACCAAATTCAAATCCAACTCCCGGCCTTAATTCTGCCGCGCCGGGCAAGGAAGGCGCCGCTTCGCCCGTGCAGATCTCGGATGCAGGGCGGCAAAACCTGCAAGCGGAAGGCACGCGCCGCACCAGCAACCCAAGCCGCCAGACGGACAGTGACCCAAAGCTGACGCTGTTGCGCATGGCCATCGAAATGTTCACCGGCAAGAAAGTCAACGTTTGCGATGCTGAACTGCGTGATCCCCAATCCGCTGCCGGGAATGGAGGCGGCATCGGCATGTCTTACGAGCGGCACAGTTCCTACACCGAAACGGAAATGAGCTCCTTCTCGGCGCAAGGCATGGTGCGCACCGCCGACGGGATGGAAATCAATTTCCAATTGGATCTCACCATGTTCCGCGCCTACCACGCCGAGGAACACGTCGAATTCAGCATGGGGGCGCTGCAGGATCCGCTGGTGCTCAATTTCGCCGGTACAGCGGCGGAACTTTCGGACATGACGTTCAAGTTCGATCTCCTCGGGAACGGACGGGAAGTAGACATGCGCGCGCTCCAGCCCGGTAGCGGTTTCCTCGTGTTCGACCGTAACGGCGACGGCAAGGTGAACGACGGGCGCGAACTGTTCGGAGCCACGACCGGCAACGGCTTTGCCGAACTGGCGGCGCTTGACGATGACGGCAACGGCTGGATCGACGAAAACGACCGTGCGTTCAGTTCCCTTTATATCTGGAGCAAGAATGCCGACGGCAATGACGTGCTGACAAGCCTGAAAGACGCCGGCGTGGGTGCGCTCGCTCTCAGCTACGCGAACACGCCGTTTTCCCTCAAGGACGCCAACAACAAATTGCTTGGGCAGATCACCGACACCAGCGTTTTTCTGATGGAAAAAGGCGGCGTGGGGACGGTGCAGAAGGTGGATGTCGTGGTGTAGGGTCCATTACTGGCTGCTGCTTGCCTTTTCCTCGTTCACGGACGGAGCGGAGGGCGGTGAACCGCTCCAGGGCGCGACCTTGAAAAGAAGCAGCATGCCCGGAATGCCAAGGAAAAAACAGAACCAGAAAAAATACAGCCATCCACCCATGCCTTCCACCAGCCATCCGGCGGTTGCGCTGATGAGGGTTCGCGGCAAGGCCATCAGGCTGGTAAAGAGCGCAAGTTGGGTGGCGGTGTAGGCAGGGTGGGTCGTGCGCGCCATGAAGGCGACAAAAGCGGCGCTTCCAAGCCCGACCCCCAGGGCTTCAAAACCAATGACCAGTGCCAACGCAAAAAGCGCCCAAAAGTCCGTTTTGATTTGTCCCCTGATCCATTCAATCAGGCCATTCATGCCCATGGTGTACAGTTTGTCGGCGAAGGCTTCGCGGTAGCTTTCCGGCAAGCTCTGTCCGTCTGCGACGATATCGAACACTTTCCAGCCTTGTTCCGTTTTTTCCAGCAAAAAATTGACTGCAATGGTTTGTGCATCCCCCTGATGTATCACGGTACTGACTGTCGCCTCTTGGGCGTCGGGCGCGGTGGCCGACGGTTTTGTTTTGGCGGTCCAGTCGCAATGCCGGAAGATCGAACCGGCCCAGTCGCGCACGAGCAGGGCATGGAAGGCAGCGGTGAAATTCTTTCGCTGTTCCCTGGAAGCTTCTTTCCAACTGGCGCCCGCCGCCAGACCGGCCATACGGTCGAAATTGAAGTAACGCCGCAGCGAGTTATCAAGCAGCGTGTGCGCATTTTTCGCGTTGTCCGTCAAAATCGCCCGGTTGGCGCATACATTGGCAAATACATCGCTGGTGACGGCCTGCACGAACGCTTCGGGCGGTATTCCGGCGTGATCCCTGGGCGCGACGAACGGAGGCCCTGTCCAGGCCAAGGCAGCGAAGCCGAGGATGCTGATGAGCTGTACCACGCCGAACAGCCATAGGGCGCGGTTGATGCCCAGCCGGATCATCCAGAGGCCACCGAGAATCCCGCCGGCCACCGAAGCCCATAGCCCCGCGTTCTTGGCGACGATACCGATCTCGGTCATGCTGAAACCGATGTCCAGATAAAACGGCGTGGCAAGCGCCGTGCACAGCGAGTCGCCCAGTTTGTACAAAAAGAGGAAAGCCAGCACCAGCAACGCCGACTTCACGCCGTGACGGCTGAAGAATTCGCTGAAAGGCTCAACCACCGCGGCGCGCAAGGTACGCGGCGTTCCCTTCGCCACGGCAGGTTCCCTGATAAGCAGAGTCATGGCGAGGCCTGGAAGCATGAAGGCCGCAGTGATTGCAAATACCCATCCCCACGGTATTTTGTCGGCCAGAATGAGCGACAGGGAACCAGGAATCAGACCCGCGATGCGATAGGCATTGACGTGAATGGCGTTGCCAAGCCCCAATTCTTCATCCGGCAGGATTTCCCGGCGAAAAGCATCGAGCGCGATGTCCTGCGTTGCCGAGAGAAAAGCGATCACGCTGGCCAGAATGAATGCCAGCCAAGGGAAACCCTGGCTGGATATGCTGGTCTGCCCCAGCCAGGCGATGGCGGCAAGCAGCCCGGTCTGTGTCACAAACATCCAACTGCGCCGGCGTCCCAGCCAAGACACGATGTTGTAACGGTCGAGCAACGGCGCCCACAGGAACTTCCAGGTAAAAGGGAACTGCGCCAAGGTGAACACGCCGATTACTGTCAGCGGCACGTTTCCATTCTTCAACCATGCCGGTACCAGGTTGAGCAACAGGTAGAGCGGCAGGCCGGAAGAAAACCCGGTAAAGATGCAGATCAGCATCCGGCGATTGAAGATGGCACGTCGCCAATCAGGAGAGGAAGTCGTCTGGGGCACGAGGGTCGTCCGGTAAAATTTGTCGGATTATCCCAGATGAAACAGGGAAGGGGGAGGCGATTTCGCAGCGGAAACCGACTGTGGATAAGTTGGCGGTGGGCGGGAAAAGCGGGTAAAATTCGGTGCAAGTTTGGCCGAAGCCGCGCTTCGGCACTTCAGATGTTTTCCCGGATCTGGCCGTAAGGCCGTGTGTTTGCCGCCCGGAGTCCCGGAGTGGCGCGTATTTGTATCTCTTTGAACGCCGTGCCCCAAACGCAAACCGTCCCCTCCATGCAACAGGAATTCTGGCCCTACTGTTTGGCGCGCCTTGAACAGGAATTGCCTGCGCAGCAGTTCAATACCTGGATCAAGCCGCTGCCTGTCGAATATGTCGACGATGGCGGCGGCGGCAGCCCCGGCCTGACGCTGATGGCTCCCAACCACTTTGTCCTGCAATGGGTGCGCGAGCGTTACCTGCGCCGGATCGGTGAACTGGGCGAGGAATTCTACGGCGTGCCCCTGCGGCTCGGCCTGCAACTGTCCTCTGCGTCGGTCGCTCTTGTGGTGCCGGTTGCCTCTTCTTCCGCTGCGCCGCCTCCTGCCACGGATGGCGACACGGCAGCGGGCAAGAATCCTTCCCGGTCATCCGCTCCCGTCGCGCACAAGATACCGCCCGCGCCCGAAGACGCCGCCAAAACGGCACCGGGCGCGACGGGCATCGAACTCGCTTACGAAAAAACCCGCCTCAATCCCGACTTCACCTTCGAGACCCTCGTTACTGGCCGCGCCAACGACCTGGCCCGTGCCGCCGCGATGCAGGTTGCCCAGAATCCCGGCACTTCCTATAACCCGCTTTTCATTTATGGCGGCGTCGGCCTGGGCAAGACACACCTTGTGCACGCCATCGGCAATGCCGTGTTCCGGCTCAACCCGCGTGCGGTGGTGCGTTACGTGCATTCCGAGGATTTTGGCTCCGATGTTGTGCGCGCCTACCAGCAAAAGAGCTTCGATGCCCTCAAACGCTACTACCGCTCGCTCGACCTTCTTATCATCGACGACATCCAGTTCTTCCGTACCAAGGAACGGACGAAAGAAGAATTTTTCCATGCCTTCAATGCGCTGACCGAAGCGAAAAAGCAGATCATCATCACCTGCGACACCTATCCCAAGGATATACAAGGGCTTGAAGACCGTCTCATCTCGCGCTTCGACTGGGGGCTGACGGTTCAGATCGAGGCGCCCGAACTGGAAATGCGTGTCGCCATCCTGCAAAAGAAGGCCGAGGCGCTACAGGTCCAACTCGATGGCGATGTGGCTTTTCTGATTGCCAAGAACCTGCGCTCGAACGTGCGCGAACTCGAAGGCGCACTCAACAAGGTCGTGGCCTACGCGCGTTTCCACAAACGCAACATCTCGCTCGACCTCGCCCGCGAGGCGCTCAAGGACTTGCTCAATGCCTACAATCGCCAACTGTCGATTGAGCACATCCAGAAAACCGTCGCCGATTATTACAAGATCAAGACCAACGACATGCATTCCAGGAAACGCACCCGCCTCATCGCTCGTCCGCGCCAAGTGGCCATGTGGCTGGCCAAGGAACTGACCGCCATGTCCCTGCCGGCGATTGGCGAGGCGTTCGGCGGGCGCGACCACACCACGGTCCTGCACGCCTGCCGCACGGTGGTTGACCTGCGCCAGCGTGACCAGCAACTCAACCACGATGTTCATGTGCTCACTCAGGTTCTGCGGGGTTGAGCCATCTTGACCCCGATTTTTCTCTGCCCTTGTCCTCATTCAACTTGAATCGGATCGACCATGCTCCTGCTCAAAACCACCCGTGATGCCTTGCTCGCGCCGCTGCAAGCGGTGTCCGGCGTTGTCGAAAAGCGCCACACTCTGCCCATCCTCTCCAACGTATTGATCGAGAAAACGGGCGAGCGCCTCACCTTTACCGCCACCGACATCGAAATTCAGATTCGTACCGTTACCACGACCGGGGCCGGGGGAGAAGATGCCTCCATCACCGTAAGCGCGCGCAAATTTCAGGATATCCTGCGTGCGCTGCCCGACACCGAAATCAGCCTTACCCTCGAAGACCGTCGCCTGAACATCAAAGCCGGTCGCAGCCGCTTTCACCTGCAAACGCTTCCCGCCGAAGACTATCCCCTGATGACACCGCCCAGCGGGGAGGCTGTGCGCTTCTCTGTGTCGCAAAGAGTCCTCAAACAACAACTCGTGCTGGTTGCCTACTCGATGGCGCAGCAGGACATCCGCTACTACCTTAACGGATTGCTGCTGATCGCCGATGGCAAAAACCTGATCCTGGTTGCCACCGACGGCCATCGTTTGGCCTACGCGGACAGCGAGCTCGAAATGCCCGTCCCGAACCGCTGCGAAGTCATCCTGCCGCGCAAGACGGTGCTTGAACTCGCACGCCAGGTCGGTGACACGGACGACGCGGTCGACATCGTCCTCTCCGGCAATCAGGCCGTGTTCCGCTTCGGTTCCATCGAATTCGTCACCAAACTCATCGACGGCAAGTTCCCGGACTTTGAGCGTGTCATCCCGCGCGACCATCACGGCTGCATCGACCTGTCGCGTGTCCCGCTTCTGGCCGCGCTGCAACGGGCCGCGATCCTCTCCAACGAAAAATTCCATGGCGTGCGGCTGGTGCTGGACAATGGCGTGCTCTCCATCGTTAGTTCAAACACCGAACAGGAAGAAGCCCAGGAAGAAATCGAAATCGACTTCAAGGGCGAACGCCTGGATATCGGTTTCAACGTCGGTTACCTGCTTGACGTGCTCAACAACGTCTCTTCCGAGGTGATCGAATGGCGCTTCCGCGACAGCAATTCCAGCGTCCTTATCACCTTGCCCGGCAACGGGCATTTCAAGTACGTCGTGATGCCGATGCGCATCTGAGCCCCGTTTGCGCGCCCGCCGGGTCGGCCTGGCTGTGGCTTGGGCGGGGCGCTTTCGTTGTCTCGCAGGGAATCAATCCTGCCCCGTTCCTCATTTCCTGTTTTGTTTCATCGCCGAGATTTCCATGACTGAACACCCCTTTCGCAAACCCGGAAACGATTACGACGAATCCAGCATCCAGCAACTCGAAGGGCTGGAAGCGGTCAGGAAGCGTCCCGGCATGTACATCGGTGACACTTCCGACGGTACGGGGCTGCACCATATGGTGTTCGAAGTCGTGGACAACGCCATCGACGAGGCGCTTGCCGGGTATTGCGACGACATCGTCGTTACTCTCCACAGCGACAATTCCGTCTCCGTCATCGACAACGGGCGCGGCATTCCGGTTGGCGTCAAAATGGACGACAAGCACAACCCCAGGCGCAGCGCGGCGGAAATCGTCATGTGCGTGCTGCACGCGGGCGGTAAATTCAACCAGAACAGCTACAAGGTATCCGGCGGGCTGCATGGCGTGGGCGTCTCCTGCGTCAATGCCCTTTCAAAATGGCTGCAACTGACCATTGCCCGCGACAGCAAACGGCACTTCATCGAATTCCATCGCGGCGTCCCGCAGGATCGCGTCATTGAAACCGTTGACGGTATCGCCACCTCGCCGATGAAAATCACCGGGGAAACCGCCAAACGCGGAACCCGTGTGCATTTCCTTGCCGACGAAGAAGTCTTCGGCAACATCGAATATCACTACGACATTCTCGCCAAGCGCCTGCGCGAACTCTCCTTCCTTAACAACGGCGTCAAAATTCGGCTCATCGACCAGCACACCGGCAAGGAAGAAAACTTCGCCTTCGCGGGCGGTGTCCGTGGCTTCGTCGAATACATCAACCGCACCAAGACCGTGCTCCACCCCGGCGTCTTCTATGCTACCGGCTCCAGCCGCATTCCTGCGGGAGGAAACGGTGGGGGGGAGGCATACCTCGATGTCGAAGTTGCCATGCAGTGGAACGACAGCTACCAGGAGCAAGTCCTCTGCTACACAAACAACATTCCCCAGACTGACGGCGGGACGCACCTCACCGGCCTGCGGGCGGCCATGACGCGGGTCATCAACAAATACATCGAAGAGAACGAAATCGCCAAAAAGGCCAAGGTCGACGTCTCTGGCGACGACATGCGCGAAGGGCTGGCATGCGTGCTCTCGATCAAAATGCCCGACCCCAAGTTTGCCAGCCAGACCAAGATGAAACTGGTCTCCAGCGAAGCCCGCCCGGCCGTGGAAGAAGTCGTGGCCGCGCGGCTTGCCGATTTTCTGCTCGAAAACCCCGGCGAAGCCCGGACGATCTGCGGCAAGATCGTCGAAGCCGCCCGCGCCCGCGAAGCCGCGCGCAAGGCGCGTGAAATGACGCGCCGCAAAGGCGTGCTCGATGGCGCGGGGCTGCCCGGCAAACTCGCCGACTGCCAGGAAAAGGACCCGGCGCAGTGCGAAGTCTTTATCGTCGAGGGCGATTCCGCAGGCGGTTCCGCCAAGCAGGGGCGCGACCGCAAATTCCAGGCCATCCTGCCCTTGCGCGGCAAAGTGCTCAACGTCGAAAAAGCCCGTTTCGACAAACTCATCGGGTCGGAGGCCATCGTCACCCTGATTACCGCGCTTGGAACCGGCATCGGCAGGGAAGACTACAAGCCCGAAAAACTCCGCTACCACCGCGTCATCCTCATGACCGACGCCGATGTTGACGGTGCGCACATCCGTACCCTGCTGCTGACCTTCTTTTATCGGCAGATGCCCGAACTGATCGAGCGTGGCCACATCTACATCGCGCAACCGCCGCTCTACAAAATCAAACACGGCAAGACTGAGCTATACATCAAAGACAATCACGAGCTGAACAACCACCTGCTTAAACTCGCGCTGGAGGGCGCTTGTCTCATCCCGTCTGAAAATGCCGTCCACGTTACCGGAGAATCCCTTGGCGGCCTCGCGCGCAGCTACCTGCTGGCCGAAGCCGTCATCAAGCGCCAGGCCGGCTTCATCGATCCCGAAGTGCTGCACGCCATCCTCGCGCACGACATTGCCCTTGATCTCACTGACGAAGCTGCTGCCCGCGCCAGTGCCGGCGCATTGCAGGCCTGGTTGCCCGACGGACCGCGCGTTTACCCCGAATTCCACGACGAATCCGAAGCCTGGCGACTCGTCATTGAACGCCTGCACCACGGAAACCGTAAATTCGGCTGGATCGAAGACGACTTTCTGGCCTCCGGCGACTACCGCAGCATCCGCGCTGCCGCCCAGTCCATTTCCGGCCTCATCGGCGTTGGGGCCGAAATCCGCCGTGGCGACAAACGGCAACCCATCACCCGCTTTGCCGAGGCAATAGATTGGCTGCTTGCCGAAGTCGAACGCGGCATCACCAGGCAGCGGTACAAGGGTTTGGGAGAAATGAACCCCGAGCAACTCTGGGAAACCACGATGGATCCCGCCGTGCGGCGGCTGCTGCGCGTCCAGATCGACGACGCCATCGCCGCCGACGAGATTTTCACCACCCTGATGGGGGACGATGTCGAGCCGCGCCGGGCATTTATCGAGATGAATGCGTTGCGGGCGCAGAATATTGATGTGTGAAACCTTCAAGGGCAACCACTGGCCGGATCATTCCTGCTCCACTTCCCGGTTCGTCCGCCAGTTTTCCATGACTGCCTTGAACTGTTCCTCGTAGCCCAGTACGTCGGGATATACGCGGACGCGGGCGATCATGCCGAAGACAATTTGCATGTCGGCCACGATCACGGCGTCGATCGCCCACAGGTTGGTAATGTCGAAATGGCCACAGTTCACGGAATCCCACCAGGACAGCAGAAAGTCCGCGACGATCATGCTTTGGTGGGTGCTGCCCTGGGACATGCTTCCACCGGGATCATTCGCGCAGGCGATCGCAATCAGCCGTTCAAGCGCCGCGATCTCTTCCGGCCGCATACTGGGGACTTCCGGCGTGATGATGGTTTCCATGGTGTGATCTCCTTGTTTTATCAATCACCGTAATCATTCGGCGCGCATTTGCGGGAACAGGATGACATCGCGGATCGCGGGGCTGTCGGTGAGCAACATCGCCAGACGGTCGATGCCGATGCCACAGCCGCCGGCGGGAGGCATGCCGATTTCGAGCGCGCGGATGTAGTCGGCGTCGTAGTACATCGCTTCTTCGTCGCCCGCATCCCTGGCCGTCGCTTGGGTACGGAAGCGGGCGGCCTGGTCTTCAGGGTCGTTGAGTTCGGAAAATCCGTTGGCAATTTCGCGACCGGCGATGAACAATTCGAAGCGTTCGGTGATCTCGGGGTTACCGCCGGAGGCGCGGGCCAGCGGCGAGACTTCGACCGGATAGTCGATGATAAAAGTGGGGTCCCACAATTCGGCTTCCGTCGAGGCTTCAAAAAGCTGGAGTTGCAGGCTGCCCAGGCCGCCGGGTTTGGCCTTTTCGCCGAAGTCCTGGATTTTCTGCGTGAGCCAGGCGGGATCGGCAAGCTGCGCTTCGGAAAAACCGGGATGGACTTTGCGGATCGCGCCCGTGATGGTGAGGCGGACGAAGGAGGCGGAGAAATCGAGCGTGCGCCCTTGGTAGACGAAAGTTTCAGCGCCGAGCGCCTCACGCGCGGACAGACGGATCAGTCCCTCTGTGAAGTCCATCAGCGTGCGGTAGTTCGCGTAGGCTTCGTAGAACTCCATCATGGTGAACTCGGGGTTGTGCCGTGGCGATAAACCTTCGTTCCTGAAATTGCGGTTGATCTCGAAGACTTTCTCGAAACCGCCCACGACAAGCCGCTTGAGGTAAAGCTCGGGCGCGACGCGCAGGTAGAGCGCCATGTCGAGGGCGTTGTGATGGGTCACGAAGGGTTTGGCGGCGGCTCCGCCCGGAATGGGATGCATCATGGGTGTTTCGACTTCGAGGAAGCCGTGGCCGCACATGTAATTGCGGATCGACTGCACCAACCGGCTGCGGGCAACGAAGGTGAAACGCGACTCTTCGCTCATGATGAGGTCGATATAGCGTTGCCGGTATCTGGATTCAGTGTCGGTGAGGCCGTGAAATTTGTCGGGCAGGGGACGCAGGCTCTTGGTGAGCAGGCGCAGCGTTTCGGCCTTGACGGTCAACTCGCCCGTCTTGGTCTTGAACAACGTGCCGACGCAGCCGACGATATCGCCAATGTCCCAGCGTTTGAAGTCGGCATAGACTTCGTCGCCGAGCATGTCGCGCCCCACGTAAAGCTGGATTTTTCCGGACAAATCCTGAATGGTGACGAAGCTCGCCTTGCCCATGACGCGCTTGAGCATGATCCGCCCGGCAACCTTGACTTCGACCGGGATTGCTTCCAGCGCCCCGGTGTCTTTGTCCGCATACAACTCATCGAGCTTGCCGGCGGTGTTTTCGCGTGCAAAGTCGTTCGGAAACGCCCGCCCGGTGGTTCGCCATTGAGCCAGTTTCTCCCGGCGCTCGGCGATGATGTGATTTTCGTCAGGAGAGGCAGAGGCGTTGAGATCGGCCATGATTTGTCGCATGAAGAAAATCATGATTGTCGCAGGCATGAACGCCCGGAGCAAATCAGGCCGCGCAAAACCCGGCTTGACCACCGGTCTCGTCGGCACGGATAAACCATGTTATCTTTATAAGCCCGTAGGTTGTATCTTGGGTTGTATCCTGTTCCTGTAATAGAGCATCGTCGGTGCGCTGGTTTTATGCCGTGTACGACGTACGGCAGAGCCTCAAAAGAAGGAAGGCCCGTATTTAAGTATTTACTTTATTTTTGCGCTATATATAGGGGATGAAAATGGGTATCGCGAATGCCTTTGGGTGGGTTGGGGGTGCGTTGGGGCGGCTCTTCGGTGTGAAGGTGGCGGCTGCCGCCCGTTCGCGAAAAACATCGTCCGGGTCGATGATCGAACCGGTTCTGCTGGATTTGCAAAATTGCATGGAGCAGCCGAGGCTGTTCCATGAGTTTCATTTCTCCGGAAGGGCGACGCGCTACGTCATGAACGAGTCGCTGTGGCGCGATTTCGAGGTGTTTTATCGTGCGCCGCAGGCTTTGTCGTGGTGGTTGATTACCGGGAAGGCGGGGTCGGGCAAAAGCCGCGCGGCGCTCGAATTTTGCAGGGCGCTGGAAACGGGCAAGGCCGAGTTCCGCTTCCCGGCCGAATCCGCCGCCGAGCCTGTCGAGGTCAAACCGCTTTCGGGTGAGGATTTCTCAAACTGGAAAACCGGGTTCCTGGATCTTATGGGAACGCCTTTTTCAACCTGGAAAGACTGGAAACCCGAGCAGCACACTTTGCTGGTATTCGACCGGGCGACCAGGCACTACAACGATAGCTCCCGTTTCTGCACGGGATGGCAGAACGGCGAAGATGTTCGGCATCGTTTCAATGCCGCCGAAATCATCAGGCTTCTCGCCGATAAGGCGAAACAGGGCGATTTCGGCCCGTTCCGTGTGCGCTTGCTGCTGCTGGAGCGGGAACACCGGCAGGAGGGCTGGGATTGGTACAGGGATTTGTCCCTGGATCCGTCTTCACGTTTCAGGGAAGAGCCAACGCTGCTGCCGCCCATGACACCGGAAGGACTGTTTGGGATTGCGCAGGATGTATGGAAAAACGTCGGGTGGGAGGGTTCGGGCGCAGCCTGTACAACTTCTGATGCTTTCCTGGACAAACTGTGTTCTGTGGATAGTGACCGGAGAGCATTGTTCGCCATGCTGTTGGCCGCCGCGATGACTACGGACGCCGAAGCCGCGTTTACACGGCGTGATGTGCTGAAGCGGGCCCTTGATGGCGGATATGAACGAATAATGCAACTCGCCGGAAAAGAAAGTGCCGCGCAAGCCGTGAGAATCCTGGTGCTCTCTACCCTGACGGGCGGCAGGCTGGGCGCTTGCGACTTGGACAAGGACCATGTCTTGTGGAATTCCGGCTTGGGACATGCGGCGAACGGTGAAGAGGGTATTTTCTATCCTTGGCCTGCCGAACCGGAACTGCTCGGGGAAGGCTTCATTCTGGATGATATGAAGCAAGACGGCATTCCTGAAGACGCACGCATCGGTGACGATGAGATGCGTGCCTTGATCGCCAAGGCGTGGGAGACTTGTTCTCCCGAAATGGCGTATTTTTTTGAGTGTTGCGGGCAGGATTTTTCGTCCGACCCAACCTGGATCGAGACGCGGTTCCTGAACTGCCGCCTGGCCGATGTGGACACCCCGCTCTACATGCGAACCGCCGTGAATCTGGTTACCTGGTTCGGCAAGGGGCAGCTCGACGCGGCACGCAAGATTTACGAGCATATGAACAGTGTCGGGAACGCGGGGATGTTTTGCCGCGAACGCGCCGAAGTATCGGCAAACCTGATTCGCATCTACTGCGAGGCAGGAATGTTCGATGAGGCTTCCCCGATATTTCTGGCCATGAATGTCTTGGGGGACTCGGAAGAGGTTCGGCGTTGCCGTGCCGCAGCCTCGGTTTACCTGATCGGGGAATTGTGCAAGGTAGGAGAACTTGTACGGGCAAGGGTGATGTTCGAGGGGGCGCTGGCCTTCGAGGAGGCCGGGGAGTACCAGATTCCGAAAACCTTGGCACTGATAAGCCTGATAAACGGTTATGCCAAGGTGGGAGATTTTGGCGAGTCGCGCGAATTATTTGATAGCCTGGTGATTTACGGGGATTCGGAAGTGATGCGGGTGCAGCGCGCCAAAGCGTCCGTCAACATGATCGTCTGTTACAGCAAGGCAGGGCGTTTCAAAGATGCGCGCGCGGTCTTCGAGAGCATGGCCTCGCTCGGGGATGAGCCGAAAGTGCGCGCGGAATACATCAAGGCATCCAGGTTTCTGGGCTTTTTTGCCTCCGCTAAACAGACAGAGAGCGAAGAAGACGAGGAAAGAGAGGAGAAACAGTCCGTGGTGGCGTCCGCCTGATGTTTTTCACAACACGTCCGTTCGTTTGGCATGCGCAGAACGCCCACTTCGCCATGGATGGCGAAGTGGGCGGGACAAGCGTTTATGGAGGCGAAGGCTCGTCTGAGCCTCCGGTCGTCTGAGCCTCCGGTCTTCAGGCCGGGATGACTCAAAGCCACTGCCCCCTGTTGGCTCTGCCGGTTTATTTTTCGAGCAGGCTGCGTAGCATCCAGGCCGTTTTTTCGTGGACTTGCAGGCGTTGGGTCAGAAGATCACGCGTAGGTTCGTCGCCGGCTTTTTCGGTCAGGGACGCGATAGAGCGGGCTGTCTTGGCAACATCCTCATGGTTGCTCAGGAGTTGCTGGATCATGCCTTCTGCGTCGGACACTTTCTCCGGTTGCTGCAAGCTGGTGAGTTTTTCAAACTCTTTGAAAGAACCCGGCGCAGGGAACCCGAGGGCACGGATGCGCTCGGCAATGAGATCCACGGCTTCCGAGAGTTCGGTGTACTGCCCTTCGAACATTTGGTGCAGGGTATTGAACATTGGCCCCGTCACGTTCCAGTGGAAGTTGTGCGTGGTCAAGTACAGGGTGTAGCTGTCTGCGAGCAACCGCGACAGACCCTTGGCAATTTTGGCACGGTCTTCCTTGCTGATGCCGATGTCGATTTCCATACTTTCCTCCTCCTGTGTGTGGTTTCCATGTTTGGCAAGCCGAATGATCTGCCGTGATATTGCGGCGCCGCGCTTGTTATTCATGGAGTACAAAAAAGCGTCTACCACCCGGATAGCCGCAGGCTATGTAACTCATGCAGATGACTCTACATTCATGCTATGTCATGCGGTTATGCCTTTTTGCACACGCCAGCATAGACCCGATTGGATGAACTCCGGGCAGCGAGCAGTCCAGGATCGCCATGCGCAGCATGTCAACCACCCCGCTGCGCGGATAGGTCACCCGCCAGGCCAAGGCTGCCCGGCGCACGGGTTCGGGGCAGGCAAAGGGGCGAACCGCCACGAGCGGGTTATTAGCCTCAAGCCCGTCCGCCGCCGTGCTTGGCAACACCGTTACCCCCAGGCCGGTGGAAACCGCGTGGCGGATGGTTTCAAGCGAACTGCCTTCGAGCGTGCGTTGCAGGCCACTGATGTTCTGGCAGTCCGGGCAAACTTCCAGAACCTGATCGCGGAAACAGTTGCCTGCGCCAAGCAGCAACAATTGCTCACCAGCAAGCATCTCGGGAGTGATTTCTTTTTGCTCGACCCACGGATGTTGAGCCGGTATCAGCACACGGAAGGGTTCGTCATACAGCGGCTGCGTGACGATACCCGGCTCGACAAATGGCAGGCTGATGATAATGACATCCAGATCGGCGCACTTGAGCGCCTCGGCCAGATTGGCCGTGTAGTTTTCCTGGATGATGAGCGGCATGTGCGGCGCACGCTGGTGCACCTTCGGGATCAAATGCGGGAGCAAGTATGGCCCGATAGTGTAGATCACCCCCACGCGAAGCGGCCCGACGAGCGGGTCCTTGCTGGTAGTGGCAATTTCATGAATATGATTGACGCCTATCAGCACCTTTTCGGCTTGAATCACGACGCGGCGGCCAACTTCGGTGATTCTGACATTGTTGGCCGCACGTTCAAAGAGTTGGGAGCCAAGTTCCTCTTCGAGCTTCTTGATCGCAACAGAAAGTGTCGGCTGCGAGACACGGCATCTCTCCGCCGCGCGGCCAAAGTGCCTCTCACGGGCTAGGGCTACAAGGTAACGCAAATACGTTAACGTCATCAATATTCCCGGCACACCCATGCTGGGCATGGTTATATCACGTATTGTGACCTTTTTGAGGATGCCTTGTCTGCATGCTTAATGCAAGAGAAATGTCACCTTTAAGTACCTTTTTTTTGCTTTGCATGCCACCCCGTCAAGTGCCGGGAACCTCATGACAAAACAGCAGTCGAATGGCGGTGCCATTACAGAAGCGATTCTTTCTTGTTATCCTTAAAACCTTGCACCAAGGAATACCTTATGAGAAAAAATTTCTTTATCGCGGCTTTGGCCCTTGGTCTGGCCGCCTGTCTCCCCGAGGAAGGCGTGGGGCCGGTTCTCTCCAGGGCCCATGCCGATAACACGCCTGCGGCGGCCATCCAGCGCGGCCTGCCCAATTTTGCCGATCTGGTCGAGAAGGTCAGCCTTGCCGTGGTCAATATCAGCGTGGATCAAGCCATTCAGCCAGGCGATGACGACAACCCTTTTGCGGGTGATCCTTTCTTCGATTTCCTGCGCCGTTTCGGCGTACCGACGCCATATCCGGGTTTGCCTCCAAGCCACCCGAGCGTTCCCCGTACAAAACAGGGGATCGGTTCCGGTTTTATCGTCAGTGACGATGGTTACGTACTGACCAACGCGCATGTGGTCGGCAGCAGCAAGGCGGAAGTCACCGTCAAGTTGAGCGACAAGCGCGAGTTCAAGGCCAGGGTCGTCGGTATCGACCGCCGTACCGACGTGGCTGTCGTCAAGATCGATGCCAAGAATCTGCCTACCGTCGTGATCGGCAATCCCGACAGCGCCCGTGTCGGCGAATGGGTTGCAGCCATCGGATCGCCTTTCGGTTTCGAGCATTCCGTCACCGCAGGCATCATCTCGGCCAAGGCGCGCCGCCTGCCGGACGAGAACTACGTGCCTTTCATCCAGACCGATGTGGCCATCAATCCTGGCAACTCGGGAGGCCCGCTCTTTGATCTCGATGGCCGGGTCATCGGGGTCAACTCGCAGATTTATTCGCGCTCCGGTGGTTTTATGGGTATTTCCTTCGCCATTCCCATCGATGTCGCCATGAAAGTGAAGGAGCAGCTCGTTCAGCATGGCCGCGTGCAGCGTGGCCGCCTGGGCGTTTATATCCAGGACATGAGCCCGGAACTGGCGCCTTCGTTCGGACTGAACGCGCCACGCGGCGCATTGGTGGCGCAGGTCGAACCCGGCAGCGCCGCCGCGCGCGCAGGGATGAAACCGGGCGATATCGTGCTCAAGGCCGATGGCAAGGAAGTGAACGAATCCAATGAATTGCAGCGCGCTATCGGCGACAAACAACCGGGCAGCAAGATCAAGCTCGAAATCTGGCGCGAGGGCAAGAGACGGGAACTGGCCGCCGTGCTTGACGAACTACCGTATGAGGAAACCGTGCGGGATACGAGCGACCAAGGCAAAGCCCCGCGCGACGCGCTTGGGCTCAGCCTGCGTCCCCTCGACTCACGCGAGGCAGCAAACCTCGGCGTGGCAAGCGGCTTGCTGGTCGAAGCCATCAACGGGCAAGCGGCACGCGCCGGCCTGCGTAACGGCGATGTGATCCTGAGCCTGAACAATCAACCGGTTACATCCTTGGCGCAATTTCGGCGATTGGTTGAAAAAGCGGGCAAACAGTTTGCCCTGTTGATCCAACGTGGTGACGCGAGGCTTTTCGTCCCGTTCAAGTTCAACTGAACATAAGGAATACGCAGCCGGACGTTATCAGGATTGTGGGTAGATCAAGCAGCTTGCTCAAGCAGCTTGGCGAATGCCTGTTCAAATTGCACAAGCCCGTCGGCCTGGAGGGTTTCGCCAACCTCGGCAAGATCGATGCCATGCGCGGCAAGCCGGTCGATGAGCGCGTGCGCGGCGGCCACGTCGCGCTTCAGGGTTTCATCGACGTGGCCGTGATCGCGCAGGGCGGCCAAAGTGGCGTCGGGCAGGGTCGTGACCGTTTCCGCGCCAATCAGAGGTTCGACATAGAGCAAATCGCTGTAGGCGGGGTTTTTCGTGCCGGTGCTTGCCCACAGCAGATATTGCGGGCGTGCGCCCGCCGTGCGCAGCGCCGCGAAGTCCGGGCCATGAAAACGCTCGTGCCAGGCCTGATAGGCGAGCCGTGCCATTGCAACCGCCGCTTGCCCGCGTAGCGGCAGCGCTTCGCCGCCACGCGCTTCGAGACGCGCATCGACCAGCGTGTCGACCCGTGACAGGAAAAGGCTCGCTACCGACATGGCACACCCTGTTGCGCCGCCCGCCGCCCGCAGACGCTCAAGCCCGCGCAGGTAGGCATCCGCCGCCGCGCGGGCGTGTGCAAGCGAAAACAGCAATGTGACGTTGACGTTGATGCCTTCGCCAGTCAGCCGCTCGACCGCGATCAGACCGGCGGGTGTGCCGGGAACTTTGATGAGCAGGTTGGGACGCCCGGTTTGTGCGTGGAGGCGTTTGCCCGCCGCCACCGTACCTTCGGCATCATGAGCCAACGCGGGCGAGACTTCGAGGCTCACGTATCCGGCGTTGCCGCGCGATTGCTCAAACAGTGGACGCAGCAAATCACAGGCGCGTTGCACATCCACGATGACCAGTTGCTCGTAGCGTTCTTCAGCCGAAATCGGCTGTTGTCTGAGACGGGCGAGGTCGTCTTCGTAGTCGCGCCCGCTGGCAAAGGCTTTCTGGAAAATCGCCGGGTTGGTGGTAATCCCGGCAATGCCATCCTCAGAAATGAAGCGCACAAGATCCCCCTCGTTGAGCAGGGCGCGGGACAGGTTGTCGAGCCATATCTGCTGGCCGAGGGTACGGATTTGAAGCAGCGGATTCATGGATCAGGCGAAGTTTTTCTCTGCGAAATCCCAATTTGCCAATTTGTCGAGAAAAGCGGTGACAAAATCGGGTCGGCGGTTGCGGTAGTCGACGTAATAGGCGTGCTCCCATACGTCGATGGTGATGAGTGGCTTGTCGCCCGTGGTGAGCGGTGTTCCGGCATTACTGGTGTTGACGATGTCGAGGCTGCCATCGGGTTTTCCCACCAGCCACGTCCACCCGGAACCGAAATTGCCTGTCGCGGAGGCCAGGAAAGCTTTCCTGAATTCCGCGAATGAGCCCCATTTTTTGGCAATGGCCGCCGCCAGCGCACCGGAGGGTTCCCCGCCGCCATCGGGTTTGAGGCTGTTCCAGAAAAAGGTGTGGTTCCAGACCTGCGCCGCGTTGTTGAAAATGCCGCCCGCAGGCGCCTTTTTGATGACCGCTTCGAGGCCGATCTCATCAAACTCGGTGCCCTTGGTCAGATTGTTGAGGTTGTTTACATAAGCCTGATGGTGCTTGCCATAATGAAACTCCAAGGTTTCCGCCGAGATGTGGGGAGCCAGGGCGTCCTGGGCATAAGGCAGGGGGGGAAGTGTGAATGCCATGTCAAAGTGTCTCCTGTTGGTTTTGCATGAACGCGAAAGTGATCCGCATTCGCTGAGTATGGACAGGTTGTCGCGCCCAAAAATTCCGGGTACAGGCCAACATTCTAAAACAAAACCTGTAATGCCTGAATTCATGCGGATTTTGATGTGACAAATACGCGCACGCTAATATACGCGCGCGCTAATTCACTTCCTCATAGGTCGCAACGGCGTCCTCATGGCGCGTAACCTTTAGCTTGCCGGCGCCACCGTAGATTTCGTTACCGTTGATGAAGAAGGTTCTGCCGTCTTCGTTTGGGTTTTCGATTTTAAAGCCCAGTTTTTCGGCAATAAGCTTGGCGATTTCGTAATTCGTTGGGCGGGTTAGCGCCTTGATTTTCTCGAAGAACGATTCGTCGACGTTTACGCCATCGAAGATGGCGGGCGTATCCGCAGTTTCGGGCAGCAGGTGGCCGTGGCCCCATTTGCCACGCTCACCCAACAGTTCGCCGTGGTCGGCAACCAGGAAAATGTAAGTTGGTATGGTTTCGGCTTCGTTCTTGAAGGCGCGGAGGATTTTTGCCTGCACCATGTCATTGTAACGCATGGCATTATCATAGTTATTGATCTTCGCTTCGTATTTGGAAGCGCCTTCGGGTACCGGAAAGTGCTCGTAGCGTGTTTTGTCCGGTTCGTTCCGGTAGGCGTTTTCGTAAGGGCTGTGCATGTTCCGCTGGTGAACCATGATGAAACGCCGTCCGCCTGTCGGAATGGTTTTAATCTTGTCCAGCAGGAGGGTTTCGCCTTTTTCCTCCAGTTCTTCGGTGTAGTCTTCTTTCGTCAGGGTTTTGTCTGCCCAACCGGAGCCGACGCCGTTCAAGGACGAGTTCGCCTGCGCGGAGACAATGTAGGTTTTAAAGCCGTGCTTCTTCGCCAACCGAAACAGATTGGCCTGGGGGTTCGACAGCATCTGGTGGAAACCCGGCTCTCTCAGGACGTTCATGAACAAAGGAATGGAGCTCAGCGTCGCCACGCCGCCGGCAATCGCTGGCCGGGCAATAAAATACTGGCCGGTTTTCTGAAGCGATTCCAGTTCTGGCGTCGTCGGTCGCTCGTAACCGAAAAGCGACATGTGCCGCGCATTCAGACTTTCGCCCATGATGAGTACGACCGTCAGTTCCGGTTCTGTTTGAATTTCCTTGATGTCGTAAAGCGCGTAGTCGTTTTTGGGAAAATCCGTGCCTTTGAGCATCCCGGGAAGAATGGCGAACAGGTAGCCTGAGGCGCTTCTTACGCCGTTATACAGCGACAGGCGACCACTCACCGCCATCATGTTGTTGATCCCCATGCCTTCATTTATCGTCCGGCAGGGGAAGACCGCAAGGAGGATCAGCAGCGGAAAGTATGCCATCCAGCTTTTCTGCCGTTTTTGGTTCAGGCGAAAGAAGACTAAACCCATTGCCAGATAGGGTACGAGTATCAGCAGCCAGACAGGCACGAGTTCCTTCCATGCGGAGAGGAAGCCTTCAGCCGTGTCTTTGTGTTCCGCCAAACCCCAGGCAATACCGTAGGGCGACAGAGGGCTTTCGAAGAACTCGATGTGCAGTAGTTGGGTCGACTGGAGAATGAAGAAAAAACCGGTGACGGCGATGAAAACCGGCCTGTTGGGGATGAACGCCAGCGTCACGGCCATGCCAGCCAGCCAAGCGAGAAAATCGTATTCCAGACGGATATGATATTCCGGTTTTAAAAAAACCAGAAACCAGTCGGGCAGCAGAAATCCGACGAAGCAGGCCGCTGCGGCCATCAGCGAAGCAAACCATGCTTTCCGAAACAGACTCATTGTTTTTCATTCTTTGCATCGGATGCTTCTGATTCTTCGCCCTCTGCTGAACCCGCTATCCGGTACTCTCCTGATGCCCAGGCTCCGAGGTCGATCTGCTTGCAGCGCACCGAACAGAAGGGGCGGTACGGGTTGACTCCGCTCCATTCGGTTTCCTTGCCACATCGGGGGCAGCGCACGAGGCGCCTCCCGGCTTCGGATACGTCGGGCGTGCTCACGGACACGGAGCGTTTACAGGCCGCAGAAAGTGAGTTCAAACGGCAGGTCGCGCTCGAGCGGACGAGGGCGCACCTGCGTTTCGGGCAACATGAAGCGGATGTTGAGCGCGTATTTGTTCGCGCTGATTTCGGGCACGGCCGCTTCGGTGCGGGCAATGCCGACACGGATCATCTGCGCGGTGCTGCCGCTCATGGGCATCTGGAACGTTCCCCCGCGCGCAACCTGCGATTCCATCCGCCCGCTTGAACGCAGCAGCCGCAGCACGATGGCCAGCGCCTCCCCGATGGGTTTCATCGGTTTGGCCCAGGCATCGAGGTCACGGTGGCGGCTTTGAGCGTCACGGCTGAGCCAATAGTGGTAGGAAGGCAGATCGAATTCGCATGCGCCGCCCGGAATGGAGGCGCGGTTGCGGATGCTCGTCAACCACTCGTTTTCGCGCAGGTGCTGGCCGAAGCGCCCTGTCATCGCCAGCAGGTTCGACGAGGCCTGTTCGATTTCCTTGAGGGCATCGCGGAGCGCGTCCTCGGAAATTTCCGGGTTATCGCGGAACGACAGCAATATCTGACGCTGTCTTTCAAGCTCCTGGACGAGATCGATCTTGAGGTCGGCGCGTCCGGCGACTTCGACGGTTTCAAACAGGGCAAGAATAGCCACATGGTGATGCAGTGGCTCGTCGCTATCGCGGAAATGGACGCTTCTCTGGAGCAAATCTTCCAGGCGCAGCAAAGTGCGGATGCGCTCGCTGAAGGGATATTCGTAAGTAATCACGCGCGTTCCGGGAAAAGAGTCAAGTCTTACGGCGATGCAGAGTAACAAACAACTTCGAACGCGAATGATAACACGCTATTCACAAAGGCGAATTGAGTCACTCCGGCCTCGAATTCGGGGATTTTGCCCGGCTTGCGGACGGCGTGGCGGCGGCAAGGGCAAGGTAGAGGGTATGCAGAGCGTCGACCCGCGCCTGAAGCGCATCCAGCGTATTGCTGTTATCGATTATGTCATCAGCGATGGACAGCCTTGTTTCGCGGCTGGCCTGGGCGGCGAGAATGGCTTCGGTTTCGTCCTGCGAGTGTCCGTCGCGCGTGGCGGCCCTGGCGATTTGTAGTGCGCGCGGGCAGTCGACCACGCAGATACGGTCGCAATACCCGCGCCAACGGCCCGTCTCGGCCAGCAAGGGAACATCGATGACGACGTAAGGGCTACGGGCCGCGCTACAGCGGCGCAGGCCCTCGGTCTCGATCAGCGGATGCAGGATACTTTCGAGGCGCGCGCGCGCAACGGGATCGGCAAAAGCCAGCGCGCGCATACGGGGACGATCCAGCCCGCCGTCGGCGGCAATCACCGATTCACCAAAAGCGGCACGCAAAGCGGGAACCGCCACGCCACCGGACGCAGCCAGCTTGCGGGCAATGGCGTCGGTATCGACGATCTCAATGCCGTGACTGGCGAAACGTGCTGCCACCGTGCTTTTGCCGCTGCCAAGGCCACCAGTCAGACCTATTTTCAGGGCGACGCCACTCATGGCGAGCACGGTTTGTGGCGTTTGGCAAAAGATTGCCCGCTCAGCACGGCTTCGGCCTTTTCCTTGCTGACAGTAGCTTCTATGCGGCGCTCCGTGGTGTTGCGGGGCTCGATACTGGCATTAATGCCTTTGGCGTTCATCGTTTCGAGATGGCGTTCGGCGCCCTTGCGGTTCCTGAACGGTTCACCAAGCACGATCAGGAATTTGTTGTCTCCGGTTTCTTCTATTTGGATGCTGTTTTTTTCCACACCCAATTCGACCATGTTGTCTGCCAGGATTTCAGCCGCTTCATTGGTACCCAAAGGCGGAGTGCGCACCACTCTCCATGTTGAGGCAACCTGAACGTCCCGCGTGGTAGTCTGAATATTCGCGGTAGAAAAGAGCGATATCAATTTGTTGTTCTGGACAGGGCTCAGGCCGCTCCATGCCAGGCAGGCCACGGACGGTTCCGTTGCTGTTGTTGTGTTTGCAGGAGCGACTGATGGAAACGTGTCACCGGTTTGCGCGGTTTCCGGCGGGGGCGTGTGTCCGAGAATATTGATGCGTTCCGGGTTTAATTCAATGGCAATCTTGCCTGATTCCACCGATGGGCCGAAACCGAGCCAGCCATGTGTGGCGGCGAAGAACAAGACATTGAGTAGCGCGAAAAGAATAAACAGGAAACGTGTCGTGGTCATGGCATGTCAAGTGGCGCGCGCAATCTGGTGCAGGCCGTCGAGAACGAGGTTGTCGATCCTCTGGAAAGGAATGTCAAGCAATGGTTCGATTTCATCTGCTGCCCCGCCGCTTAACAGGCAAACGGCACCGGGGGCATCCATGTGGCGGAAAATGCGCCCGATCGCGCCCGCTTGCGCGTTGAGGCAGCCTGAGACGATGGCGTCGGCGGTATCACGCGGATGGTTGCGGTAACGTCCTCCCGTCGACGGCAATTGCGCCGTGCCATGACTGAGCGCCTGCCGCATCAGTTCCACTCCGGGCAGGATATGCCCGCCTGTGAAACGACCGTCCGCGCCCAGAATATCCAGTGTCGTCGCGGTTCCTGCCATGACGACCAAAACGTCCCGGTTGCGGTGATGGCTGCGCGCACCGATCAGGGCTGCCCAACGATCCGCGCCGAGCCGCGAGGGATGTGTATACATGTTGTGAACGCCGCAACGTTGTGCGCCGGCGTTGATCCATTCCGGGGTGAGGCCCCGCCGGGCGATGATTGCCGCAATGGCTTCCCCCCTGACCGGGCCTGTCACGTTGCAGCCCAATACCCGTGTGATACCCGGCGTTTCGGTACAGACTGCCAGATCATTGGGCGCGTCATGCGTGCATGTGCCCGAAGCGTGGATGTTCTCGCCCACCAGACGCCATTTGATCCGGCTGTTGCCAGCGTCGATGAGCAGTATCATGGCGCGGTCCGCAGGGAAACGTCGCCCGCGTACACGCGATGCGTATCTTCATTGACGCGCACGAGCAGGGCACCCTCGTCGTCCACGCCCAGGCAAAGCCCTGCTATGTCCGACCCTTCGCCGCTGATTCGCACCGGCAAATTGGCAAAGGCGTTGCGCTGTTGCCAAGCGTTGCGCAACAGGCCAAAGCCTGTACCGGCGTAAGTCGTGAGCACAGGATGGAGTTCGGACAGGATGGCGGCGAGCAGCGCCTCGCACGTTGGCGGCTTGCCCAGTTCTCGGGCCAGGTCGGTCACGTCACCTTCCTGGCCGGGAATTGCGGCGTCTGCGGGCAGGGCGAGGTTCAGGCCAATACCGATGATCGCCGTGAGCGCCCTTCCACGTTCCGGAAATACTTCCACCAGTACGCCGGCGAGTTTCGCGCCATGCACGAGCACGTCGTTGGGCCATTTGAGGGTGACGGCGGCAACACCAAGTTTTTCGAGCGTACACGCCAAGGCCAGCCCGACTGCCAGAGACAATCCGGCGGGCGCAGGCGTGTCCGGGGCGAAACGCCACAGCACCGAAAACGTCAGGCTCGCCCCCGGCCAGGCCAGCCATTGCCGCCCGCGCCGCCCGCGTCCGGCGCTTTGCCGCGTGGCGACAAGTACATGCGTTCGCCCGTCGTTTTTGGGAGGCGAATCCAGCAGGACGGAATTGGTTGATGCGCACTCCTCTACCCAGTCAATGTCGAAAGCCGTCGCGAGCGAACCCAATGCCGCAGTGAGCGCGGCCAGATCGGGGGCAGGGAGGGGGGAGAGGAATGTATTCATGGGAGAGCGGCGCACAAGATTATTATTACATCTACGAAGACGGACGGCACGGAGAGGTGCATCACGCTTCGAATCACAATTTTTCTGTCAAGCGTTCGATCATCTTCCAGACCGCTTCGATTTGCGGCGCGTCGCGGGTATGGTAAGCGGAGCCGGTGTAGCCCCACCAGTCCCAACAGCCGTTCGCATCCCTGGCATTGGAGGTTTGCGGATAGAGAACGAGCAGGCGGTTGGTTTCAGCCCATTCGTTGTAACCGGACTGATGGGCCCAGGTCTCTCCTGCTGTGGCGACGTTCTGGCGGCAACCGTGGAAAGCGACGTGGATACGGCAGCCGCCGACGCGGCAGGCAGCCGGGATATAGACATAAGCGGTATCGTTCATGCCCGCTTCCCGCCGGGCGAACCCGGACTGGTCGAATGCGAGCAGTTCGCCGTTTGCCGCTTGCGCCTTGGGGCGCAATTCGCCGAGCAGGTGCGCGAGCAGACGGCCAGGCGCGTCGAAATCACCACAATGATTGATGTAGGGCGGTCCCGTTAGCCCGCAGGCGATTTTCGCCGAGGGGACAATCATGGCGTGACCGGCATCCGGCAGGCGCTCATAGGCGACGGACGATTCGGGCAGCCATTGCAGGTAAAACGCGCGGGCGGCATCCACGACGGCGCTTTTCACCATGCCGTCTCTCCCGCCGGAGAACAGCCAGACCCGGCTGCCACGCAAGCCTTCCAACGGGTCGATGTGCCCGGCTGCCGCCTGTTTTTCGGCTTCCGCCCGTAATTTGTCCGGCTTGGGAGGAGGCGTGAAGAAATTGGGCGATATGCAGGACGACAGGGCTTTGAGGACGCTTCCCCCGGCGCAGTAGTATGGCCCTCCTGCCAGGATGCCTGCTCCGCGTACCCGTGCGGAATGCGCGACGTGGAATTGCGCCGCCATGAACGCGCCCGAAGAAAACCCTGAGACGGTCACGTTTTCGGATTTGGCGGCCAGAGCGGGTAGCGGTTCGGCAGCATGGACAACGGCGAAGGAGAAGAAGCACGCTGCCGCGAAGCCGGCAAAGCGTGCCTTGGTCTGCTTCATGTGGAATGCCCGTCCTGTTCTACAGGACGGAAGCGTTCGACGACGTGGTTGCTCATGCTCTTGGCAAGTTCTTCCTCGCCGTAAAAGATCTTGTCGATGCCTTCGCCGTGCAGCAGGCGGGATTCTTCTTCGCTGTGGGTGCGCACCACGATTTCGATGTCAGGGTTCAGCGTGCGCGCCGCTTCGGCCATCTTGTGCACATCCAATGGGGAGGGCGTGGCGACCACCAGTATGGCGGCGTTGGCGATGTGGGCCTGGATCAGAACGGCGGGATCGATTGCGTCGCCATATACGGCGGCTTTTCCTTTTTTGCGCAGATCCTCCACGCATTCACGGTTTTGTTCCGCCACCACGTAGGGGATGTTGCGTTCTTCGAGCGCTTGGGCGATGCGCTGCCCAACCCGGCCATAACCTACCAGCACCACTTGGCCTTCCAGGTATTTGCGGTCGGTGCTCATCGGCAACTGCGCGTAAGGTTCCTCGCGCTGCTCGAGATTGCGCACGAATTCAAATCGAGCCAGCAGCCACCGTTTCAACGGATTGACCGCCATGAACATCACTGGATTGAGGGCGATGGAAATCAATGCCCCGGCCAGGACCAGACTTTGGGTTTCCTCCGGCATCAGTTTCACACGGACGGCTTCTGCGGCGAGGATGAAAGAGAATTCGCCAATCTGCGCCAGACTGGCGGCAACCGTCAGGGCCGTGTTCATCGGGTAACGGAAGGCCAGCACCAGAAAGACGGCGGCCAGCGTCTTGCCCAGCATGATGATCCCGACCACCGCAAGCACACGCAAGGGTTGTTCCACCAGAATCAAGGGTTTGAACAGCATTCCGACCGCGACAAAAAACAGCACGGAGAAGGCGTCCCGGAAAGGCAAAGACTCCTCCGCCGCGCGATGGCTGAGCTTCGATTCCCGCAACACCATGCCCGCGAAGAATGCGCCAAGGGCGGGAGACACGTTGAACAGCACCAGCGCGCCATAGGCAATACCGATGGCAATAGAGACGACCGCCAGGGTGAAGAGCTCACGTGAGCCGGTGCGTGCCACCTGCCACAGCAACCAGGGAATGACCCGCTGACCTGCCACCAGCATCAAAAAGATGAAGGCTGCCACGTACAGTATGGTCTTTGTGAGCATTGCCCAGAGCGAACCCTGTGTCCCGAGGGTTTCGATCCCGCCGCTGTCGCCAAGATACAGCTTTGCGAGGGGCGGCAGCAGCACCAGTGCCAGCACCGTGGCCAGGTCTTCCACCACCAGCCAGCCCACCGCAATGCGCCCGTTCATGGTTTCCAGTATGCCGCGCGTCTCCAGCGCCTTGATTAGCACGACCGTGCTGGCGCAGGACAGGGACAATCCAAACACGAGTGCTTCGCCGTGGTTCCATCCCCAGAATTCCGAGACAATCATGCCCAGGATAGTTGCCAACCCCATCTGGGCTACCGCACCCGGAACGGCGATGCGTTTGACCGACATCAAATCGCCGAGCGAGAAATGCAGCCCCACCCCGAACATCAGCAACATCACGCCAAGTTCCGAGAGCTGGTTGGCAATCTCCTGGTCTCCCACAAAGCCCGGTGTTGCCGGCCCGATGATGATGCCCGCGAGCAGGTAGCCCACAAGAGCGGGGATGCGCAGGCGCTCGGCGATGAAACCCAGTATCAGGGCCATGCCGAAACCAAAAGCGATTGTCGAGATCAAGTGGTGTTCCATACGCTGGATTCTTACATATCTGGCGTTAAACCTTATAATTCTATTTCATTAACAATAGTATCAGGGGGTTGAACCCTCTTTTTTCAGGAAAAGCGACGCCTTTTCCGTACCACGTACCATATTGTCCGACCATGCCGGAACTGTGAAACCCATGACACCACAACGCATTCTTACCGGTATTACCCCCTCGGGAACGCCTCACCTCGGCAACTACGCGGGTGCAATCCGTCCAGCGGTAGAAGCCAGCCAGCGTCCTGGCGTCGAGAGCTTCTACTTCCTCTCCGACTACCACGCGCTCATCAAGACCGCCAATCCTGAACGGGTACAGCGCTCCACACTGGAAATCGCCGCTACTTGGCTGGCCGCCGGGCTGCGCCCGGAGCGCGCGTGGTTCTACCGCCAGTCCGATGTTCCCGAAATCACTGAACTTGCCTGGCTGCTTGCCTGCGTGACCGGCAAGGGGCTGCTCAACCGTGCGCACGCCTACAAGGCTGCCGTCGACAAGAACCTTGCCGAAGCCGAAGAGCCGGACGCCGGGGTGACAATGGGACTGTTCATGTATCCTGTGCTGATGGCCGCCGATATCCTTATGTTCAACGCGCACAAGGTTCCCGTAGGGCGCGATCAGGTCCAGCACCTGGAAATGGCGCGCGACATCGCCGCGAGTTTCAACCATCGCTACGGCGAATACTTTGTATTGCCTGAAGCGGCGGTTGACGAATCCGTCGCAACGCTGCCGGGGCTGGACGGGCAGAAGATGAGCAAGAGTTACGACAACATCATTCCGCTCTTTGCTTCCCGAAACATGTTGAAAAAACTGGTATTTGGCGTTGTTACCGACTCGAAGGCCCCCGGCGAGCCGAAAGAGACTGAAGGTTCCGCGCTGTTCCAACTCTTTCAGGCATTTGCCACGCCCGCCGAAACCGAAACGATGCGCGCCCGCTTCACGGAGGGCATCGCTTGGGGAGAAGCCAAGGAAGCCCTCTTCCAAAAACTGGAATCGGTCATTGCGCCGATGCGGGTACGCTACGAAGAATTGATCGCCGAACCTGCGCGCATTGAACAGGTGTTGAAGAGCGGCGCGGCGGCGCTACGCGCGAAATACGCGGCCCCTTTCATTGCCCGCCTGCGCGAAGCCACCGGATTGCGCAAGCTTGACCAACTTCCCGTGATACCTGCGGATTCACGCGCAAAACCCAAGGCACAAGCCAAACCCCAATTCAAGCAATACCGCGAGGCGGATGGGCTCTTCTACTTCAAGCTCGTTGACGGCGATGGCCGTCTGTGCCTGCAAAGCCGGGGCTTTGCTTCTGCCCGCGAGGCCGGGCAGGCCGTAGCGGGCATTAAAAACAACGAAGGCTACAGTCAATGGGGCGTACCTGCGCCCGGCGCGAGCGAGGTCGACATCCGGCAGGCCATTGATGCTCTCCGCGCAGATTGACGCTGATTTGACAGCGTTGAACACCTTCGGGCTGCCCGCGCGGGCGAGGTATCTGCTGCGTGTGCGTTCAGAAGAAGAAGCGCGACAGGCGCACGTCTTCCTTGCGGGCCGTCCGGGGGGCGTTCCCGGTTCGAGCGTGATTCTGGGTGGCGGCAGTAACCTCGTCCTGCGCGGCGAACCGCTCGATATCGTCCTCAAAGTCGAAATTCCCGGACGGCGCAGGCTTGATGAAACCTCCTCGTCCACATCCGTCCTCGTCGAAGCGGGGGCGGGCGAAAACTGGCACGATTTCGTCCGCTGGACGCTCGATCAGGGCTGGCCGGGGCTGGAAAATCTCTCCTTCATCCCCGGAACCGTGGGGGCGGCCCCTGTCCAGAACATCGGCGCTTACGGCCTGGAAGTGGCCGAACGCATCGAATCGCTCGACGCACTGGACCTCGCCAGCGGCGAGTTCAGGCAATTCGATTCCGCCGCCTGCCGGTTTGATTACCGCGACAGCGTTTTCAAGCGCCAACCGGGGCGCTGGCTCATTACGGCAGTGCGCTTTCGCCTGCCGCTCGATTGGCAGCCCCTTACCCGCTACGGCGAACTTGCGTGCGAACTGGCCGGACACGGTTTCAACGATTCCAGCCCTCCCTCTCCCCTCCAGGTGTCGGACGCCGTTATCGCGCTGCGACGGCGCAAACTGCCCGACCCTGCCGAACTCGGCAGCGCGGGCAGCTTCTTCAAAAATCCCGCCATCGAGGCTGGACGATGCGCGGCCCTGCTTACCGCCCATCCCGACTTACCGCATTACCCGCAGTCCGATGGCCGGGAAAAACTCGCTGCCGGGTGGCTGATTGAACAATGCGGCTGGAAGGGACGCCGCCTCGGCCCCGTGGGTTGCCACGTCCAGCACGCGCTCGTCCTTGTTAACCACGGTGGCGCGACCGGCGCAGACATACTGCGGCTGGCCGCGAGCATCCAGAACGACGTATTCAGGCGCTTCGGCGTGGAACTGGAGCCGGAGCCTGTGTTTGTATAGCATGTCAACATATGCAATCGGCGACATCCAGGGCTGTTACGGCGCATTGCGGCGCCTGCTTGATCTTTGCTCGTTCAATCCCGCCGCCGACCGGCTCTGGCTCGTTGGCGATCTCGTCAATCGCGGCCCGGAATCGCTCCAGGTGCTGCGTTTCGTCGCAGGCCTCGGAGATGCCGTCACCGTTGTGCTCGGCAATCATGATCTCTACCTGTTGATGCTCCACGCCGGTCTCGGCTCCCGAAAGGCCGGCGACAATCTGAACGACATCCTGACCGCGCCGGACTGCGACGAACTGCTGCATTGGCTTGTCCGTCGCCCCCTGCTGTACGTCGAAGACCAATATGTGCTCGTGCACGCGGGGCTGCTGCCACAATGGACAGTCCCCAAAGCCCGGGCGCTGGCCGAAGAAGTTCAGGCCGCGCTTACAGGCAGGAATTCGAAAAATTTTCTCCTGCACCTCATGGGCAGCCGACCGGATCACTGGGAAGACCGCCTCAGGGGGTGGGGTCGCCTGCGTGTCATTGTCAACGCCTTCACGCGCATGCGTTTCTGCACTCCCGAGGGTCACATGGTGATGCGCGCCAAAGGCTCTCCAGATACTGCTCCCGAAGGCACCTTCCCATGGTTTGCGCTTCCGGGGCGTGCCAACCGTACCCACACCATCATTTTCGGCCACTGGTCAGCGCTGGGTTTTTACCGCGAAAAAGGCTTGATCGCCCTCGATTCCGGCTATGTATGGGGTGGCCCGCTCACCGCGCTGCGGATTGAAGATGGCGAAGTTTTTCAAGTCACTGTGAATTACAACGATAAACGCTAAAAATTCGCCTTTACCGTGTTTGCTGGTTGTGCTGCTGGTCGTGCGAAACTTGCCTTTCTTCCCGGATTTCCACGCCGGGGATCGGCTCGCCCCGCTCGATGTGCGCGGCAATATTGTGGCGCACCCGCGCCATGATGAAATTGCTGTGCTGGCGCATTGCGCTGTCCGTCTCCACCTTTGCCTCTATTGCCCGCAGGCTGGCGTAGGCGGGGGCAAGTTCCGGGTGTTGCTGTACCGCCTGGTCAATCGGCTCGCGCCGGAAAACTTCAGCGGCCAGCCCCGCCTTTGCCTGCTTTTGCAGGTTCTCCATATAGGCAAATTCTTGCGCCGAAGCATTACGTTCTGGCCGTGCCATCAGCTTTGCAAGGGTCTCAAAACCCTTTACGTATTCCCGGCGCTCATGCAAGGTCATTTCACGGCTGCGCTCGAATTCGAGTGCTTCGCGGGCTTGAGGTGTTTTCGCCCATTGCCCGTGCTGAAGTTCGTTTGAATACACAACTTCAGCCCCGCGCCGGTAGATGGTCATGCGGTCGGCCAGCTTCTCGCGCTCGATGCGCTCGACAGTCACG
>JAISPJ010000064.1 GCA_031274995.1 Azoarcus sp.
GGAACGCCGATCTGGGGAGCAAGGCGTAACGGGGGTCGCCGATGGTCAGCCGGGGGTCATTCTCTTCCAGCGGATCGGGCGCAATGTCGTAGGAACGCCGCCAGACCAGCACCTGCCCATCGCCATACCGGGCGGCAGTTTCGGCTTTGTTCAGCCCTTGCAGGCTGCCGTAGTGGCGTTCGTTCAGCCGCCAGGAGTGTTCGACCGGCAGCCAGAGGGCGTCGAGTTCTTCGAGCACGATATTGAGCGTTTTGTTGGCTCGTTTGAGCACCGAGGTGAAAGCCAGATCGAAACCGTAGCCTTCGCTCCTGAGCAACTGTCCGGCGGCGTGTGCCTCTGCGATGCCCTGTTCGGTCAAATCGACATCCATCCAGCCGGTAAAGCGGTTTTCTTTGTTCCAGGCAGATTCGCCGTGGCGAAGCAGCACGATCTTGAACATGGGGCAATCGTCCGGGAAAGAGGTTGTGAACACGCATCGTGCGCAATCTCCGGCCTTCAGGCCGGGGTGACTCAAAAAGGGTAAAAACATTCGATCTATCGTATACTAATAGTTTTCGCGCTATTTTTTCTGATCGCATCCTCAAGGGGGTGCGCGTGTCGCGAAAAGTTCGATGTTGAAGGCGGCGGCAGCGCCGTATCTTGTGCTCTTCATCAACATAACCCTCGGAGCATTTCTTACGTGGAGTTTCTGCAACAAAACCTGCTTTGGGCTGCTTTGGCAGTGGCTTCGGGCGCATGGCTGCTCGTCGAGTTCATCCGCCAGCGGCACGACAAAAGCCTGCTTACGCCCATCGAGGCCACCCTGCTCATCAACCGCGAGGACGCGGTGCCGGTCGACGTGCGTGCGCCGGGCGACTACGAAAAGGGGCATTTGCCCAATGCCCGCCACCTGCCGTTCTCCGATTTTGAACGCCGTGGCACGGAACTCGAAAAATTCCGCACCCGTCCGCTCATCCTTTACTGCAACAGCGGGACCACTGCCGCCAAGGGAATTGCTTCCCTGAAGAAAGCGGGGTTCGAGAAGCTCTACAATCTGCGCGGCGGTCTGTACGAGTGGGAAAAAGCCGGATATCCCGTCACCCGCAAGAAAAAGTGAGTGACGCCGCGATCATGTCCATGCCGCCCGTCAAGATGTACACGACTGCCATTTGCCCGTATTGCCTGCGTGCCGAGCAGCTTTTGTGTGCCCGTGGCGTGGTTGGGATCGAAAAAATCCGCATCGATCTCGACACTGCCCGCCGCGATGAAATGATGCAAATCACCGGCCGCCGGACAGTTCCCCAGATTTTCATCGGCGGTTATCATGTCGGCGGTTACGATGATCTCCATGCCCTTGACAGCGAAGGGCGTTTGGTTGCCCTGCTGAACGGGCAAAATGCCTGAGACCGCCTTGTTTTTCCTTCTCTTATCTCGCACGACCCACCACAGGACGCCAACATGACCGACGATATCCAAGCTACCGGCACTTCGCCTGTCTTTGCAATCGAAAAAATCTACGTCAGGGATCTTTCGCTCGAAGTACCCAACGCGCCGCAAATCTTCCTTTCCCGCGAATCCCCGCAAGTCAGCGTGCAACTTCGCACCGAAGCCGGATCCCTTGATGAGGGTATCTTCGAGGTCAGGCTTACCATCACCGTCAAAGCCACCTTGGGCGGAGACCGTACTCTTTTCCTGGTCGAAATAACCCAGGCGGGGATTTTCCGCATCCAGAACGCGCCTGAAGAAGAACTCGAACTGATACTGGGTATTGGTTGTCCGAACATCATCTTCCCTTACGCGCGTGAAACGATCTCGGACGCTGTGACCCGTGCCGGCTTCCAGCCTGTGCTGCTCACTCCGGTCAACTTCGAAGCCCTTTTCCAGCAATCGCGCCAGGACGCCGGTGTCAGTCCGAGTCCGCAGATGCAGTAACCCGTGGCCAACAAGGAGAAATGAGATGATCCGCTCCGCCATCCTTGCCGCCGGGCTGGCCTTGCTGGCCGGTTCGGTCCAGGCCTTCGACTATGCCTCCGTTGCCAGGAATGCGATCCTTTTCGAGACCTCCTCCCTGAAAGCCCGCAAGCTTGCCATTATCTACATCGGTACGCCGGTGGAAGTGGTGGTGACGAGTCCCGACCTGCAATGGGTGAAAGTGCGTGATCCTTCCGGCGCCATGTCGTGGATCGAAGGCAATGCCCTCAGTAAACAGCGGACCGTGCTCGTTACCGCTGAACAGGCGGAGGTGCGGCGCGAGGCGAACGAGCGTTCTCCGGTGGTTTTCGAGGCTGTCCGTAATGTCGTGCTCGAATTCGTTTCTTCCGGCCCGAGCGGATGGGTCAAAGTGCAGCACGCCAGCGGCAGCAGCGGCTTTTTGCGTTCTACCGAAGTGTGGGGGCTTTGAAGCAGCGGGCGCGAAGGATGCGTATCGCCGTTTTCGGGGCGGGCGCATGGGGCACGGCGCTGGCGCAGGTGTTTTCCGCTGCCCACGAAGTCTGCCTGTGGGGGCGCGAGACCGATAACATCGGGACGATGCGCCGTGAACGGGAAAACAAACTCTTCCTGCCCGGCATCGCCTTGCGGCCCGAACTGGAATTCAGCGCCGACTTCAGTCAGGCTGCCGCAGGCGCGGAGCTGCATCTCATTGCGACACCGCTGGCCGGATTGCGCGAAACCGCGAGCGCCCTGCGCGACCTCCGGCAAGGCTCTCCTGCCGTGCCGCTCATCTGGGCGTGTAAAGGACTGGAAGCCGCCAGCGGCAGGCTGCCGCACGAGATCATTGCCGAGATCATGGGCGAGGATGCCGCCTGCGGTGTACTCACTGGCCCCACTTTTGCAGCCGAAATCGCCCGCGGGCTGCCCGCAGCCGTTACTTTGGCATCAAGCGATCCTTGTTTCAATGCTGACTGGGTGCGCAGGCTGCATCAGCCAAGATTCAGGATCTATGCCAACAATGATGTCATCGGCTGCGAAATAGGCGGTGCGCTCAAGAACGTCATCGCTATCGCTGCGGGGGTGGCCGACGGCATGAATTACGGCCTCAACGCGCGGGCCGCGATCATCACGCGCGGGCTGGCCGAAATCGCCCGGCTCGCAAACGCGCTCGGCGGACGCCACGAAACCCTGATGGGGCTGACCGGCATGGGCGACCTCATACTCACCTGCACCGGCGACCTCTCCCGCAATCGCCAGGTCGGGCTGGCGCTCGCTGCCGGAAAAACCCTCCCCGGCATTCTCGCCGAACTCGGCCATGTGGCCGAGGGCGTTTCCACCGCGCACGAAGCCGTCCAGCTCAGCCGCCGCCTCGGCGTGGACATGCCGATCTGCGCTGGCGTGGATGCCCTGCTGCGGGGCGATATCAGCGCCAGCGACGCGGTGGAGAGGCTACTGGCGCGTGATCCAAAGCAGGAGTAGGCCCGCTATTATCTTCGCTTGTTAAAGCGAGAGATGAGATTGCGAATGGTTGGCATAGGTCGGCCAAGTAGGGGAATACTCCTCCGCTTGGTTACCCCACGTCGTCCAACCATCACGCGGACCGCGAGCAAAGAGCTCAATGAACGGACCAAGGCTGCACGCCTCCATGATTTCGTACTGCTCGTCAGGTTTGCGCGAGTGTTCGCGTTTCATTGACCTGATGATGTTGACTTGACTTCTTCCAGGCGCAAGTGTCCGGGCATCCTTTCCACGTATCCCGAAGAGAATAATTTCCGTGGTATTGCGGAAGTAGAAGCCAACGCCACGGCCATCTGGGCCGCCGTCTTTTCTGACTTTGTGCCAAATGATGTTGCTCTTATACTGAAATCCCCACGCTGCCATCACGCGCAACCCTTCGGGAAGGAGTGCATTAGGAACCCAAAGGTACAGGTGGGCAGGCTCGACACAGATACGCGCAACAGGAAGGGCACAAATTGCGTCAAGGGTCATCGTGTTGTAACGGTTAAGGCGCTTATGTTCTGGAGCAACCTTCCCAGTCTTATTTTGGAACTGCCAAGGTGGATCGGCCAAGACAGTATGAAATCTCCGCGCCCCAATCTTTCTAAGAAGTTCGTCTGATGCGTCGCTCATTGCGGCCAGTCCTCAATCAGTTTCGGCGTAATACCAAGAACCAACACAGGGCACCCGCCGTTCCGTCCCGCCTTGAGGCGATAAAGGAGTTTGCCCATCCAAGTTGTACTTGCTCCGTACTTGGACATGACGCCAAGGGCTTTAAAAACTTCGTTGAGGTCAGCACTGCGGGTCAGTAAAACTGCCGCACTGATAACGCCAGCTTCATGGAACGCTCTGAAAGCGTATAAATCACGGTCAAATGTTTGATCTTTGCTATTCCACTCAAGGTCGAACGCGACACGATTTTTCACGAAATCGACCTTGTGTCCGTCCATAAAGTCATCAAGGCGAGTTTCGGTCTTTTCTGTTCCGTCGTTTGTATGCGTCTCGATGGTAACGACGAGGTCGCCGCGAATTCTCGTTTCGAACCAGCGCATTGGCCGGAAGAGCGATGCCACACGCTTGGGAATCTGAGACTCGTTTCCGCCTTTGACAAGGATGTCAGAGGTTGTCAGGCGGAATTGGCTGAGTGCCTCGATAAGTTCAGTGAATTCGCTTGGACACCCGGTAGCGAGCACCTCCGCAGCGTGGCGGTAGTTGTGGACTTCGTAAAGTTCCGAGAAGTTCGCAGGGAGGTAGTCAGTCAACGGCATTTTCGAAGGGTACTCTACAGGGGTAGATTCTGCAAAGAGGTGTCCGCGCAAATTCAGACAGCCGGATAAGTGGATAGCCTGTGGCCTGAACCAGCGATAATGCTGGAAAGGAGGCAGGAAATGACGAAGAGAACACGCCGGACGCATTCATCGGCGTGGACATGCCGATCTGCGCTGGCGTGGATGCCCTGCTGCGGGGCGATATCAGCGCCAGCGACGCAGTGGAGAGGCTACTGGCGCGTGATCCGAAGCAGGAGTAGGCCCGCTATTATCTTCGCTTGTTAAAGCGAGAGATGAGATTGCGAATGGTTGGCAAGAAATGACCAAGAGGGGGTGCGGCAGAAATCTTGGACTCGTTTGTGCCGCCGCTCCGCTACCTTGCTCCCGCAAACCCGTTCTGCCGCCAGCCCTCGTACAGCACCAGCGCCACGGCGTTCGACAGGTTGATGCTGCGGTTGCCGGGGCGCATCGGAATGCGCAACCGCCGCGAGGGCGGCAGTTCTTCCAGTACCGCATCCGGCAAACCACGGGTTTCGGGGCCGAAGAGCAATACGTCGCCCTCGGCGTAGGCCGCGCGGTCGTAACGCTCACTGCCGCGCGTGCTCAGGGCGAACATCCTCCGTCCGGCGAATTGCGTCCGGCACGCGGCCCAATCCGGGTGGACGGTTACGTGGGCAAGGTCGTGGTAATCCAGCCCCGCACGCTGCAACTGGCGGTCGGAGAGATCGAACCCAAGCGGTCCCACGAGATGAAGCCGCGCCCCGGCATTGGCGGTGAGGCGGATGACGTTGCCGGTGTTGGGCGGTATTTCCGGCTCGAAAAGGATGATGTCGAACATCTTCGGATTTTACCGGGCGCGGAAGCGGGCAGGGCGCGGGAATAAACGCGGCAGTCCGGCTCATTCGGCAAGCAGCCGGTAGAGCGTCATCAACATGCCTGCGGTCGCCCCCCAGATAAAGTAGTCGCCATAGGGCACAGCGTGGAAATGGCGCGTCTTGCCGTCTTTCATCCTGGCAGAGTGCCGTTGGTGGTTGGCGGGATCGAGAAAATGCGCGAGCGGCACTTCAAACGCTTCGGCAACTTCAAAACAGTCGAGCTTCAGTTTGATCGGCGGGTGCAGCAGCCCCACCACGGGGGTGACGCGAAAGCCCGTCCCGGTCAGATAGTCCGGCAAGCGTCCGATGAGTTCGATCCGTTCCGGGGCGAGGCCGATTTCTTCTTCTGCCTCGCGTATTGCGGTTTCTTCGGCAGAGGCGTCGCCTGCTTCCATGGCGCCGCCAGGAAAGCTGATCTGTCCCGGATGGTGGTACAGGTGATCGGTACGCCGGGTAAACAATACGGTAGGGCTGTTCTCCCGGTATTCATGCAGAACCAGCGGCACAAGCACAGCCGCCGGGCGAGGTTGCCCGCCGCCCGCGCCGGGCCAGTCTCCGGCGACGGTATCAGGCTCCTCCGGCCCCGGCCATGATGGTGCCGCCTTGCCATTCATCACGGGGATGGCGTTCGGCGCCTGTTCAGTTCGCGCCAACCGCTGCCGCAACTTGCCCACAATTTCGCGTGCTTCGCTCACATTCATCCTTCGCTACAGTTTTTTCTTCAGGCGCATCAGTTTGCCGTCGCGCCGCATTTCCATCTGTTCGAGAATGTTCATCCCGAGCAACACCTGGGGCATGTTGGCCTGCGTCACCACCGCGTCGATGTTGTCGAAACGCATCCCGCCTATTTTCAGCGATCTCAGCGTTATCCGCCAAGTGTTGACCTCTCCGCCCGCAGTAAGCGCCAGGCTCCTTTGCCCGTCATCCAGGTCAAGCCCCAGATTCTGTGCGGTCGAGTACCCGATGGCGACGATTGATGCTCCTGTATCGACAATAAAACGGACGCCACGCCCGTTGATTTCTCCGTCGATCAGGAAGTGCCCCGAGGCATCCGATTCGATAGTGATTTCCACGCCACGCGCCAGTATCTTTCGGGCTTGCTCGCCGGTGAGCGTGCCAGCGCCCGGCTTGTCCGTATCGTCACGTCGCACGACCCGCTCCCCCATGCGCAGGATTTGACGCCGCCCCTCGAATTCGATGGTCGCTGTATTGCCGTCGATCGAGAGCAGGCGTACCCCGTCGGGCGTGCTTTTCCCTGCCGCCAGTAGTTGCGGTGCGCCGTTATCGACGACGATCACGGCGCGATCCCCCACGATACCCGACAGGGCCAGTTCAGTTGCTTGCGCACCTCCTGCAAGCGCGGCGGCGAGCAGCGCCAACCCAGGCAAAACATGTGAAACATTTACCCGCTTCATCATTCCCGCTTCCTTTGCCATGACTCATTGCCACAGATGAACGCTATCGTTCCAAACGCACTTGACGGCAGGCCGAAACGTCACAACACTGGCCAAAGTGCATTCAGGCGTGAGAACTGATATGACTTCTTCCACGAAACGGACATTTTCCGTGCGCTTTGCTCTTCATGGCGGACGGGAAGGCGGGTTCACTCTGATCGAGATGCTTATCGTCATTGCAATTGCCGCCATCCTTGCCGCTACCGCAGTTCCCTCGTTCAGAACCATGAACCGCAACATGGCCGTCCGGGGCGCAGCCGACGAACTCATCGCGGGTGTCCAGTTTGCCCGCTCCGAGGCCGCCCGTACCAACCAGACGGTTTCGCTGTTGCTCAAAGAGCGTACCTGGCAGGTTTTCATCGACAGCAATGGAAACCGGGAGCCCGACAACGGTGAAGCACTGTTACGCGAAGGTATTTATTCCGGCCTGATAGACGCCCAGACCGCAAACTTATGGCTGGGATTTTCCCCTACCGGCACAACTACGCTGGTGTCTCCGGGGACATTTCCGCTGGGCATCTGCCTGGGCATCACCGGCGACCCCTCTATCCAGCGCCAGGTATTGTTTCCGACGCGAGCCGCTTCGCCCGTGATCCAAACCAGTTGTTCTCCGTGAAAAGCGGCAGCGGCCCAGGCAATAAATTCTCTGAATTCAGGCAAAAGTAACGGCTTTAAAAATCGCCCCATGTATATCCTATGAGTGTCACTGGACAGCTTGGGGCGCACACACAATAAGCGCGTCCTGGTCGATCTGCTCAAGGAGGTCACCTCATGAGGATCTCGCTTCCCCACAAATACCGGGTCCGCCTGTTCACGGGTGCCACGGCAATGGCATTTTTGCTCGGGTATGGTTTTTCAATGACGGCCTCTGCGGCTTTTGTGCCTCCCCAGGCAGGGGAAGAAGCAGGTACAGATACGGAAACCCCGACACCCGAAACCCCGAAGCCACCGAAACCCCCGAAGCCATAGCCTTGTCCCCGCATGAGATGAATACAGGCCGTTTCTGCGATTACGATGGTTTTCCGTCGTGGCAGAAGCCGTGTCGGCATAAAAAGGAAAAATCATGAAAGCTTCAATTCATTTTCGCTATTTTCCACAACAATTTTTAATTCGCATACGTCCCCTTGTTCATACTGTCGCAATGGCAATTGCGATTTACAGTGGAAGCGCCCTGGCGCAAACGGTGAATTTCCCCACTGTACCATTGACAGTCGCTACGGCCGTTCCATCCAACCTGTTATATATCCATGACGATTCCAACTCAATGTACCAGTCATTCATGCCGGATGAAATAGGTCGTTCATCGAAAGTCTCGGCGGTTCCCTATCAATTCTTCATGTCGCATCAGTTCAATAAGCTGTATTACAACCCCGCAGTCAAATACGTGCCTCCTCCTGCGCCACCTGGAACCACCCCGGTTGACGCAGACGGGCGCTCCGTGACCGATGGTACTCTCGGCAACGCAAAATACACCGATGCCTGGTTCAATGGTTACGATCTGGTCGGCAGGAATCAGTCCGGGTATTACGCTTCCGATCTCCAATTAACAATTTCGGGTTGTAGTAAGGCTACTGTCGCAAATGCTACGAACACCGCATATCGCAGATTCAATCTGGACACAAGTTTTACGCCCACCAATGACTGGAGCGGCGCTTATAGCACGAACTATAGCTCCTTCTACCCAATATCAGGCCAGTGCCCATTACTTGGAGGAGCCTGGAAATTTTCCGAATTTCTTGGAGGTGCGCCGACTGGGCGAGCCAGTTATTACGTGTGCCCGCCTGACGTTTGGAAAAATTACCCAGCACACACGGCGAGCGCCGTCGATTACGACCACTGGCTGTGTCAGCAAAAATACCTCACCAACGATGAAGAGAAGCAGAATTTTGCCAATTGGTATGCTTATTACCGCACACGCAATTATGCGTCCAAGGCGGGGATTGGCCGGGCTTTCGAAAAACTCGATCCCGGTGTTCGTGTAGGTTGGGGGCTCATCAACAAAATAAGCTTCTCGTCCATGGACGGAAAGAGTGTCGACACCGTCATGCAGGGCGTGCGGAAATTCGATCAGACCCGAAAAAAAATTTTTTTTGACTGGCTATACAAAATTCAGCCAGCCAACATGAAAAACCCGTATCTTGTTAACCAACTCCCCGCCGATGAACGTGATGAGAAAGGCGGTACGCCGCTCAGGAAGGCGCTGGACAGTGCCGGGCGGTACTACGACAGATCGGACGGCTCCAGCCTGGGTCCCTGGGCAGACGATCCCGCCAAGCCGGGGACTGCCGCCACGGAAAAAGCCGCTGCGTGCCGCAAAAGCTTTACCATCCTGATGACAGACGGCTACTGGAACGGTTCCTCTGCCCCCACCCCCGGCATCAGTGGCGTTAACGTGGATGGCAGCGCCCCAGCCCCGTTCAAGGATAGTTATGCAAACACCTTGGCGGATGTCGCCTGGTATTACTGGAAAAAAGATCTACTGCCATCTGTTGCCAGCAAGGTTCCCAAGTCCCCGGTTCCCGGACTGCCGGGCAAGTATCGGGATGATGCCACGCACCAGCACATGACGACCTTCACCATTGGTCTGGGCGTTGCGGGTACCATCGACAAGAACAAGGCTTTCAGGGCAATTTATGACCCTTCGGTCGGAACGATCACTTGGCGTGATCCCGGTGTAAATGCCGATCCTGATACCCTTGACCCTGCCTTCACTACTGCGAAGATCGATGATCTGCTGCACGCCGCCGTGAATGGCCACGGAGACTTTTTCTCGGCCGGCAACCCCGACGAGTTCGTCACAGGCATGTCGGCCATCATCGACACAATCAATAGCGAGCAACAAATAGCCTCGGGGAACATAGATGCCATGGAGGGGACGGCCCAGGGAAGTTTTATCTTGAAGACGTACTACAAACCCGGCGACTGGAGAGGAGAGCTCATTGCCCAGAAAATCACCAATCTGGCAGGGCTTGATCTGGAAAATGAACGTTGGCTTGCCTCGGAAGAGATGCCTGCGCCCGCAGTGCGCAGGATATACACCCGCAACAGCCAAAAAAAGGGGGTTCCCTTCATGTGGGGCAACCTCCAGGACACCACGCTTCAAAACGCCCTGAAAGGGCCGGGGCAACTGCTCGACGGTCAGAAGGTACTCGACTACATCCGGGGA
>JAISPJ010000017.1 GCA_031274995.1 Azoarcus sp.
TATGGCTTTTGGCGTAAATGCGGTTGCCCCAAGCTCAAAATGAGTTATACCGTACGAATTCTTCCAGTTTGGCTTTTGCCGCGCCGCTTTCGATCGCTTTGTCCGCGCGCGCAATGCCGTCGGCGATGGTATCGGCCACGTTGGCTGCATAGAGTGCCACGCCGGAATTGAAGACCACGATGTCACGGGCCGGGCCGGGCTGGTTGTCGAGCACGGCGCGCAGCATTGCCACGGATTGTTCGATTGTCTCGACCCGGAGGTTGCGGGTTCCGGCCATGCGGATGCCGAATTCCTCTGGATGGATGAAGTATTCGGACACTTTGCCGTCCTTCAGCTCGCCGACCATCGTTGCCGCGCCGAGGCTGATTTCGTCGACGCCGTCCAGCCCATGCACCACCACGACGTGCTTGCCGCCAAGCCGCTCCATTACCCGCACGAGAATGCCCACGAGGTCAGGATGGAATACGCCAATCAGCGCGTTGGGCGCATCCGCCGGATTGATGAGCGGCCCGAGGATGTTGAAGAGGGTGCGCACGCCCATTTCCCGCCGCACGGGGGCGATGTTCTTCATCGCGGCATGGAAATTGGGCGCGAACATGAACCCCAGCCCTGTGTTGGTGATGCTGCCGGACACTTGTTCAGCGTTGTGCGCGAGGCGGGCTCCGAGCGCTTCGATGGCATCCGCCGAGCCGGATTTCGAGGAAACGCCGCGATTGCCATGTTTGGCGACCCGCGCCCCGGCAGCGGCAATGACGAAAGAACTGGTGGTGGAGATGTTGAAGGTGTGCGAGCCATCCCCTCCTGTCCCGACGATGTCGATAAAATTGTCGGAGGGCGGGGGTATTTTTACTTTGACGGCCATTTCACGCAATACGGCGGCGGCGGCGGAGATTTCTCCGATGGTTTCCTTCTTTACACGCAAACCCGTGAGGATGGCGGCGGACATGAGCGGTGACAGCTCACCGGTCATGATCTGGCGCATCAGGTCGAGCATTTCGTCATAGAAAATCTCGCGGTGCTCGATGGTGCGTTGCAGGGCTTCTTGCGGCGTAATCATGGTTTTTCCTTTGTCTGGTCCAAAAAGTTGCGAAAAAGCTCATGCCCACCTTCGGAAAGCACGGATTCAGGATGGAACTGCACGCCTTCGGCAGCAAATTTCCGGTGCCGCAACCCCATGACTTCACCGTCCTCCGCCCATGCGGTGACTTCGAGGCAATCAGGGAGCGTCCCGCGCTCGACGGCCAGTGAGTGGTATCGCGTGCAGGGCAGGGGGTTGGGCAATCCACGGAATACGCCCGCGCCATCGTGCTGGACGTCGGAGAGCTTGCCGTGCATCGGTCGCCGGGCATGTACGACCCTGCCGCCAAAGGCTTCGCCGAGGGACTGATGTCCGAGGCAAACGCCCAGAAGCGGAATTTTTCCGGCAAATGCGCGAATGACGGCAAGAGAAATCCCTGCCCGCGAGGGAGTGCAGGGGCCGGGGCCAATGACGAGACGCGCGGGCTTGAGCGCGGCAATTTCTTCTAACGTGATGGCATCGTTGCGAAACACTCGTACATCTTCTCCTAACTCGCCAAAAAGCTGCACGATGTTCCAAGTGAAACTGTCGTAGTTGTCGATCATGAGCAGCATGTCCGTTCTCCTCATATCCGCGTGTCCAGCCCGCTTTCAGCCATTTCCGCCGCGCGGAGCATGGCACGGGCTTTGTTCTGCGTTTCCTGCCATTCGGCGTCGGGGTCGGAGTCGGCGACGAGCCCCGCGCCGGCCTGAACGTGGATTTGCCCGTCCTTGAGCACGGCGGTGCGGATGGAAATCGCCAGATCCATGTCGCCGTGAAAGCCGATGTAACCGACGGCTCCGGCGTAGATGCCGCGTTTGACGGGTTCAAGCTCGTCGATGATTTCCATTGCCCGCACTTTGGGGGCGCCGGAAACGGTTCCCGCAGGGAAAGCGGCGCGCAGGACATCGAACACATCCAGCCCGTCGGCAAGGCGGGCTTCGACGTTGGAGACGATGTGCATCACATGGGAATAACGTTCGATGATGAAGCGGTCGGCGACTTTGACGGAACCGATGGCTGCGACCTTCCCGGCGTCGTTGCGGCCCAGATCGAGCAGTTGAAGGTGTTCGGCGCGTTCTTTTTCATCGGCGAGCAGTTCTTTTTCCAGTGCCTTGTCTTCTTCCGGGGTTGCGCCGCGTTGACGGGTTCCGGCAATGGGGCGGACGGTGATGTTGCCGTCCTGGAGCCGGACGAGGATTTCAGGTGAAGCGCCGATGACGTGGAAGTCGTCGAAATTGAAGTTGAAGAGGTAGGGCGAGGGATTGAGGGAACGGATGGCGCGGTAAAGAGCCAGCGGGTGAGCGGCAAAATCTTTGCTCATGCGCCGGGAAAGCACGACCTGCATGACATCGCCGTCGACAATGTACTGTTTGACACGGCGCACGGCATCCTTGAATTTTTCCTCCTCAAAACTGGAAACCACCGGGGTGGCGGGGACGCTGACATCGGCAGGAATGCGGACAGGGTCGCGCAGGCGGGCGAGGAGTTCGGCAAGCCGTTTACGGGCATGGCGAAAAGCGCCGGGGACGTTGGGGTCGGCATAGACGACAAAGGTGAGCTTGCCGGAGAGGTTATCGATGATGGCGAGCTCTTCGCACAGCAGGAGCAGAATGTCGGGCGTGCCGAGCGGATCGGGCAGGCGGGAAGGCCCAAGGCGCGGTTCGATGGCGCGCACGGTGTCGTAGCCAAAGCAGCCGACGAGCCCTCCGGCGAAACGTGGCAAGCCATCGCGCGGCGGAACTTTGATGCGGTGCATGAATCCGGCGATGAACTGGAGCGGATCGGCGACATCATGGCGTTCGATGAGGCGGTTGCCGGTCAGCACGAGGCAGGCGCGGCCATGCACTTCAATGCGGGTGGGAGAGGCGAGGCCGATGATGGAGTGACGCCCGAAACGCTCGCCGCCCTGTACGGATTCGAGCAGGAAGGTATAGGGTTCGTTGGCGAGTTTCAGGTAAATGGACAGCGGTGTATCGAGATCGGCAAAGGTCTCTAATGTCACCGGGATGCGGTTGTAGCCCTCTGCGGCGAGGGCGTTGAATTCCTGTTCGGGCATGGCGGCTCCACGGAGGGGAAAACGGGCTTCGGACGGCGGGGTGGCGCATGGGCGCGCCACGGGAGGGGCGGGTTCTCAGTGGCCCAAAGGCCAGCGCCAACCGGCCCGCCAGCAGAACTGGAGGGCGGAAGAGGAAACTTGCGAAGAGAATTTGCCGGGTTGCGTCACGATAGTTGCGTGGAGTGCGGAAAATCAGGCGATATGGCCGGGAACCTAGGCCGCTTCGGATACTAACCTATCGTAATCGATGGTGTCTACCGTCACTACGTGGTATTGCTGCCCTTCGCCGGAGATATCAGTTGATAAAATAGAATCTTGCATTGAGCGGCAGAAATGAAGAAAAAGAGCAAATCACCGGATTACCCGGGCAATCCTGTCCGGGCGGATTCAGTGGAGCGCGGCAGCTACATGGCTTTGAAACGGAGGGCGGCAACTAATGGTTGATATTTTGCAGGAAATCCTTGCCGTCAAGGTTCGGGAAATCACCACGGCGCGGGCGCGGCTGCCTTTTCCCGATATGCAGGCGCGGGCATGGGATGCCGCGCCTGCCCTCGACTTTGTCTCCGCCATGCGTGCCCGGATCGAGAAAGGGCAGCCGGCAGTGATTGCCGAGATCAAGCAGGCCAGCCCCTCCAGTGGGCTGATTTGCGCAAACTTCCAGCCCGCCGGGATTGCCGCAACCTATGCCGCCCACGGCGCAGCCTGTCTGTCTGTTCTGACCGATGAATCCTTCTTTCAAGGTTCAGCCGATGCGCTGAAAGCAGCTCGCGCCGCTTGCGGTATTCCCGTCCTGCGCAAGGATTTTCTCATCGATTCCTACCAGGTCTTTGAGGCGCGCGCAATGGGAGCCGATGCCATCCTGCTCATCGCCGCCGCGCTCTCCGACACCCGGATGCAGGAATTCGCCGGTATTGCGCGTGAACTGGGCATGGCCGTGCTCGTCGAGTCCCACGACGGCAAGGAACTCGAACGAGCGCTGCAACTGGACACCCCGCTCATCGGCATCAATAACCGCAATCTCACTACGTTTGAAACCTCATTGGAGACCACGTTAAGGCTGTGCCCACGCATTCCGCCCGGGCGCATCGTGATTACCGAAAGCGGCATCGGCACACGGGAAGACGTGGCAGTCATGCGTGCGGCGGGCGTGCACGCTTTCCTCGTGGGAGAAACCTTCATGCGCGCGGAAGAGCCGGGGCAGGCACTGGCGAATTTGTTCGACCTGTAGGGCAGGGCGTTTGAGCGGGCAGGCTGACCAATGAACGGAGATGTCCCACATTTCCCCGTAACCCCGCGCCGGAGGCGATGGCGCCGCCTGTTGGCAGGGGCAGGCGTCCTGCTCGTTCTTGCCGTAGCCACAGCGATATGGCTTTTCAGCACTGAATCGGGATTGCGGGCGCTGGCCGGCGCGGCGACGCATCTTAGCGGCGGAATAGTGCGCACCGAAGGCATTGAGGGTACATTGAGCGGCCCGTTTTCCATGTCACGCCTCATCCTGGATTTGCCGGAAGCAAAAATCGAACTTGCCGGGCTGGCCTGCGATTGGCAAGCGTCCGCGCTCTTTGCCCGAAAGCTCGCCGTCACCCGGTTGCGGATCGAACAGGCCGACGTTTTCCTCCGGGAGTCCCAAAACGCACTGTCCGAACCATTGAGTGTTCCGGAAAACTTGAGCCTGCCCCTTGATATCGACCTCACGGCGATGGAAATCGGCCAGTTGAAGCTGGGCAGCCACGATACGGAGTCCGCCGATGAAAGCGATACCGCGCCGCTGCTCGTCCTGACTGAAGGCGGCCTTTCCCTGACCGTTGACGCCGCGCGGTTTCATCTGCGGCAACTGGCAGCCACTTTGCCGCAAGGGCGAGTGGAGACTGAGGGCGAACTCGGCACAATGGCCCCCCATACCCTGCGCGTCGGCGGGCGGCTGGAGGGCGAAGAATTCTCTGCGCAGATCGACGGAGAGGGTAGCCTTGCCGAACCCCTGCTGCGCCTGCGGGCACAGGGCAGAGGCGTGCAGGGGCAGATGACGCTCATTGCCGCCCCGTTCGAGGCGATGCCCATGAAAACGCTCGAACTCGAACTCGACGGACTCAATCCCGCTGTGTTCGCGCCAAATCTGCCACATGCGGCATTACGGCTTCGGGTGAATCTCGTAGCGGCACTTGTTGATGAGGTTCCAGTACTGCGCGGCCCGGTACGCATTGACAACGCCTTGCCTGCCACGCTCGATGCAGGCGGGCTGCCCGTGTTGGCTTTGGACATGGAAACCAGCATCAGCGCGGCGCTGAATGAACTGCGGATCGATACGCTCACGCTCGAAGGCGGTGGCGGCAAACTTCTGGGCTGGCTACGCTGGCGCAAAATGCCGGAAAAAGAAAAGAGCGAAGCCGCGCGGACGGATGCCACGCTTCCCGCAGGACTCGGGCGGATCGAAGCCAATATCGAAGCCCGTGGCATCGATCCGTCCCGCGTCGACAGCCGCCTGCCTTCACGCCGTGTCGATGCCCGCCTGGAAATGGAGGCCACCGAAGCGCGGCAGCAGGGCAACCTGTCGCTCCACACCGAGGGGATGCGGATTGAAAGCGCCGCCGAGATTGTGGCAAGCGCCGTAGGCGTGCCGGTCTTTGTGTTGAACCTGGACTTGCACGGCTTCAACCCCGCGGCATTCTTTCCCGCTTCCCCCCCGGCATCGATCAAACTGCATACTGCGCTCTCCGGCATGCTGGCCGAAAAGCCGACCATCGCCGTGCACTACACGTTCGGCGAGAGCCGTTTCAATGGCAGGCCGCTTGCGGGCAACGGCCTGCTGACTTGGGATGGTGCGCATATACGCAACGCTGATCTCGGATTCGATATTGCGGGGAACCATCTCAAACTCACCGGGGCCTGGGGTGAAATCGATGACCGTCTGACTTTCGAATTCGACGCCCCCCGGTTGGACAAAATCGGATTCGGGCTGGCCGGGAAGTTACGTGCCGAAGGGTTCATCACCGGTGCGCTGGCGGCTCCGGCGGGAACATTGAAAATCGCCGCCGAAAAACTCAACCTGCCGGACGTGCTGGAAATTGCCTCGGCCACGGGCGATGCGCGTATCGAAGCCGGGGACAACGGCCCGCTGAACCTCAATCTGAAAGCCTTCGGGCTGACGACAGGAGACGCACATTTTGAGACCCTCACGCTCATGGCGGAAGGACAACGCAACCGCCACCAGATCCATGCCAGGATCGACGGAAAATCCGGTGAGAATCCCTTTGCCCTCAAGACTGCCCTGGAAGGGGGCCTGCAAGGCGTCCACTGGCAGGGCCAGCTTGCCGTAATGGAAAGCGCCGGCCACTGGGCGCTACGGCTGCGCGCACCGGCTGCAATGGCATTGGGCTTCGAGCCGGAAGAATTCAGCCTGCTCGAAGCGCAATTTGATATCGACCCTGTCCCCGTCCGTAGCCGCCGCACTGTCCGCAATACCAACCCTGACAACGTTGCCGCCAAACCGGGGCGCCTCCACCTCATCGAGACGCGCTGGCAAAACGATACCGCCGTCCTGCGCGGCAAACTGACCGGCTTGCCGGCGACCCGGATTCCCGGGCTGGAACAGAGCGGGCGACGCGACCCGCTGGTACTCGGGGCTGATTGGGACATGCGGCTTGGTGACAACATCGAAGGGCAGGCACGGCTTTTCCGCGAATCGGGCGATTTTTCCGTGCGCGGGGAACTCTCCACCCGGCTTGGCCTGGAACGCTTCGAGGCGTACCTCATTGGCCAACGGCAAAAACTGACGCTGGCGCTGGCCACGTATGGAAGCGAAGCCGGAGAACTCGGCATCTCGCTCGAAACCGGTGTCGAACGCGATGGCCGGGGCTGGAGGCTTGCTCCACATGGCCCGCTCTCCGGCGCGGCCCATCTCGATATGCCCTCGATCGCCTGGCTTGGGCGGATGTCGCGCGAGAACATCGAAATTGGCGGTTCGCTGGCAGCCGATATCATCCTTTCCGGTACGCCGGAAACGCCGAACTTGCAGGGCCACATCAAGGGCCGTGCCCTGCAATTTTCCCTTGTCGACCAAGGGTTGCTGCTCGCGGGCGGCCAACTGGAAGCCGGATTTGCCCATCATGGCGGCCAGCAGAGCCTGCGGCTTGCCAAACTGGAATTTGAATCGGCCAATCGCGTCAAACCTGCCGATAAACGTTTGCCTGTCAATGAACTCACCGCCACGCCGGGGCGCTTGCTCGTGACGGGGGATATCGCCCTCGGAACCCAAGGACAGGCAGCACGGCGCGGACGGTTCGACTTTACCGCCGAGCGCCTGCCTCTCCTGCAACGTCCCGACCGCTGGCTGATCGTTTCGGGCGAAGGGCAGGCCGGACTGCAAGACATGGCGCTCGACATTCAGGCTCAGTTACGTGCCGACGCCGGATACATCGCAATCGATGACATGCCACCTCCGAGCCTCGGTGACGACGTGATCGTGCGCGGCAAAAATGAAGAAGAAGAAAACGCCTCTTCCGAGGGTGGTGAGGGGATTGCCATTGCCGGCAACATCACCGTCGACCTCGGGCGCACGCTCTACCTCTCCGCTTTCGGAGTCGATACCCGCCTGATGGGAAAACTGGGCGTGGAACTTCGCCCCTTCGAGCCTCCGCGCACCCTGGGGGTCATCCGCACCATTGGTGGAACCTGGCGCGGTTATGGCCAGCATCTCAAAATTGAGAGCGGTGCCATCACTTTCCAGGGCGATTCCACCAATCCTGCCCTCAACATCACCGCCATGCGCCGGGGAACGGAAGTCGAAGCGGGCGTCATGATTACTGGCGACGTGCGCCGTCCCTTGGTCAAACTCGTCTCGGAACCTTCCGTACCCGAGCACGAAAAACTCTCCTGGCTCATCCTCGGCCGTGCGCCGGATTCAGGCGGCGGCGACATGGCGCTGCTTCTGCCCGCTGCCCAGGCCCTATTCGGTGGCGGCATGACGGACGACATCGGCCACAAACTCGGATTCGACACATTCACCATCGGGCAGGGGGAACTCAACAGCACGCGCCGTAGCGCCACCAGTAAAGTCGTGGGCGGCGGCTCCCGGATCAGTGCCGGCCCGACGACAGACAGCGAGGTCGTCACCGTAGGCAAGCGGATCACCAATGACCTTTCCCTGTCCTTCGAACAAAGCCTTGGCGGCGCCGAGTCCCTCGTCAAGCTCACCTACCGGCTCAGCCGGGAACTGTCACTCGTTGCGCGCGGCGGAACCGACAACGCCCTCGACCTGTATTACACCTACGTCTTGCGCAGCAAGGAATGGCGGGAGAGGGAAAAAGCGAGGCAAAAAGAGAGGGAAAGCGCAAGGAAAGACGAACTGGACGCAACTCAGCCATGAACACATGTCGAACGCAATCCCCGCCATTCATGGCGAAGTCGGTGAGACGAACGTTTATGGAGCCGAAGGCTTCCTTGGACGGGGCGGCTTCTTGCTCACGGTACTTGTGCGCTATCCATGTAGAAACGGATGCGCTGCGCGCGCGCCTGTTGCATCGGGCCGAAAACGCGCCCATAGCGGCGGGGGTTGGGCAGCATGACCGCGAGGCGGGCGCTTTCTGCCGGTCCGAGTTGGGCGGCGGGAATGCGGTAATAGTGAAGGGCTGCCGCTTCCGCGCCAAAAATGCCGTCGCCCCATTGCGCGACGTTCAGATACACCTCCAGGGTGCGGCGCTTGCTCCACAGCATCTCGATCATCATGGCAATGGCCGCTTCCTGACCCTTGCGAAGGTAGCTGCGGGACGGAGACAGGAACAGGTTTTTTGCCAGTTGTTGCGTGATGGTGGAACCGCCCGCCCTCGTTTGCCCACGGGAGAGGTTCTTTTCCAGCGCGAACTGGATTCCGTCCCAGTCGAAGCCGTCATGTTCGAGGAAGTGGCTATCCTCGGCGGCGATGACGGCACGCTTGAGCTGGATGGATATTTTTTCGTAAGGGACCCAAATGTGGGCCAGCCTGGCCTGCGGGTTTTTGGCCTGTAATTCGGCCTGCGCGAGACGCATGAAACGGGTGCTGGAAGGATTGTTGCCGCGCCAGTAAAAGATGTGGGCGAAAAACCAGGCTTGCATGCCGAGCGCAAGCACGAAAACCAGCAACAGGCCGCGCCATAACCAGAGAAAAACGCGGTTTTTGAGCCGCCCCAGAATTCCCGGCGAGGATTTTTCGATGCGGTTCAGGTGGTTTTTTGACATACAGGCAACGAGACGATTTTGAGATGGGTCTTAGATGTTTAGTCCCGGCATTTGGTGGATTGGATCAAAGGTAAATCGTTCCGGTTCAGATGTCCATGCTTCGCAAATGAATTCATAGGGGGCAAGGGGTATTTCCAGAAGCAGGTCAGCATCTCTGAAAATACGAAAACAGAAACCGCTCAACGGAGCGGTTTTCAAGGAAAGTTCGATCCCCTTTCGTCCCAGGTTTCCCTGACCCCCTCGGGGCAGGCCGGGAGCAGCCCGGCCCTGGGGGGCCTCACAACGCATCCAGCGGGCTGACCACCCCGCGTCCGCCGCGATTCAGCACATGCGTATAAATCATGGTCGTCTTCACGTCGCTGTGACCCAGCAACTCCTGCACTGTACGAATGTCATAACCGGCCTGTAACAGATGCGTCGCGAAGCTGTGCCTCAGCACATGCGGCGTACACGGCTTGATGATCCCAACATGGCGTGCCGCTTCGCGTACCGTGCGCTGCACGCTTTCGGGATAAATATGATGCCGCCGCTCCACCCCCGAACGCGGATCGACCGAGCGCACCGGACTCGGAAACACCCACTGCCACCCCCACTGCCGCGCCGCACGCGGATATTTCTGTGCCAGCGCATCAGGCAAGTACACCTCGCCGAAACCAACCGCGATATCCGCATCGTGCAACGTTTTCACGCGCACCAGATGCTTCTGCAGCGGTAGAACGAGATTCTCCGGCAATACCGTCACCCGATCCTTGTTGCCCTTGCCCTCCCGAACCAAAATCTCGCGGCGCGTCAGTTCAACATCTTTCACACGCAGCCGCAGGCATTCGAGCAGGCGCATGCCGGTGCCGTACAACAACCCGACGATCAACCCCATCGTCCCCTGCGTTGCCCCAAGCAAATCGCGTACCTCGCGCGGCGTCAACACCACCGGCAAGCGCGTACCGCGCCTGGCCTGCACGATCTCATCGAGCCACGGCAACTCGATGCCGAGTACCCGCTTGTAGAGAAACAGCAAAGCGCTCTTCGCCTGATTCTGCGTCGCAGCGGACACGTTGCGCTCGTTGGCCAGATACGTCAGGAACGCCGTGACCTCGTCCGCAGCCATATCGCGCGGATGGCGCTTGCCGTGGAACAAAATGAAGCGCCGCGCCCAATCACAATAGGCGTTCTCCGTGCGAATACTGTAGTGCCGCACCCGGATCGCCTCACGCAACTGATCCAGCAATTTTGGTGGCCTGCCTTCCATCCGCCGGATTTTAGGTTTGCATAATCGAAGATGCAATCGCCATCAGAAGGAAATGCCGCGGCTTCGCCTCCGGTCAGCTTTGTAGTAAGGCATCCAACTCGATTCCTGAGCAATATTTCTCAACCTGCACTGTGCGCGGTTGGTTGCGAGTGTGTTAGCATTACGTCCTGTATTACACGGAGCCAGCTCATGACCATTTCCATCCGCCTGCCATCCGCAGACGAAGCGTTGTTGGAACGCGCGGCCAGCGCACTGCGCATGAGCAAATCCGAGTTCATCCGCCGCAGCATCACCGCCTACGCCGAAAAAGCGCTACCTGGCGAGCAAACACGAGCCGAAATCGACGCACGCTACATCGGCCAAGGCGGCGGTTTGCGCAAACCGGAATGCATTGCCGATCCGCGCAAGCGGGCCATTGTGGAGCGGTTGCGTGGAAAACACGGCTACGCTGGTTGACACTGGCTTCTTGGTCGCCCTGTTCAACGATGGCGACCTCCACCATGCCGATGCGCGCACCATGTTGGCGTCGCTGGCTGGCGCTCGGCTTTACACCGTATGGGAAGTGCTGACCGAAGCAGGACACCTGCTAGACGACACTGGCAAGCTCAACCTGTTACGCTGGGCGGCGGCAGGCCGGTTGTCTGTGCTGCATAGCGATGCGGCGCAGTTGGCTGCTATGGCCGATTTCAGCGAGCGCTACGCAGATGGTGGTGCGGACTTGGCTGACGTGGCACTGGTGTTCGCAGCCGATCGCATTAGTTGCTGGAGCATTCTCACCATCGATCGACGCGACTTCGACCGCTACCGCACCCCACAGGGCAGGAAGTTCAAGCGGCTATGGATCAAGGATTGATCTGGAAACATATATCCGGCAACTTTGGCAGCCTGCCTTCCATCCGCCGGATTTTAGGTTTGCATAATCGAAGATGCAATCAACATTTCATAAAGAGGCTTGACAGCAACCGAAAGTTAGACGACGCTGCCCTCCTCAAGACAGTTTGTCTATATGTAGTTAGGGGGCGCAGACTTCAGGCTGAAGGATGGTATGTTAACTTGGGGGGGCAGAAGTTCGTCGCTGCTGGGCGAACATACCTCTGGTAGTTGGCGCTACAGGGCAATACCGGTTTATGCAGGAGATATAATTATGAAGCTCGTAAAGGTTCTTTGGGCACTTGTAGCAAGCATTTATGTAGTTTCCTCTGTTCATGCAGCGCCTCCAAATTGGCGATCTGTCAACGCAAGAACATTTGACATTGCAGGCGTGAAGCTAGGAATGGGTTATGACGAAGCAATTTCGGCAACAGCAAACCATTTCAAACTTTCGCCTAAAGAAATCAAAGACCTCAAGGAAGGCACCTTACGCATTGATGATTTTCTCGCAAAATCAAAAATACCTGGTTCTTTCACTTTAAGAAAAGACGGTATAACATTTGAAGTGGGTTTTTCGGGACGAACGCCCAGTAACAAGGCACAATCTGTGGGAGTGACATCAGTTCGTTACGCGGTAGCCCAAACGCCAGAAAACTATTCTATGTTGAAAGAGGCGGCCTTTGCCAAGTATGGCACTCCATC
>JAISPJ010000071.1 GCA_031274995.1 Azoarcus sp.
CGCTACCAAATAAATGGCGTCGAACATTATAAGGGCCTTGGGTCGCTGCATTCCGTCGGTCTGAACCAGGCTCGGAAATTAGCGCGTAGAGCTCGCGCAAGCCTTGCTGCCGAGGCTGACCCGTTACAGGAACAACAGGAGTACACGTCGGTTGATACCGAAAAAATCGAAATCAGTGAGTGCAACAAATCATTTGACGAATGTGCCGAAGAATATATCTCACACCGCAAACATGAGTGGAAAAGCGATAAGCACCATAAACAATGGGGCAGTTCGCTGTGTACATACGCTTCGCCATATTTCGGAAAGATGTTTGTTCGTGAAATAACTCTAGCAAATGTTTTGCAGGCTCTGATACCAATATGGATCACTAAAACTGAAACAGCATCTCGCGTCCGGGAACGTATCGAACGGGTACTTTCCTGGGCTACGGTATGCGGCTTCCGGTCAGGAGAAAATCCGGCGAGATGGACGGGGCATTTAGAAGAAATCCTTGCGAAACCGTCCCGGTTGAAGAAAGTTCGCCATTACCCGTCGCTGCCATACCAAGAAATCAGGGCATTTTATCGACTGTTGAATGCTCAACAGGGCAGCGTAGCAAGGGCGTTGGAATTTCTGATCCTGACCGTCTGCCGGACATCGGAAGTGCTGCGCGCCAGGTGGCAGGAAATCGACTTCGCAGGGCGGATCTGGGTCGTTCCGCCCGAGCGGATAAAAAACGGGAAGCAGCATCGCGTCCCTCTGACGGATGCCGCACTCAAAATCCTCCATGCGCAAGAGGGGCAGCACCCTGACTTGGTTTTCCCCAGCCCGAAAAAGGGCAGCCCGTTTTGCGATTGCATCCTGTTCACCCTGCTCAGGCGGATGGAGCGCCCTGACATCACCGCGCACGGTTTCCGGTCGACTTTCCGGGTATGGGTCGCCGAACAGACACATTACCCTCGGGAACTCGCAGAAATGGCGCTATCGCACAAACAGCCGTCGGCGGTCGAAGAAGCTTATCAGCGAAGCGATCTTTTCGAGAGGCGGCGGGTTTTAATGCAGGACTGGAGCAACTTCTGCGAGTAAAGCGGAGAATTTCGCTCCCGACCCCCGACCTTGGGGGGCGTTTGACGCCCAGTCAAGCAACCGTAAGAGTTGAATTTTTATAACTATCTGATTTTTATGGTACGTAAAAACAATCAATCGTCCCGAAACGCAGTTAATCGGAACGTTACTCTTATCAATTACTATTGCAACTATTTGTTAATATTAAACAATTTTTAACCTCCCAAGCTTTGATGTGAAAAAACACCGCAACCCCCGGCTTGATCCCCGAGCTGACTCCCGACATAAATGACAATTTCATGGAATTTTCCCGGCAATGGGATGCCCAGCCGACAGCAAGTGCTTAAAACCACAGCCGATGTGGGCGCCGTGAATTGACAATCGCGCCTCAAGCCGATAAATAATGCTTATGAATGAAGCAGTTTGACAAAGGAATTGTGATCTTGTAACTTGACTGACCTTTTTTACCATGATTCATAAGTTTTTGTCATGACAAACACCTGTTATCATGTATATCGGAGTAACGTTCCGCTTGATTTCGGCCGGAAAGCGCCTCGGAGACGGAAGGGATGACGCCTGCGCAGACGTTGTCCGAACTATCGAAGGGCGTGTGTATACAAGGCTATGAGATCATCTCGGTCCTGGGGGGTGGCAAAACCAGCCTCGTCTACAAAGCGCCCGACCACCATCTTGATCGCCCAATTGCGATCAAGGAACACCTGCCCACAAGCAGCGCACGCAGATCTCGTCTCCAGGTAGAGCCCCTGCCCGGAAAACAGGAACAGTCCGCGCAAAGGCTAATGCGTTTCGTCAACGAAGCGCGGTGCATGTCGAATTTCCGGCATTCAGTATTTTGCGAGGCGATACAACTCATTCAAGATAGCGGTACAGCCTACATTATCAGGCCCTATTATGAAGGCAATATATTACGCAAAATGGTGCGCGACAATTGGCGCGTTAGAGACTTAGGAAAACGCTGTAAAGATGGCTGTATCAATTTCTCCAGAATCCGTTACCCACTCACTGGTATCAATCGAAGCGACCTATTCGTCACTTTCGCCACAACAAAGAGAAATTTTGCATCACGCTTCAGAATTTCGAAAAGCATTACAGCACTCCACACTAATTAATCGCCAATGAAAATAAACCTTAAATACACTAAAACAATTTCCGCAATCGGGTTTTTGATCCTGATTGCCCTGATCTGGTTTATCGGCCCGTTTTTCGGCCTGAGTGCCGAAACATGCCTGGTACTGATCTTCGGCGTCATGCTGCTGTGGGTACTCACGCTGCTCACAGGGCAACTGCTCGCTGCGCGCGCAGGGCGTCTGATCGAAAAAATGCTGCACAGTCAGGCCGATGCGGCCGTCCTGGAAGCCAGCGCCGACCGGCGTAGCGCGGTCAAGCTGCTGCGCGAGCAGTTGCTCACGGCCATCAACACGCTCAAGACTTCCCGGCTCGGCAAAACACACGGCAGCGCGGCGCTCTACGAACTGCCCTGGTACATGATCATCGGGCCTTCTGCGGTGGGCAAAAGTACGGCGCTGCTCCAGTCCGGCCTCACTTTCCCGTTCTCTGATCAGGGCGGCAGTGTCCAGGGCGTGGGCGGGACGCGCAACTGCGACTGGTTTTTTACGACCGAGGGCGTTTTGCTCGACACTGCCGGGCGCTACACCACGCAGTCCGAAAACCTGGAGGAATGGCTCGGTTTCCTGAAGCTGCTCAAACGCTACCGCAGCAAGGCCCCTGTCAACGGGATACTGGTTGCAACCGGCCTGCCGGAGCTGCTTCGGTACGATTCGGAAGACTTCACGCTTTACGCGCGCCAAATTCGTGAGCGCATCCATGAAATCGAGGATATTTTCGGGGTGCGGGTGCCGATCTACCTCATCTTCACAAAACTCGATTTGCTCGGCGGCTTTTCCCAGTTTTTTGAAGACCTGGACGAGGCCGGGCGCAACCGTGTCTGGGGCGCTACGCTCTCGCATGAACTGGAAAGCGACGTTGACATCAGCCGCGAGGTCGGGCGGCAGTGCGAGTTGTTGTACCGGGGGCTCAGGCAGATCGGCGAAGAGAAGCTCGCCCTCTTGCGCGGCATCGGCGCAAAGCCTGCCCTGTTCACTTTCCCGCATGAGTTCCACTCGCTCAAGGAGGGGGTTGAACGGCTCATCGAGTTGCTCCACGAGGACGATCCCTACCATGCCAAACCCCTGCTGCGGGGTTTTTATTTCACGAGCGCCATGCAATCGGCCGAACAGCCGCACATTGCCGCCGCCGCCCGCGTATCCAGCCAGTTCGGCCTTGCGCGGAGCGGTTTCGGGCCGAATCAACCCTTAACCACGAATAGCTACTTCCTGCATGACCTGTTCCGGGAAGTCCTCTTTCCAGATCAGCACCTGATCATGCGGCAAACACGGCCGCACGCAAGCCGACTGCGCTTGTCAGGCATGTTTGCGGGCGTATCCGCGCTCATCCTCTGCATCGGGCTCCTGACGCATTCCTGGGTTGGCAATCGCGGCATGCTCGATGCCGTCAGGATCAATCACGCGCAAGCCTCTGAACTGATTGCACATGACGCCCTGATAGACAAGCTCAAGAGCCTGACATTGCTGCAAAAGCATCTGGAAGAACTGCAACAGCACCGTGCCAACGGCACCCCGTGGCAGATCAGCATGGGGCTGTACCAGGGACGCAAGCTGGAAACGCCTTTGCGCAAGGAATATTTCGACGGGATCGTTGCCGTCATGCTTTCGCCGCTTCAGTCCAACCTCGAAGAATCACTGAGCCGCTTTACCCCCGCCGCCCTGGCGGCTGCCCCTGATGCTGGCTCGGGTAACGGGCAACCTGCCAGCCTGCCGACCGAAGAAGGCTACGAGGCGCTCAAAACGTATTTGATGCTGGCCGACGAACGACGGAACCTGGATACCGATTACCTCGCCGAGCAAATGCAGCGTTACTGGCACGGCTGGCTCAAAGCCAGGCAAGGCGAGGCCAGCATGGACGAGATCGAAACCGAGGCCCGGAAGCTGGTGGCGTTCTACGTCTCCCAATTGCAGGCACAGGCCCCGGACGTGCCGCTGATCATAAACCAGCTCCCTGTCGTCGATGACGCACGCCTCGTGCTGCGCAACGCAACGACCCGACCGCAGGCCAAGGAACTCGTCTACAACGATCTTAAATCGCGTGCCAACAGCCGTTTCCCCGCGCTCGGCGTTACGCGCATCCTCGACGGAAAGGATGACGGCATTGTGGCAGGCGCTTTTGCCGTACCCGGCGCTTTCACCCGCGAAGCGCAAGAACAATTCATGGAGAACGCCATTACCGAGGCGAGCCGGGGCGAAATCAAGGGTGACGACTGGGTACTGGCTGTTTCAACAGCACATGATGGCGGCTCCTCCACGAGCGATGAAATCAATAAGAACCGCGCCGAAATCGAAGCCCTGTACCGCGCCGATTACTTCAGCGCCTGGATGAAGTTCCTGCAAGGCATCAGTATCCCCGAAACCCCGAGCGACGTAGCGCAGGCCGCCCGGATGCTGGAGCGCCTCTCCAACCCGCAAAAATCCCCCCTCAAGATCGTATTGCAGCGCGTTGCATATGAAACGGCATGGGATAACCCGAGCCAGATTGCCAACGCCGCCGAAGATGCTCGAAACAAGGTTGTTGCCTCCGGGTTGGTCAATTCCCGTGTGTCTTCACGCGCCTCTCGACTTCCCAATTTCAGCCAGGAGAAGAGTTACGGCCCACTGGGGCGGCAATTCGCGGCACTGGCTGCCGTCACGGAGGGCGACGGGACACCGCCCCTGGTGGGCTATCTGGAACATCTCGGCCGACTCAAGGGGCAGCTCAACCCGATTGCCGCCAGCGACGATCAGCCCACGACGGCGCTCAAGCTGATCCTGGCCACGCTCAACGCCACCGGCTCCGAATTTTTCGAGACCATGCAATACCTCGACAACACATTGCTCGACGCGCTCGGGGAGCAAGCCTTCAAGGACATCCTGCGCCCCTTGCTGGCAGCGCCGCTCCTGAAAAGCTACGCCACATTGCTGCCGCCGGTAGAGCAATCGCTCAACGAAACCTGGCAAAACGAAGTCCATGACCAATGGATGACACTTGCGAACAAATACCCTTTTGCCAGCGATTCGCAAAACGAAGCCAGAGTGAGCGAGATCGCCTCGATGGTCGGCCGGGGCGGCACGATCGACAAATACATTGGGGAATACCTGGCCGGACTGGTCATCAAGCGCAGCGGCGGGCAGTTCCTGGCGCGCAACTGGTCCGAACTGGGTGTGCGCTTCAGCCCTCAATTTTTGGCAAGCGCCGGACGGCTCTCATTGCTGGGCAGCGCCCTGTCGTCGTCGGACGGCGGCAGCGCACGCGGAGAGTCCTCGCGCTTTGAGCTGCGCCCGGTGCCGACGCCGGGACTTGCCGAAATCACGGTCGAAATCGACGGGCAAACCTTGCGCTACCGAAATGGCCCGCAACCCTGGCAGGCGTTCAACTGGCCCGGCAATGATGCCCAGGGCGCGCGCATCCAGGTCATTGCCAATAACGGCACGGTCTCAACGGTCTCCAACCAGCCCGGCCGCATGGGCCTGATGAAGATGTTCGGGGAGAGCGCCCGCAGGCTCGAATCGGACATGAACAGCGGGCAAATGGAATGGCGCTTCCGGGGATCGGAGGGGGCGCAGCAGTCCGTGAAGCTCGATTTCCGGATGGCCGGGGGGCTCAACCCCTTGTTTTTGACTGCCCTGGGCCGCGTCGACCTGCCCAGGCGCATCACGCAGCAATAGGGACTATACGCATGCCTATCAGCTTCGTCCCTGCCCGCGATACCACTGCCCAGTACGCCGTGTTTGGCAAACTGCCCGAGCGTGCCGATTTCATCCGCCTGGGCCTCAGCAACCACCCTGCCGTCGTTGAGTTCGACGGTGTGCTCGCCAGAAGCCTGGGCACCGTCAGCCGTCAACCCGGCTGGAACGAGGCAGATGCCCTGCAGGCCGGGATCAGCGATTTTCTGTTCACCACGTATGAGCGGCGCTGGTGTTACTTCGGTGTGTTGCATCCCAGTTTCGATAAGGCTGGCCGAATGTTTCCGCTGGTGGCGGGAATAGTGCTGCCCGCGCATGCCGTTACGGCGGCCAGTGCCGAATTTCCCCTTGCCAACGAACTGTTTTTCAGCGGTTTGCGGGAAACGCTTGCCAGCGTCATCAAGTCCGGGGATTTGCAGCCCTGCCAGCGGTTCCTGGACTCATGGGCCGCGCCGAGCCCGCATGCCAGGGACAACATCGAACTGGCCGGGCAGTTGCTCGCACGGCACCTGGCCGATACGCCGCTCGCTCGGTTGCATGTCACTTTGAACGGCGACAGCTTCCCGGCGCTCGACGACATCCTGCTCGCCTTCATTTTCTATGCCGATATGCTGCGCCGCGCCGGCACAGGCGCGCAAAAGAAGGTCATTGCGCTGCCGCTCTCCGAAAACGAAGGCGAAGCTGTGCTCGATCAGGCCATGTGGATGGCCTTTTTCCGCGCGGCGATGGGAAAAAACAAAACCTGTTTTCCGGATTACATCGCCAGAAACGATGGTCGGCGCACCCTCACCCTCGCGCCGGGGCGCTTGGGCGAGCGTTGCCTCGGCGCACTTTGGGGCATGGCGAACGACCCTGTTGCCATGCTCGACGCCGGGGAGACGAACGCCCCCTGGCTCTGGGAACCGGCCTGGGGTTTCACCGCCTATGCCTTGGGCCGCGAGGTGCAGGACCCGAATACGCACCTTGCGTCACTTCTCTCAACCGTTGAAAGGATCACCGGCAATGTTTCATGAACCGAAAGCTCCCTTCCTCATTTTTCCAACACCCGCTCATTCCCAGATAGAGGTTGAACATGGCTAATGAAAGTACCCAGAAAAAACTCGGGCGTGTCCGCCCCCCGCGCGTACAGATCACCTACGACGTAGAAATCGGCGACGCCATCCAGAAAAAAGAACTGCCCTTCGTGCAAGGGGTGGTTGGCAACTTTTCAGGACACAATAAGGAGCAGCCCAGGCCGAAAGACCGCAGGTTTGTGGGTATCGACCGCGACAACCTGGACGATGTCATGAAGGGCATGGCACCGAAATTGGTGATGCGTGTTCCCAATAAACTTGATGAAGCCAGCAACAGCTTGCTGTCGGTCGAACTGAAATTCAACCGGCTCGAAGACTTTGAACCGGCGAATGTTGCCAGGCAGGTCAATTCGATAAAGGAACTGCTCGACGCGCGCTCCCGGCTTTCGGATCTCAAAAACACAATGATCGGTAACGACAGGTTCGAGGAAATGCTCACCGAACTCGCTCACGATCCTGAAAAAATGCGCCGCTTCGATGAGGAGCAAATCCCCAATAAGACCAATGGGAGCAAAGAATGAACGCGAATCGAGAACAGCTTTCCCAAACCGCGCTGCAAACTGCCGAAGCTCCTGAACAGAGCGTTTTCGAGACCCTCGTCTTAGGAAGCAAAGTCGCAAAAAACGAAGATGAAAAGGTCTATGCACGTAATCTCGTCGGCGAGTTGGTCAGTCAGGTGCTTGAAGGCGAAATCACTCCAAGCAGGGATCTGATTGCCAGCGTCGATGCACGCATCGCGGAGTTGGATGCACTGATTTCAGCGCAATTGAACGAAATCATGCACCAACCGGATTTCCAGAAATTGGAAGGCTCATGGAGAGGGCTCAACTACCTCGTCATGGGGTCCGAGACCTCCCCTATGCTTCAATTGAAAGTTTTTAACATCTCGAAGGCCGAGCTCATCAAGGATTTCGGGAAGGCCCCGGAATTCGATCAGAACACCCTCTTCAAAAAAGTTTACGAAGAAGAATTCGGTACGTTCGGCGGCGCACCCTTCGCCTCCCTGATCGTCGACTATGAATTCGGTCGGCATCCTGAAGATTTCTTTCTGCTCGAAAAACTCTCCAATGTGGCTGCCGCCGCGCATAGCCCGGTCATCACTGCGGCAGGCCCGGGGCTATTCGGCATGGAGAGCTTTACCGAAATCAGCAACCATCGCGACCTCTCGAAAATTTTTGAAACCGCGCAATATGCCAGATGGAAATCTTTTCGAGACTCGGACGACTCGCGCTATGTTGGCCTCGTACTGCCGCGCACACTTGGACGGCTGCCTTATGGCAAAGAGACATTGCCGGTTGAAGAGTTCGGTTTCGAGGAAGATGTCGATGGCACGGACCACAGCAAGTACCTCTGGACAAACGCCGCCTATTCCTATGGTGTGCGGCTCTCCGTCGCCTTCGCTCAATACGGATGGTTGGCGGCCATCCGGGGCGTCGAAGGTGGCGGCCTGGTTGAAGGGCTCCCCACCCACACTTTCAAAACCGATGACGGCGAAATCGCCCTGAAATGCCCCACCGAGATCGCCATTACTGATCGCAACGAAAAGCTGCTCTCGGATCTGGGCTTCATCTCGCTGGTGCATTGCAAGGGGACCGACTACGCGGCCTTCTTCTCCGGGCAGTCGGTGCAAAAACCCAAGCTCTACGATAATGACGAAGCCAGCGCCAACGCTCGCCTATCGGCCCGATTGCCATACATCTTCGTTAGCTGCCGCATCGCGCATTACCAGAAAGCCATCATGCGCGAAAAGGTCGGAAGCTTTAAGTCCCGCCTGGATGTAGAGATCTTTCTGAACAAATGGCTTGCCCAGTATGTGTCGCTGGACGACACCGCTGATCAGGCAACCAAAGCAAAACTCCCCTTACGCGAAGCGCAAACAGACGTTATCGAAGTGCCTGATGATCCGGGCTCCTATCTCTCGGCGACGTATCTGAGGCCGCATTTTCAGCTCGAAGGACTCAAGATGTCGTTGCGTATGGTGGCCAAGCTTCCGAAATCGGCCAAATAGCAAAGCGACGGTGGTGGTAGTTGTAACAGCAGTACAACCTTTTTTCTCAAGGAGAAAACGATGGCATTCGACGTATTCGTACAAATTGACGGCATTCCCGGCGAGAGCCTGGACGCCGAGCACAAAGACTGGATCGAAGTCCTCAGCTTCGAGCACAGCATGGAACAGCCAGCATCAGCTAGTGCGTCATCCGCAGGCGGAGCAACAGCCGAGCGGGCGAACCATAAGCCGTTTGTCTTCGTGCACGAGATCGACAAGGCCAGCCCCAAGCTCGCCGAAGCTCTCTGCAGAGGCAATCACATCAAGGAAATCACTTTTGTGTTCCGGCGGGCCGGCGGGAGCGCGGAAGAATACTATAAGGTCATACTCAAACAGACAATAGTGAGCCATCTCAAGTCGTTGGGCACAACCGATAAGGTTGAAGGAGGCTTCCCGAGGGAGGAAGTCTGGCTCTCCTACGGCTCGATCAACTGGGTTTACACCCAACAAAAACGCGACGACGGCGCGGGTGGCGGCAGCGTTGCCTCCGGGTGGAGTCGCATCGAAAACAAGGCCTGCTGAGCGTTGTTTCATCTTTCCCGGTCTGCCGAAAGGCAGACCGGGTGTTTTGCTTCAAACCAGAATCCGCAATCGGCAAAGGGAATGTTTTTGCATAGAAATCCCTTTTGACCTATGCAGATTTTTGCCTGCTTGCGGACCCGTACCGGACAAGTTTTTTCGCGTTAAGCTGATCGTGTAACAGCAAATGGCGGTAGCGTGCCTGATCAAATACACAGAATTGAATCGCTTTTTCAAAAGGTGAGACTCTCATGGACATAGGAAGCCTGAAAGAGCAGTCCCTGGCCAAAGCCAGGGAGCAGATCGCTGGCATGAGCCCGCTGGAGAAGCTCAGGGCGGGTCTGCCCAAGCTGTCGCTGGCGTCTCTCTCCAGCATGCTGGCCGCTTTTGCCTCGGCCTTTACGCAGGACAACCGCCTCGTCAAGCTCCAGATCGGCGACGGCCGGGACTTCAATGATCGTCTGCTGCCGCAGGACGTGAAGGCCACGGAGGGCCTGTCGGCCTGTTACCAATATGAAGTGACGTGCCTCTCGCCTGATGCCTTCATCCCCGTCGAGGAACTGCTTGGGCAGAGCGCCCAACTGGACATCATCACGGGGGTGGGCCTCTTCAGCGCCGCCCCGCAAAACGTGACC
>JAISPJ010000085.1 GCA_031274995.1 Azoarcus sp.
TTCTGGAAAGCGAATTCGGCCACCTCGGCATCGGAAAGCGCGGACGGCAGCGCGTACAGGTTGCGTAGCCCCGTTACATCGGGGATCGTCTCAATATCGAAAACCAGTGTCGGAGTCATACCGGAATATTACTGGAGCTTACCTCAATCTTCACACCTTCCGTATCGGGCCTGTATACCGTGCAAGTATCGGGTCGGCGGTAAGCAGCACGATGCCTTCGATGATGGCTTGAGCAACAAGAATTCTGTCGAATGGGTCTTTGTGGATTGCCGGTAAACCGTCCACGGCCACAGCATGTTCGCTCGTGATCGGCAGTTCATCGTAACCGTTGTCGAGCAGTCCGCGCCGGAGCAGGCGCGGATCTACTTGAAAGTCTGCCCGCCCCAAACCACGCTTGATAGCGACTTCCCAAAGGCTGGCGGGACTGAACAGCAATTGATTCAGCGGGTCATACAGCAGCGCTCGCGCAGCCGCAGGTAATTGATCCGGCTGACCAGCCGCCCACAGCAGTAAATGCGTATCGAGCAGCAGCTTCAAGCGCCACCTCCGAATAAACGCTCGATTTCTTCGCAGCCCATGCGGTCAAAATCGTCCGGCACAGAAATCTCGCCAACAAGAAAACCCAAGCGACGCACTTGGCCCGCCGCTGGCGCATCCAGCGGCGTCACCTTCACCAACGGCCTGCCTGCTTTGGCGATAACAAACGGTTCCCCTTGGGCGGCTTGCTCGACAAGTCGGGAAAGGTGCGTCTTTGCTTGATGAATATTGACGGTTTCCATCTTTTTGCCCTCCCTCAGATAAACTAAGTTCTGTTAGTTTAGTTCTACTCGTCATATTTGTCAAAGCCGTCTAAGACACTGGTTTCCCGCCTTCCCCTCGTCGTTCCCGCGTGTTTTTGGCGGGAACCCAGTGGCTCTGCCTTCCCGCGAGGGTCAGCATCATTGCCATTTTTTTGCCACAATTTGTCATCGGTTTGCCAGAATTTTGACAGATTTTTGCCACAATCTTCTGCTCCAATACGAACTGAGAAGGATGCGACACAAGGAGCCAACGTCATGCAAACGCTCAACCATGCCACACGCCGCGCCACAGATACTTTTTTACGGCTCGCCTTGCCGCTTGGTCTGCTGACCACCAGCGCCTTGCCCATGCTGGCGAACGCCGGAAATGGGCCCGTCAAATCCGGGGCAGTTCAACCTGGCCCATTTTCTCCAGACGCTACCATGAAAAAACGCCTGTCTGCATTAGCCATCGCTCTATGTGCGCTGCTGTTATCTTCTTGCCAGAAGACCGCAGACGCATCCCAGCCCGCCCTCTCCGAAGAACAAACCTATCAGAATATTCTCCTGTATGGCTTTGAACCTGTTGCCATGACATCAGCCACACCGGCGCAGATTGAATCGGCTCGGTTGTGGCGCTCCGTCGCGCCATCGGTATCCGCTGACGGTACAAACGACGGCCAGTTGCTGAGCCTCAATCCTGCCAATGAAGACCTGTTGCCCGTGATCTGGCATGTCACCACGAACAAGGCCATTGCTCTCAAGCCACCACCTGCCGATCTGGGCTATGACGCTCAAGAAATCCGTGTGGCGGAACTTGGCGCATTCAGTGGCGGACTGGCCCCTGTTCGCATCGAGATTTTCAACGGAACCAACGCCAACAGCCAGAAACGCGGTCCGTCATCTCATTGGGGTTATGTGGACAGCGCGGGGAACTGGCTGGCGGCAGGCTTCGGCTATGCCACTCCGTTCAACGGAGATGTTGCTGTCGTCAGTCTCGGCGACGGCTGGGACCGACTGCTGAAACTGCTCAATCGAGAGGGCAAATTTCTCGATGGGGTACCGATCACTCGTGGGCCTGGCGGCTTTTACCCTATTCTTCCCCAATCCGTTGGTCGCTGGACGTGGGTCAAGTGGAGTGGGGAGAATCCATCATCCCGTACAAGGATCTATCTCAACCTCCTGACAGATGGCACCACCCTTCACACGATCCCCGAAGACAACAATGGTGGGACGCCAACGCCGTCACCGGATGGCCAGCTTTGGATACAGGGAACGGAGAAGGGTCCCGCACTTTGGTCACTGGAACGGGGCTTCATTTCACTACCTGATGACCTCACGCCCCAGTTCCCTTTGTCCGCCACTACCTTCCTTGCCCCATCACACAAAACCCAAGGCCATGCCATCTACGACCTGGACGGCAACGTACTGGCCGATCCTGCTCCGATTGTCAGCAACGCGCCCCCTCTGGCGGAAAATCGCTTCATCGCCTGTGAAGGCAACTATCGCGACGACGTTTATAAGTGGATCGGCGCTGTCTCCCAAGCGCCCTACTCCCCGCGAGACTATCACTGCGGCATCATGGATGCTCGTGGTCAGTGGTGGGCGTCACCGCGCTACCATCTCATCAGTGCGCAAAGCAATCGGCAGGTGCTGCTGCAAACCGGCGGCAAAGCCTGCTTGGCTGATCTGAGCCAAGCGACCGGCCCGGCCGATTGCGATCAGACCGGCAGCCAACTGCCGGTGCCTGTCCTTCGGTCCAAGACCTTGCCACCGGAATACCTTCAGTACGGTTATCTGGACGCCAGCGGCAAGCTGCCTCTGGACTATCGCTACGATCAGGCAGCGCCCTTTACAGGCAGTGTGGCCCGTGTCTCGCAGGAGATGCCCGGCTTGATTGATGCAACGGGAAAATGGCTGACGCCGCGACCGTCCGGCCCGCTCAGTGACGTGGCTCTGGTGCATGCATGGACATTGCGATCCCAAAAACTTGCCACCCAAACCGGCTACTACGGGCTTATTGATCGCCAGGGTCATTGGGTCATTCCGCCGATGTATGCCAGTCTTTTCCGCTATCCCGATGGCAGTCTGTGCGCCAAATTGCCGTCGCGAATTTATGCTTTTTATACTCGTTGCATCCACATGGATCTAACGGGCAAGGAACTGCCTGCCCTTAGTGACCAAGAGATTGAGCAATTCAGAACAGTGCAGGCCATGCCGCCAGCCCAGAGAACCCCGGAAATTCCGCTGTCCGTATCCGATATCCGTCCTGCCTTGGAGGCCGTTTCCGTCAACGGTCGCTGGGGCTTTCAGAATGCCGAGGGGCAATGGATCATCCGGCCGAAATTCGACGATGCCGCCGATTTTTCCGAAGGACTGGGGCGCGTGGCGTTGCGT
>JAISPJ010000068.1 GCA_031274995.1 Azoarcus sp.
GTGCACCTGTGCCCACGCATGATCCTGGCCCGCTCGGCCTTTTCCTCGGGCTCGGTCATGGCAAGCGCCAGGGCAAGGCTCGGCGGCACGGCGCGGAAGAGCACTTCCATCGACTTCGAGAGAATCACCCCTTCCGAGTATTTTCCCGATTCTTTTCTGGCCGAGAGCATCAGCGCCTTCTGCGCCGGGTTCAATGCCCGAAACCGTGCGATCTTCTCCACCTCATCGGGCGGCATCGAGAGGCAGATCCACCATTCGATCATGTTGAGCAATGACTCTGCTTCCTTGGGGATGTCATCAACATTTTGTGTTCCCAACCAGAACCATGCGTTGAGTTTCCTCCACATCTTTGTGATCTTGACAACATACGGCGGCAACAACGGGATTTTGAAGATGACATGGCCCTCATCGGTCGGCACGACGATGGGCCGCCCGGAAAACTGCTCTCGCTCGGCAATGTTGTTGATCGTGTTGATGAGGGAAACATAGGCAATCGAGAGTTGCGCGCTGTAGCCCTCGCGCGCAAAGGTGGCGAGATCGACGATGGTGATGTCGGCCTCCGGCCAGGGCGTGCCGGGGGCATCAAACATCTCACCGTCCGCCCCCTGGCAGAAGATGGTCATTGCTTCTGCCATTTCCAGCAGCCGAATGCGCCGTGTTTCCGGTAGCGTTTCATCACGGGCCGCGTTTTTCAACGCATCACGCACGTCGTGCGTGAGCACCCCACGGGATTCGCTTGCCGCGCTTTGGGCGGCATCCATGATGCACTGGCGGATCGCCCCCCGGTCGGCGCGGGTAAGCCGCGCCTCCTCTTTTACCTCCCCGCCGGTAATCATGAGGCGGGCGATGATCTCCAACTCCCCCAATATGTCGCGTTGATCGTCGTGATCGTCGGAGTCGTCCGCTAAATCCTCCTCGTGTGCATCCAGCGCGGCTTGAGCTTGCGTGGTGTCGATCAAGCGCAGCGCATCCGCAAACGGTGCGAGGCTGATCCCGGAGCCAGGGGCGAGTTTCACTTTGTGCACCGTGAGTCCAAGGCTGGCCGCAAAATCCCCGAACAGGCCGAAGCTGTTGCCCGCTTCGATCACGAAAAGCCGTGGGCGGTACACCGCCACCAGTTGCATGAGAATGGCAATCAAACCTGCCGATTTGCCGCTTCCGGTCGGCCCAAAAATGAACAGGTGCGCGTTCATTTGCCGGTCAAGCCGGTTCAAGGGGTCGAACGTGACCGTGCCGCCTCCCCGGTTGAAGAATGAAATGCCAGGATGCCCCGACCCCTGCGAGCGTCCCCAGACCGGGGCGAGATTAGCCGCGTGCTGTGCGAACATAAGCTGCGTGTACCACTGCCGCTTGTCGGCAGCAGGGTCATAGACGGCGGGAAGCCAGCGCAGGTAGGAGTTCAAGGGCGCGATCTCGTCCTCTTCATGGACGGGTTGCAGCCCGGCGGTGAGTATCGCGTTGGAAAGCTGTAAGCCCCCTGCCTTTAACTGAACCAGGTCTTTGCCCCTGATGTAGAAAGCAAGCGCCCCTCGGTAGAGCTTGTGGCTGCTGCCAATCAGGTTGCGGGCCTCCGACACATCCTGCCGGGTCTGTTCCGAGTCGAGCGTATCCCCCACGGCCTTCCCGGCGAGGTGGTTCAATTGCGCTTCGAGCGTGTCCTGTGGGGTGATGACAAGCGTGAGGCACATGACGGTGCCCTCGGGCATCGCATCGAACAGGGCATTTATGGCATCCGCCCCCCGCACGGATTCGCCTGTGATCTGACCAGGGCGGGGCGGAGTGCGCAGCCGATCCAGCACGATCACCCGGTGCGGCATCCCGTCGAACATCCAGACGCCGTTTCGCATGTCCGAAACCGGCTGCCGGTAAAAAAGACGCTGAGAGAAATCCGTGCCGCTGGCAAGTTCGATCTCCCCCTCTTCAGCCTCGGGCGGGTAGCGTGTCAGTGACCGGAACCGCGCAATCGACTCCGCATCCTCGCCCAACAGGGTGGGATTCGGGTTGAACCAGGCAAGGAGCCACTCGTAAATGTCCGCCGCCGTGAGCCTTCTTGCCCTGACCCCGGCGCTGGTGAGGCTCGCACAAAGGCGCTCCGTCACGGTGACAAGCGCCTCCGGGGGAGATAGGCTGCGTGAGGTCGCCGATTCGTGCCGCACCCGGCGGTAAACGACAAGCCGTGTCCTGCGGGCCTGCCCGCGCCAGGGCAATCGTGAGACGGCGGTATCCTCGAAGAGCCCTCCCGGTTTCGAGACGGCCTGAAGGTGGCGCGCGACAAGCGAAAGATAGCTTTCCGTAAAAGCAGAACCCCGTGCGCGTGGCTGTACATAGTCGGTCAGCGTTTTCAGGGCTTGATCCAGGCTCAATTCGTCCTGCACATAGAACTGGACGATCCAGGGGTTCTCGTCGAACTCATCGAACGAATCCTGGAGCGTGTGTTCGATGGCATCCCGCGCCCGGCAGAGCCACTCTGCCTCCCGGCCTTCGGAACCGATTGGGGCAAGTTCAAAGAAGGCCGCAAGGGAAACACCGTCTTCGAGCAGCATGCTTTTGTGCTCGGGCAGGACTTCCACCCACGGGAGCATGTCGACAAACGAGGGCAACACCTCATAGAGCCGCGCCCTGTCTGCCTGTGTTGCGGGTTTTCGGTCAAGCATCGAGCCTGGGGCGGGCAAGCCATGCGCCTTGAGGCGTTCGATAAAACTCTCCCAGGCGTTCATTCTTCCTCGCCGCCCGTGCGTTCGCCCGGCATCGCGTACTGCACACGGGAGTACATCGGGAACACGGTGCTATAGCCGGGGATTGGGGCGGAATTTGCGCCTGCCAGGTGCGGAAAGACGAACATCACCAGATCTGGATTAGGCAAGCGTTTGAATTGGGCGTCGATTTCATTGGCGCTATCCCGTGACCAGGCGTGTGCCTCGAACGGTTCAATGACCGGGCGGCGCAGCGCCAGCCTTGCGTCGAGTATCCTCCTGCCCGCAAGGCTCCCCGTGGCCTCCCCGGTTTGCCGGTTCCAGACATCCATCATGGATGCGCTGCCCGCCGGTAACAGGTGCTCCTTATCCGTCGTGCAGGCGGCAAGGCAGGCAAATGCCATCAGACTAATCGAGTTGCGCCACATCGGGGCCTCCGTCGGGGGGGTGGTCGACTTTCCTGCCCTTCGGGTCGAAGTCGATGGTCAAGGGCTGATCCAGGTGGATGGCCACCTTTGCCGCCGGGGGTACATAGATCGCCGCAAATGCCTGCCCGTAGAGCTTATTGACCCATTGCGACATATCCTGCACGCCGCCCGCGAGGATTCGGCCCATCGCGGAATCGGTCGAGATGCCGACCGTGCCCACGGGATCAGTTGCGTTGACCGTGACCCTGCCGGAATCGGACTTGATGAGGGAAGCCGCCACGGCCCCGGCAGCAGTTAAAAGGGATTGCGTTCCGAGGTACTGCGCTGCGTTGCTCTTTCGCTCGCCGCTCACACAGGGCACACCACTCTCATCGGAAATCCATCCGAGACCCGCTTGGTTTGCGCCGCCGCTCCCGCCACCGCCTTTGTTGTCAGGGAGCGTGCGGATCGTTCCATCGTTGAAGACGAAGGTGAATGAGCGGATCTGCCCCCGGACGCACGAGAGCGTCCAGTCCCCGGAAGCCATGCCGCTGGCAACGGCACCGGCCACATCGGGCAAATCAATGCCGTTGGCCGTGAGGTTGTCCGCGCCAATCACGACCTTGAACGGGAAAGGGTCGTTCACCGTGCCATCAATCGGGACGCGCCCGATCAAGGCCGTCATCGCAATGGAACCCACGAGCGTGGCATTCACCGGCAGGGTGTAGACGGGTTTGACGGGCTCTATCAGGTTTGCAATGGCGGGTTTTTCGGCATCTTCGGGCAAAGAGAGGGCTTTTTGCCCAAGGCTCATCGCAGGGGCGCTATTTTTTGCCTGAACCCCCAACGGTTCATGCCAGGCGATCTGCCCATCATCGAAAGGGGTTTTGATTGCTTCCGCCCCATCCGCACCGACGGGCAATTCGGCGGCAGGGCTGTGCCCCCCGAGCGTCATTGCGCCCACCCGCTCGCGCAGTTCCTCCAATAACCCCTGCGTCTGCTGCCTCTCGGCTTCCAGCCGCGTGCTGTCTGCCTGCATTTTTTGTCGCTCGGCTTCCAGCGTGCTGGTGACCTTCTGGTCGAGCGTTTCTTCCCGCTGCCGGAGCCGGTCGTTTTCTGAACGCTGGATTTCGTTGTCGCGCACCGTTGCCTTGAGTTCATTGCGTAGCTGCTTGACCTGCCCGACCAGCGTGGCGACGGTATCCCTCGGGGTGTCGGCCTCCACGCCCAGGGCTTTCTTTTCTTCCGGGGTGAGCCGGGGGGCGGTGTCCATCTCAGCGCCACTTCCTCCGCCTCCCGACACGGATTTGATGACGATGAACACCACCAGCAGCATCGGGGCCAGCAACCATTTGAGGAGGGCGTTACTTTTCATTACGTGCGCCCCCCATACCAAGTTCCTCTGGACGCCCCGCCGGGTTTGCGCCGGGGAGGCCCGCCGCAGGCAGCAGAGATTCAGCCAATCCGCGCCCGCGCGTGACGAGGTAGAGCGCGGTCGTATCCGTCGCGTCCCCCCTCAATCCCAGGATCAAATGCTGTAAGGTCGCGGCGACGAATTTGCCTTGCAGGTCACGCGCATCGAGCCGCACGGCGCGCGGGGAGGTGTTACGGACGAGGATGGCCGTCACCTGGTAGCCTTCCAGCCGCCATGCGGCCAGCGCCCGGCAGGCGATGGGGGAGAAAGGCAACAGCGTGCCGAGATCAATGCTTGAGCGCACGTTAACGCGGGCGATGCCCGCAACCGGCTCAATCGCGCGTAGCGGCGCATAGAGGTTTTGCGCAGCAAACCGCGTGAGCAGGATCGGCACGGGGGTATCCCGCACAGCCGACGGCTGCGCGGGTAATTCCCCCTTCTGCGCCGCGTCCGTCCTCGGAGGGTCGAAGACGATCCGCACGGGTTCCAGAGGCGTTTCCCCATCCCGCTCAAAGGCCGTGATGTCGAGCAGCACAAACGCGCCGCTTGCCGCGTCCTGCAACTGCACCCGGATCGGCGGAAATGTTTCAGCAGCGCGCAGATAAATGGCCCCATTGGCGCTCTGCACCCGGAGCCGGTCTTTCAAGTGTGCGGGCACGCCGACACGCATCTCCCGCTCGACGAAGACGACGCGCTCCTCCCCGACATGCAACGACACCGGCAGGGGCAATCTTTCCCAACGCAGGAGTTCGACGGCCTGCGCCACAAAGGGGGCCAGGGCGATGAGGAACATCAAGGCGGTTTTCTTCATCATGGGGAAGGCGCTCCTTTGGCCTCGGTGGCTTCAATGCGTTCGGGTTCTGAGGCAAGGCAGTCGATCATCATCCCAAAGGGGTTTTTCTCCGGGTCGGCATCCATCTTGGCGACCTTGACCCGGTAGCGGACAAGGGCGCGTTTGACCTGTTCGGTGCCGAAATATTCGTCGGCGGAGACATCGAGCACGGCGACCCAATCCCGTTTCGAGAGGGTTTTTAAGCGCATCGAAGGATCGTCCCCGTAACCGCGTCCAGGGATTTCGTAGATGCCTCGTACCCGCTGCCTCAGTTCATTGTGGGTTTTGCGGTATGCAAAATCGCTTTCGAGCCAGTTCTGGCACGATGGGGTGAAATAGGCCGAGAGCGCCCGGATATTGCGGGCGTAGTCCGCTTCCCCGTCCGTGGGCCAGCGGTGCAACTGCTGCCAGATGTAAAAGGCGAACGCATAGACGTTTTCGGGCGGAATATCCCACCACATCCTCGTGCTACCCGACCTCAGATCGGGCGGCACATGGATGGTCAATTGCGAGGGGGCGTTCCACCAGCCAAGAAGCGCCAGCACCAGGGCGAAAAAGAGCGCGCACACCACGCCCCGCAGGGTCTTGGCGTGCGCGCGAAGGTGCTCAACTTCGTTTGTAAAACGGCTCATGCGCGCTGCGGCCTCATTCGCCGGGTGCTCCAGGCCCCCGACCGGAAGATCAGGCCGTGTCCGCCGATGTACCCCGCGAGCGCGGGGATTTTCCGTGTGAGTCGCATCTGTAGGCTGCGGTAGAGCCAGGTGTCAGGCTTGCCCCGTTTTTGACGCCGCAGGAATCCACCCCCGATGAAGATGCCCAGGGCCGCCGACAGGACGATGGCCGTGGGGATCATGGCAAAGGCTCCAAAGGCCCAGGCGAGCATCGCTCCGGGGAAGGCCCCCACTGCCGCAGAAAGCCCCACGCACACGAAAAGCTCGTCATTGGTGAGCCCCCGCACCACCACCGGCTGGCGGTTCAGGCGGTGCGGGAGGAACGTGACGAGTCCGTCGGTCTGGTGCAGGGCGGACATCACAGTACGCCGGTGGCCTTGGTCAAGAGCCAGATGCCGATGACGAGCAGCGCCGCGCCGACGGCGACGGTCAAGCCGAAGTCGCCCCATTTCGCGCGGTTGGCCTGGACTTCCTTGTACATGTTGTAGGAGTGGTAGCACACGCCCACAAAAATGCTGGCCACGACGATCAGCGCCAGCAGCATCACGATGTCGTAACCGTAGTTTTGGAGCGTGTCCAGAATTCCAGAGCCCACGCCTCGGGTCGGGTTATCGACCGTGGGCAACGCGGCCCAGGCCACAGGCGGATTGCAGGAGGCCGCGAAGGCAAGCATGGCGGCGATGAGTTGGGATTGGGGGTGTTTTTGCATGTTTTTTGTCTCGTGTCAGGGGTTGGTCAAAGCAGGAAAAATCCCAATGCCAGGAAGAGCGCGAGGAATCGCGCGATGAGCATGGCGAATTGGGCGTTGGTGAGGCTTTGTTCTGCCCATCCGCTGTAGGCGGTTTTCATGGCCCACGCGCCATAGAGCAGCAGCACGGCAAAGACGATGCCGCGCATGACGAAGGAGACCTGACCGGGCGGAAAACCAGCATTGATATAGAAAGCGGTGGCCTGGTCAGACTCAAGGCTCATCTCGGAGCAGCCTCCGCCGTGTAGTCGCCGATGAGCTCCCCGACATCACGCGGCAGCGCGCGGGCGGGGTTCAAGTAGGCGTCGATCCCCGCGCGCACCCGGCGCACATCGGCTTTCAGGCGCGGAGCGTCAAAGTAATAGCGGGTGTTTTGTGCCGACTCGTGTGCGATGCGCGCGATTTCATCCGCTTGGCGTTCGATGTGTTCGAGTTGCCGTGCAATGAGCGTAAGGCGTTCGCGCTCGACGCTCCCATCGGCCTGCGCCGAGGCGCTGCTCCAAATGGGGGCGGTAATGAGGCTCGCGAGCAAGAAACCCGCAAGCGTGGCTGACCATTGCATCGTGCTGTCCAAACAAAGGTGGATGCGTGATGTTCTGGCGAGTCAAGGCTGGTTTTCTACGGAAAATGGGAATCAGGCGCAGTCCGATTTTTTGACGGCACGGGAAGTTCAGCGGTATTCATCGCGCGGGTGGCGGTTGTTTTGGCACGTCGCCCTGAGACTGATTTTGAAACTGAAAAATGCTATATGTCTGTTCTTTAGAATCTGACAGGGATTACAGAGTTCATAACCTTGTCTATGTCAATCTTAAAGCCACGATCATGAAGGAATTTAATCGTTGTCTCCTTTGCCGCTTCCTTTTGACTTAAATGCAGCGCAGGAGCAATCGTCACGCTATCTAATACTAACTCTCCATCTTCAATTGAAGGGTAAAAATATTCCTTAATATATGGAACTAAGAGACCTCCAGACACCTTATAGTCTACTTTGTATTCTTTCCCTTCTTGCGGCAAAACGATGATTATCCTTGCTTCTTCTTCATGCTTAAAATAACTCGCCTTAAATAGTAAACGCCAGGAAACAATAAATGAATACAATATTTGCTCAACAGGAATGTCTGATTTATCGTTTTTAATACATTCATTGGCTTTTTTTATAAAAGCATAACATAACTTTTCTTTATCTTTATCCTCATAAACAACTTTTCCAATGAGTAGATTTTTCATATATTCCGGCTTTAAGCCTATATTGTAGCCTTCGTATCGTCCATTTTTCAAATAATAATTCCACATTGGCAAAGAATCCCTGTCACTCGAAAAACAGGCGACATACCATTCATTATGAGATTGATTTCTTGTGCAAGCTTTCAAAAGCTCAGGAATATTCTCCCATATGCGATATAAACCATTTTCATCTTTTGAGACTGCATGCTCACTGAACAATTTAAGCCCGGCATAGCTCAAAAAATGTATTACCTCTTGCCCTTCTGACATATCATTTAGAAGGTCGAACCGAGAAAGATGCAAACACAAGCTTGACTTCTTATTTTCTTCTTTATTGTTTTTATCTCCAGAAAACATGCTAAAAAATGCTTCTGGTGATGTGTAATGATAAATCGGGAGTTCATATCGCTGTAAAAAAATACGAGGCAAAATGAGTGCAAACGCAAGAAGATCCGCCCTGTTGTTAATTGTGTCCAATTGTTCAAAGTAGAATTGAAGGCGGGCGTTTAACTCAACATTTCCCGTTTTGCATACTCCGTATAAATCAAAAACTATCCACTTTAGCGTACTGAACTTGTTCCTCGCAGCGCTTGTGACCATGCCGCGAACGGCGGGTGACTGTTGTGGGCACGGTGATGGAAGAACATTCGTTCGACCCCTGCTTGAAATATCCCCACGTCTCAGTCAGTGTATCAGCCCAATGCCATACCAAAAAAATGAATATAATTGTAAATTCAAATAATGCAGCGCATGCAAGACCGTGTTTGAATTAGACCTGCCTCAAGGGAGAAAACAGATGACAAGCGAACGATACCCCGCAGACCTCATCGTCACTGCGCAAGACTTCGCTGAAAGTGGATGGGAGGCGGTGCTTGGAAAGGCGACCCGCGATGGTTACATCTCGATGAGCCCAGCATTCTCAGCAGCGGCTCGTGAAGCTATGGAAGCAGGACAGGAAAAACACGGAAAAGTGCTTTGGTTGCTCGCTTATGCCTGCTCTATGATGCTTTCGCCTTCCAGTCTGAACGAGCCATTCAAACCATATGCAGATTTTCTTGGTTGCCGATCTGTCATCCCGGATGACTTGGCAGATGCAGATATTCAGTTCTATTCAGAAATCGTTGATTTAGTTGACGATGCGTGGTTGAAGGCCCGTCTTGCTGATCTCGTATGGCTGAAGCAAGCGCCTCGCAATCCCGCATTTGCGCTGAAAGCTATCGACGCATACCGATCCATCCCGCTTGATACGGAAACGTGCCTTCACGGAGGCCGAGAATGTTGGGAGCGAGCCATACAGTTGGCCTTGATGCTTGGGGCCGGTGCAGATGCGAGGCTCGAAGATATGGAGACATCATTTCTCGCTTTACTCGACTCTGCAAAGACAGATGATGGGAATCTCGCCCTTTGGCTGGCAAACCTTCTGAAAAAGAACAAACTGGCAAAATCTAACCGATCCTGTATCGCTCAGAAACTTGAGGGTCTAGCTCGGGACTTTGCCGGTAAAGGCGGTTTACTCAGTGCGCGAAATTTCTTTTCTGTTTCTGCCGACTGGTACGAACTCGACCAAAACAAGACGAAAGCAACTGAGATGACGGTGGAAGTCGCTGAAGGATATGCCAAAGAAGCTACTGCCAACACTTTAGCTGGCAACCCTAGTCACATGACTGCGGCACATTTTTACGAAAAAGCCATTCAGACCTATCGGACGATCCCGAATAATCAAAGAGATTCTTATCGGGTTAATGAAAGAATTGATGAACTTCATGCGCAATTAGATGATGCGGGAGAAAAAACTCTTAGTGAAATGAAGGTGACAGAGACACAAGAGATTGACATTACCAAGCTCGTCGATGGTGCTCGCAATTCTGTCAGTGGAAAAACTGCTAACGATGCGCTCTTTTCTTTTGTTAATCTTTGTTCTATTGGAAAAGTTGATGAACAGCGTAATAGTGCACTAATGCTAATAAATCAGTCGTTTTTGACAAACTTTTTTTCGGCTACAGTATTTAGTCAGGATGGTCGAGTCATTGCGAAGCGTCCGTCAATGATTGAGGACAAGGAAATGACTGTTCATATGGAGATGATTCGCGGGTACACTACAAGAGTTAATATCGTGTCTTGTGGGTATATTATGCCAGCACTGGAAGTTCTCTTGCTCGAGCATCGTCTGTGTGAAGCTGATTTTGTCAATCTTGCCAAGCAATCACCTCTCATCCCAATAGAACGGGCCGGACTTTTTGGGAAAGCTCTATTTGCAGGTTATGACCGAAATTTCGTGACAGCATTGCACCTGCTGATCCCACAGATAGAACATATGGTGCGTGTGCACCTTAAAAATGCTGGAGCAAAGACGACACATCTTGACGTGAATGGTATCGAGACAGAAAATGGATTATCTACCTTGATAGATTTACCTGAAGCCGAACAAATTTTCGGGAAAGACCTCGTCTTCGAGTTCAAGGCTTTGTTTTGCGACGGTTTCGGCCCGAATCTACGCAATCAACTGGCTCATGGGCTGCTCGACGAGGGCGCTTGTTTTTCACCGCCTGTTGTCTATGCGTGGTGGTTAGCTTTGAAGATCGTCTTTAACACTTGGTGGAACGCGGTATACAAAAATCCGACCGAAGAAGTGGATGCTGTTGAATGAAAATTTTCGGGACTTCCCGTTGAGCATTGTGACGGTGAGTTTGAAGACGGGAAGGCTGGTGAGCGAATTGCCGCGTATTACATTTCAGGAGAGATTAACCTGCGACTCCGTCATCATAGTCCTGGGAATCATGGAATATTTCCAACTGGATCAGAATGTTAAGTTCTTTTCTTTTTCGTACTCTAGCAATCCTGCACGGACAACATAACTGGAAATATCCTTGCTTGTTTCCCATACATGTTCAAAATGAGCCGATAGAAAGTTATATGCCTTCGCTGCTCTTGAAAAATGAATAACCGGAACATGCCCCCCAATACACGACCGCCCATGCGGCCCATGAGGACGGCCAAAATGGTACTGTTCTGCGAAAAGTGAACCATCAAATAGCATCATAAACATAATTGGGTCATGTTTATACAAACGAACATTTACTCCCAACTCCAACTCTTTGAAGAGATAGTAGTCTGCGATTTTTTTAACAAATTTCTGAACGGCCTCTACTTCATTTTTGTCCAGACCGATTTCGGTGCTTTTCTTGATTATTTCCAGGACGCTCCCCACTTCTGTCTTTCCGAGTCCAGCGGTAGCGATTTTTTTTACCGACTCCAGGACGGCTTCTACTTCATCTTGGACGAGGCCTGCTACGGCGCTTTTTTTGACTGATTCCAAGACGGTCTGCACTTCATAATTGTCGGGATCGGCTATGGAGCTCTCCTTGTCAGACTTTAGGACAGCATCCACTATTTTCCTGTAATCCCTATCGCGCTCGATCTTCTCATTAATTCTCCGATGCACAAGAGTAGGGATGATCTTCAGGTTAGCGGTTCTTATGTTCTCAATGATTGTTCCGCCGCCCTCTATCCGGTCGCGTAGCTGTGCCGCTTCTGATTTTGCATCAAGGAGAAGGATTCTGAGTTTAACGTGGGGAGAAGTAAGTCGATTCCTTATTCTTTCTATTCTGTGATCCTGCGTCTGGTTTGGATCAAACAAATTGCGAAAGGCAACCCCAAGAAAATCAGCATTATATGAACTGCTGGCGGCATTACCCACTGCTTCATGAAAATCGGCTCCATGCGTCTCTCTGCTCGGAAAGATTTCCTTGATACCGCTTTCAGCACAATTATTTATTAGACTGAATGATGCTTTGTTGAGTTCTTCTTGAAAAAAAATTGCTATAGGTAAGCTAATGCCCATCGTCAAAAAGGTTGTCCCGACTAGCGTTAACGTCGACTCCCAGCTGCCGCTACTGGAAAAGAAGGGCGCTGGAAAGAAAATAAGGATTAGGCCAATGATGTCCAGGGTGATGAAGGTTCGACTAAAGATTCCCTCCATCAGTCGAGGATGGAAAAATCGGCTGCTGAACATATCATCCTCCTTCAGTTGAACGTTAACTGAGGGCTTCCGAGAGGACTGCATCCCCGCTTTTCGTAGTGCTCGCACCAGATGCGGAGCTTCCATTTGACATTCTATAGTTTTTTTGTGCCTGCGTAAAGTGGCGCGGAACTTCAAAATTACAGGAAATGCGTCGCTGAGTTGAGAAAACGCAAGAACTGATTTTTATTTGCTATGCAAAATAATAGAGTGCGCAGCTACAAATCAAACGGCCTTGTCTCAGAGGTATTTTTTGAAATTGTTCGTCGTGATGTTGACCACTACCCCCAGGAGGATGGCCGCAGGTAGCAGGATCAAAAGCGGATGAACCGTGACAGGCAGCGCCAGATACAGTCCCCAGGGCAGCACCGCCAGCGGCACGAGGCTTGCCCGCGCCCGGTGGTAGACATACCCCGACTCGGAATCCGCGCAGAAGCGCCGAATGTCCCGGCGCACGAGCCCATCCACGAACCCCACAAAAGCTGCAAGCCCGAAGAGTGGCAGTGTGAGCACGAGCACCAGGAGCCGCGTAAAAAACACCAGCACCGTGAAAGCAACGGCCATCAGCGCGTCCTGGCAAGCCACATGTGCAAGCGCCAGATAGTCCCGAAACGTTCGCGCCCGCCCCGTGGTATCGGCGGCCCGTGCTGCCGCTTCCCGCGTCCAGTCCAGAAACCCGCTTTTGACGAGCACCCACTCCCGCGCCACTTCCACGAGTGCGCGGGCGCGGTTGCCCGGAGCCGAAACCAGCACCCCATGCGTAAACTGCACGGAGAGTTGATCCAGTTCCGCCTCCAGCATCCGCTCGGCGTGATGCCAGCCCTGATCCTTCCAGAAAAGAACCATCCCGGCCCATTCGGCGAGGATGGACAAAAAAAGCGCCCCGCACAGAATCCCAAAAACCGTAAAAGGCAACAGCACGAGGGTCAGGACAAGGCCCTGCCGGGTTTCCTGCTGGCGAGAGGGGGTTGTGGCAGCTTCGCTCATGCCGCGACCTCTTCCTCGTCCATGAGGTCAGCGGGTATCCCCTGATCTTCAACCCCATCGCCGCCTTGCCACCACGGGTTCTCCTCCCCGGTGATGAGCCGCATGACGGAGACCATCTGCTGCAAATCTTGTGGCAGAGACTCGTCGGGGTCGGGCTTGGGAAGTGGCATCCGAATCTTGTAAAGTTGCCCGCCTTCGATCAGCGCGAAACACTGCCCCTTGGGTAGCGCAACGATATGCGCGGGCTCGATCATCGGCACGGAGGCAGCCGTCACGCGCTCGGAGGCGGTGCTCGTAAAGGCGGCGTCGCCGTGTGGGTCACTTGAATCTGTCGCCCCGGAGATCCGCGCGGCGGTATAGACCTCGACTTTGGGCAACTGTTTGGTGAGCAATTCTGCGGTGGCCGTCTCCCGCACCCGGAGCATGAAAAGGTTATTAAAATTGCCGATGACCTGCCCCGCTTTCGCCCGGTTGCCGATCCTCGCCTCGATGTCGGAGAGGGTCTGCGTGTAGGCCGTCACCTGGATGCCCGCGCCGCCCCCCTTGTTGATGAGCGGGATGAACTCGTCGCCCATCAGTTCATTGAACTCGTCCGCATGGAGGTTCACCGTCACTTTCCCGGCATCAAACCCGCCGGGCAGCCCGTCATTGGCCCCATGCTTGTAGAGATGCCCCGCGACGGAAACCAGGTCAGAGAACATCGAATTCCCCACGGCGGCGGCGACCTCCGCGTCCGACAAGGCATCCAGCCCCACATAGACGATGCCGCGTTTGCGGATGACCTGCATCCACTCGAAGATCGGCCTCGGGTCGAGCAAGTCCGAATAGTTGGGCGCGAGCAGTTGCGCAATCTTTCCAGTGGTGAGTTTTTCCAGAAGCGGCAGGAGGGAGGCGACGATCTTGTCGAAATAGGTGCGGTCGTACCGGACGGCACTGCGCAAACCTTCGAGTACCGGATCGAAGATGCGGGACATGGAGAGGTACTGCTCGATGGCCACCACACGCAACTCCCGCCCGATCATGGCGCGGGGGATGTTTTTGTCGTTCAACCTGCCCTCGATCTGGACGATGGCTTCCCACGCTTTGGGTTCTTTCTTGCCGAAGAAATGCTGCGCGTATTCGATAAAAAGCGGGTCGATATTGATGACGTGGCGCTGGATCAGCAGGTAGTCCGGCCTTTGCCCCAATTCCACCAGCGCGCGGGCGATGATGTTCACGAACCTCCAGGCAAACTCGCGGAAGGCCGCTGAGTTGCCTTCCCCCGAGAGTTGCCCGGCGATCCGCGTGGCGACTTCCGAGATGCGCCCGAAGCGCCCCACCGCGTTATA
>JAISPJ010000047.1 GCA_031274995.1 Azoarcus sp.
CCTCAATGCCATTGAGCGTGCAAGTGCCGAGGCAGTCACTCGCTCCAACCGGCGCATCTACGATGCCTTGGCCGAACCGCTATCGGACGCGCATCGCCGCCGCCTCGACGATCTGCTCAAGCGCCGCGACAACGGTAAGGCGACCAGGCTGGCCTGGCTGCGCCAGTCTCCGGCCAAGCCGAACTCACGACACATGCTCGAACACGTTGAACGCCTTAAGGCATGGCAGGCGCTCGACCTACCTTCCGGCATCGAGCGGTCGGTGCACCAGAACCGCCTGCTCAAGATCGCCCGCGAGGGAGGCCAGATGACGCCCGCCGACCTGGCCAAGTTAGAGCCGCAGCGCCGTTACGCCACCCTCGTCGCGCTGGCCGTCGAAGGCATGGCCACCGTCACCGACGAAATCATTGACCTGCATGACCGCATCCTCGGCAAGCTGTTCAACGCCGCCAAGAACAAACATCAGCAGCAGTTCCAGGCGTCCGGCAAGGCGATCAATGCCAAGGTGCGACTGTTCGGGCGCATCGGCCAGGCGCTGATCGAGGCCAAGCAAGCGGGCCGCGATCCGTTCGCCGCCATCGAGGCCGTCATATCCTGGGATGCCTTCGCCGAGAGCGTCAGCGAGGCGCAGAAACTCGCGCAGCCCGAGGACTTCGATTTCCTGCACCGCATCGGCGAGAGCTACGCCACGCTGCGCCGCTACGCACCGGAATTTCTCGCCGTGCTCAAGCTGCGGGCCGCGCCCGCCGCCAAGGATGTGCTCGACGCCATCGAGGTACTGCGCGGCATGAACAGCGACAACGCCCGCAAGGTGCCCGCCGACGCGCCGACCGATTTCATCAAGCCGCGCTGGCAGAAGCTGGTCATGACCGACGCCGGCATCGACCGGCGTTACTACGAACTGTGCGCGCTGTCGGAGATGAAGAACGCGCTGCGCTCCGGCGACATCTGGGTGCAGGGATCGCGCCAGTTCAAGGATTTCGAGGACTACCTGGTTCCACCCGCGAAATTCGCCAGCCTCAAGCAGGCCAGCGAATTGCCGCTGGCCGTGGCCACCGATTGCGACCAGTACCTGCATGACCGGCTGAGGCTGCTGGAAACGCAGCTCGCCACCGTCAACCGCATGGCGACGGCCAACGAACTGCCGGACGCCATCATCACCGAATCGGGCTTGAAGATCACGCCGCTCGATGCGGCGGTGCCCGATACCGCGCAGGCACTGATCGACCAGACGGCGATGATCCTGCCGTGCGTCAAGATCACTGAACTGCTGCTGGAGGTGGACGAGTGGACGAGCTTCACTCGCCACTTCACGCACCTGAAATCGGGCGACCTAGCCAAGGACAAGAACCTGTTGCTGACCACGATCCTGGCCGACGCGATCAACCTGGGCCTGACCAAGATGGCCGAATCCAGCCCCGGCACAACCTATGCGAAGCTGTCTTGGTTGCAGGCATGGCATATCCGCGACGAGACTTATTCAGCGGCACTTGCTGAACTGGTCAACGCCCAATCCCAACAGCAGTTCGCCTCTTATTGGGGGGATGGCACAACCTCATCATCGGATGGTCAGAATTTCAAAGCCGGTGGGCATGGGCTTTCAGCGAGCCAGGTGAATCTGAGGTACGGCCAAGAACCGGGCGTTAAGTTCTACACGCACATCTCCGACCAGTACGCACCATTTCATACCAAAGTCATCAACGCCACAGTGAGGGATGCGACTCATGTGCTTGATGGGTTGTTATGTCACGAATCTGACCTACGCATTGAGGAGCACTACACCGATACCGCCGGTTTCACCGATCATGTGTTTGCGCTGATGCACCTACTAGGCTTCCGCTTTGCTCCACGAATCCGTGATCTGGCAGACAAACGGCTGTACATCAACGGTGACGCCAAGCAGTTCCCAACACTGACCGGGATGATTGGCGGCAGCATCAACGCCAAGTACATCTGCGCTCATTGGGACGAAATCCTGCGATTTGCCGCTTCGATCAAACAAGGAACCGTAACGGCCTCGCTGATGCTCAGAAAATTAGCCAGCTACCCCCGCCGTAATGGACTGGCCGTCGCTCTGAGGGAACTTGGGCGCATCGAGCGCACGCTGTTTATGCTCGACTGGATGCAGAACGTGGAATTGCGGCGGCGGGTGCAGGCCGGATTGAACAAGGGGGAGGCAAAAAACGCTTTGGCTAGAGCGGTATTTCTGAATCGGCTTGGGGAAATTCGGGATCGCAGCTTTGAAAATCAGCGTTACCGCGCCAGCGGCCTCAACTTGGTCGTCGCGGCCATCATTTTATGGAACACGGTCTACCTGGAACGCGCTATCCAGGCACTTCGTAACGCGGGGCAGCCCATCGACGAAAAGCTACTCTCCAACTTTTCCCCGTTGGGGTGGGAGCATATCAACTTGACCGGTGACTACATTTGGAGGCAACACAAAATGGTTTCACAGGGAAAACTCCGGCCACTACGGGAGATTGACGGAGATAACCGGTATTTTTAATGCTATACGCATTATATATGAAAATATACTAACGTACAATAATTTCCGTTTCGTGAGTTGACCCCTACATGGTCAGTTTTCGGCCGACGTGAACAGTCCAGAAATCAAGATTATTTTTCTCAGTCCGGTTTCCCTGTAACGGCGCGGGTTTCAGCCCGATTTTTCCATTCCCTGTCTGTCCGGTTTCTACCACCTCCCTACTGGCAGCC
>JAISPJ010000051.1 GCA_031274995.1 Azoarcus sp.
CCAAAGCCCCCCCAAAGCTTGCTAATTCTAGCGCGAAAATTCAGATTTGGCAAAGTATAGAGACACAAATAAATGAGATTCGGCGGGAGTAAAAGAAAGTTTCATCCAGCTCAGCGAACGATGACGATGTCACGGCGCCCTGATATGCGAGAGGCATTGGAGGCGGGAGGCGGCGTGCTTGCGGGAGTGGGCGAGGGCGATTGAGCAGCCGTTTGCACGGGTGTTTGCGTTGGCGTCCATGCCCATTGTTTTTGCCAGGCGGCGTGTACGCGATCCGGGTATTCGGATTTGCCCCGGCTGCCGTTGTAACGGCCCAGGGCGAGGAAAAGGTTGCCTTTTTCGAGGTCGATGTAGTGGCGCAGGATGGTGCAACCGTATCGCAGGTTGGTGCGCATGTGGAAAAGGTTGTCTTCCCGGTTGCCGATGGCAGCGACCCAGAACGGCATGACCTGCATGTAGCCGCGTGCGCCAGCTTTCGAGAGCGCGTACTTTCTGAACCGGCTTTCGATATGAATGAGGCCGAGGACGAGTTGCGGGTCAAGCCCCGCGCGAGTGGCCTCATAGTGGATCGTAGTCAGCAGTTCCTTGCGGGTGATTGGTTCGGGAACGCGCTTCTCGAGGCGTTGGGACATTTCGGCGAGCCAGGCAGTATCTTTAATTGCGATGGAGGGAGGGGCATCGCTCACGGCCTGATGCAGGGCGGCGCGAACGCTGGCCGCCAGAAGTTCCCTCTCCTGATTTCCTGCTTGCGTCGCCGGGCTGGCCAGCGCGCAGGCGCATGCGGCAAGCAGGGGCAGAAGGCGGCGTCTGGCAGGCTTTACGACTTTCGGCATGCTCAACGCAATGTGTGGCGCAGAAGGCCGACGAGGTATCCGGCAGCTTCGGCGGGAATAAGTTTCACTTGCTCGCCCCCTTGGCGGAGTTGGACTTCGACGATGCCTTCTTTCAGTCCGCGTTCGCCGACGGTCAGGCGGAACGGAACGCCGATGAGCTCCCAATCGGCGAACATCGCGCCGGGACGCTCGTCGCGGTCATCGAGAATGACGTCGACGCCTGCCTCGCGCAGAGCCTCGTAAAGCCGCGTGGATTCAAGGCGGACGGACTCGGATTTGCCCCACCCGACGGCGCAGACGACGGCTTCAAATGGCGCGATGGCGGCAGGCCAGAGGATGCCGCGCTCATCGTTGTTCTGTTCGATGGCCGCGCCGAGAATGCGGGTAACGCCGATGCCGTAGCAACCCATTTCAAAGAAACGGGGTTTGCCGTCGATATCGAGAAAGGAGGCGTTCATGGCGCGGGAGTATTTGTCGCCAAGATAGAAGACGTGCCCGACTTCGATGCCCCGGTTGATGGCAAGCGTGCCCTTGCCGTCCGGCGAAGGGTCGCCGACGGCGGCATTGCGGATATCGGCGACGATTTCGGGTTTAGGCAGATCACGCCCCCAGTTTGCGCCGGTGTAGTGGTAGCCCTCGGCATTTGCGCCGCAGATGAAATCGAACATACTGGCGACGGTGCGATCAGCAACGACGCGCACGGGTTTGCAGGGGGCAATGGGGCCGAGATAGCCGGGTTTGCAGCCGAAGTGTCCGACAATCTCTGTCTCGGAAGCAAAACGGAAACCGGCATTGAGACCTTCTATCTTGCTCGCCTTGACTTCGTTGAGTTCGTGATCGCCCCGGACGAGCAACAGCCAAAGTGTCGTGGCGACGATGTGCCCGGCATCGTCGAATTCATCGCTGGCGAGTACGAGCGATTTGACGGTGGTGGTGAGCGGCGCGCCGAGGAATTCGGCAACGGCGTTGCAAGCTTCCATGCCAGGCGTGGCGGTCCTGACGAGCTTCGCCACCGCGCTGCCCCGTGCCGGGAGGAGCGGCAGGGCTTCGGCCAACTCGATGTTGGCGGCGTAGTCCGAATCCGGGCAGTAAACGAGGGCATCCTCGCCGGTGTCGGCGATGACCTGGAATTCGTGCGAGCGATCACCGCCAATCGCGCCGGTGTCGGCGGCAACTGCGCGATAGACAAGGCCGATCCGGTCGAAGATGTTGCAATAGGCCGCGTACATTGCATCGTAGCTTTTACCGGCGGCTTCAGCGCTACGGTCGAACGAGTAACCATCCTTCATGGTGAATTCGCGGCCACGCATCAAACCGAAACGGGGACGGCGTTCGTCGCGGAATTTGGTTTGAATCTGATAGAAATTGCAGGGAAGTTGCCGGTAACTTTTGAGTTCCTGCCGGGCAATGTCGGTGACGGCTTCTTCCGACGTGGGCTGAAAGGCGAAATCGCGCCCGTGGCGGTCGCGCAGCCTCAGCATTTCCTGGCCCATTTTGTTCCATCGCCCGGTCTCCTGCCACAACTCGGCGGGCTGCACCAGCGGCATGGAAATCTCCAGTGCCCCCGCGCGGTTGAGTTCATCTCGAATAATGGCTTCGATCTTGCGGATGGAGCGCAGCGCCAGCGGCATGTAATCGTAGATGCCCGCGGCAACTTTGCGGATCATGCCCGCGCGCAGCATGAGCTTCTGGCTTACAGCGTCGGCGTCGGCGGGAGCTTCCTTGAGGGTGTTGAAGTGAAATTGGCTGGCGCGCATGAAAACGGTCAAAGTTGTTTCAGACGCATTGATTTTAACGCGGAGTGTGGCCCATTTCTGCACACGGCAGCGTAGCGTCTTCAAATGTACGGGCAAGTATGAAAGAATCGGCCCAGTTCTATGAATCTGAAGGTTCGATCATGCTCGACCGTGAAGGGTATCGACCGAACGTAGGCATTATTCTTGTCAATACGCGAAACGAGGTATTCTGGGGAAAACGTATCCGCGAGCATTCATGGCAATTTCCGCAAGGTGGCATCAAGCAGGGTGAAACGCCGGAGCAGGCGATGTACCGGGAATTGCAGGAAGAAATCGGTTTGCGTCCCGAACACGTCAAGATTCTTGGTCGTACCCGTGACTGGCTGCGCTACGACGTGCCGAAGCATTGGGTCAAGCGAGAGTGGCGTAACACCTATCGCGGGCAAAAACAAATCTGGTTTTTGCTGCGGCTGGTAGGGCACGACACGGATGTCTGCCTGCGATCCAGCACGCATCCTGAATTTGATGCGTGGCGCTGGAACGATTACTGGGTTCCACTGGACGCGGTCATCGAGTTCAAGCGCGGGGTATACCAGCTCGCCTTGACCGAGTTGTCGCGTTTGCTGTTTCGCTCCCGGCATACCGGGCCGCCTGCGGGCTATCGCTCAATGGCCGAGCCGGTGGAAGAAAACACAGGAGGATGAGGAGGGGGAGCAGAAAAACCTTGTGTTCAATGTGGGTTTAGGCCCATAATGCGCCCTTGTCCAATCGCGCACGATGCGCGATTTTGTGGTGTCTCCTCCACCCTCGTCTTTGGTGTGGATTTAACGCAGTCCGACGGGCTGCGTTTTTTTTTGGGCACGCTTGAAACCGCATCCCGCCTCGCTGCCTTGAGACCGTAGAAGAGAGAAGAAGGGCTGTCTCTACAGAACAAGGTCGATGCCTCCAGGTTGAACGCAAGCTGCCTTCTTCCCGGGTCGTGGCGCGAACCATGACCGCAAGGAAGATACAAGGTTTCCTTGTGAGGAACCTGCGAAGAGGTTCTTGTCGAATATCTGACACGTTGATGCCGTCGGCTCGTTAGCTGTCGCACATTCCATTTCCTCGGGAACACGTCATGTTCAACAACCTCAAAGTTGGCAGCAGGCTCTTTTTACTCACCGCATTTTCCACCGCGATCACCATCATCGTCGTGTTGTTCGGCGAAACCGGCATGAACAGAATTACGGGTAACGTGGATGTCATGTACAACGAAAGAGCCGTCGCGTTGGCACAACTCGGCAAGGTCGACAGTGGGTTGGGCGCGTTGAACGCCGATATTTTTCGTGCCTTCCAGCACGACCCTGCCTCGGAGACCAGCAAGTTCCACGCCAGCCATTCGGTGGCGGAACACCTGGACGAGGCCGAAAAGCAGATCAAGATTATCGACGGGGCGTGGGCCACCTATACCTCCACGCCTCTGGCGGATGAAGAAAAGGGCTTGATTCTCCAATTTGACAAGGACTACGCCAAATACATCAAAGAAATCGTTCTCCCCACCGTCGCTTCGCTGCATGCCGGCGATTTCTCCTTCGCGGCTGTTGAACGATTCAACAGGGGATACCGTTTGTTGGGGGTACCCCTGAAACAGCTCGGCAGCGATCTGATCGATGTGAATGACGAACTTGCCAAGAAGAACTTCGAGCAAGCCACGAAAATCTATCAGTCATCGCGCATAAACATGCTGATTGCTTCCGTCGTCGGATTGTTGGCCAGCGTGTTCATTGCCTGGAGGATCATCCGCTCCATCATCGCCCCGCTGTCGGGCCTGCAGGTGGCGATGGGCGAGATCGAGCGTAACGGCGATTTCACCCGGCGCGTGGAAGTCTCCGGCACCGACGAGGTCGGGCAGACCGCGGCGTCATTCAATCAAT